>NZ_JBSGHL010000028.1:0-96781 GCF_053604375.1 Streptomyces sp. NPDC004031 | reverse complement strand
CGAGGAGTGGGGTGAGCGTAGCGAGGAGGGTGTCGGCGTCTTCTGCGGCGGCGGTCACGACGCTGGGGCTACTGTCGCGGGCTGCTGCGGTGACGGCGGTGATCTCGGGAGAAGTGCCGACCGTGATCAGGGTGTGGATGCCGAGGGTGGCGACGAGGTGGCCGATGGTCTCGTGGGCGGCGATCGACGTGGGGCCGAGTTCCTTCATCTCGCCGAGGACGGCGATGGTGCGGCGGCCTTGGGCGAGGGAGACGAGGGTTTCCAGGGCGGCGCGGGTGGATTCGGGGTTGGCGTTGAAGGCGTCGTTGATGATCGTGATGCCGTCGGGGCGTTCGAGGATCTCCAGGCGGGCGGCGGAGATTGGTGCCGCGGAGGTCAGGGCTTCGGCGATTACCGAGGTCGGCATGCCCAGGGCGTGGGCGGTGGCGGCGACCGCGAGGGCGTTGTGGACCTGGTGGGCGCCGAGGAGCTGGAGGGTGACGGGGGCGTTGCCGTCGGGGGTGTGGAGGTGGAAGGCGGCGCGGCCTGCGGTCAGTTCGATGCCGGTGGCGCGGACGGTGGCCCGCTCGCTCGTGCCGTAGTACGTGACGGCGGCCTTGGTGCGGTCGGCCATCGCCGCGACCAGGTCGTCGTCGGCGTTGAGGATCGCCACGCCGCCCTCGGACGCGGGCGGGAGGGCCTGGACGAGTTCGCTCTTCGCCTCGGCGATGGCCTCGCGGCTGCCGAACTCGCCGACGTGCGCGGAGCCGACGTTCAGGACGATCCCGAGGGCGGGCGGGGTCAGGGTGGCGAGGTAGGCGATGTCGCCGACATGCCGGGCGCCCATCTCCAGGACGAGATAGCGGGTGTCCTCGTCCGCCGACAGGACGGTCAGGGGCAGGCCGATCTCGGTGTTGAAGCTGCCCGGTGTCGCGACCGTTCGGCCGTGGCGGGAGAGCACCTGGGCGAGCAGGTCCTTCGTCGTGGTCTTGCCCGCCGAGCCGGTCAGCGCGACGACCTGCGCCCCCGTACGGGTCAGGGCGTACTGCGCAAGCCGCCCGAGCGCGGCCGTCACGTCGGGGACCACGACCGCGGGCACACCCACCGGGCGGGAGGCCAGGACGCAGACGGCACCGCCGGCCACCGCCTGGTCGACGAAGTCGTGGCCGTCCACCCGGGCGCCCGTCACCGCGACGAACATCCCGCCCGGCCCGACCTGCCGCGAGTCGCTGCCGCTCGGGCCCGTGACACGTACCCGCTCCGGATCGGGCGCGTCATGGACGGTTCCCCCGGTGGCTTCGGCGATCTCGGCGAGCGTCAGTGTGATCACGGGCAGGACCTTTCTCAGTGCATCGGCGGGAAGGTGATCGCGCGGGCGTACGCCGTGCTCCTCCTGTGCGATGGGCCGGCGGCACATGGGCGCGTCGTGGAGGTGGGGCACGGGGGCGGGCTCCCTGGGGCGCGTCGGGCGGCGGTCTCCCCCACCTCCGTCGCGGCGCCGCGCGCGGGAGTGGGCGGGGGGTCATCGTACGGTCGGCGCGTCAACGCCTCGTGGAGGATCGCCCGCACAACATCCACATGGCGGCGAGGACGTCACCGCCTGCGGCCTGCCGGATCTCCCTTTCTGACGCACGCCGTCGCTCCGGCGTCCGTCGGCGGCGAGGCGGTTCGCCGTGCGGCTTCAGGAACGCAGCGGGCTCCTCCCACCTCGTGGTGGGAGGAGCCTGGGCGTGGTCCTGCGGTCAGTGGGCGGTGCCAGCCGACCAGTAGGTGGAGTTGCCGTCGGGGGAGCTGACGGTCACGTTGCCGTTCGGGTGGATCACCAGTACGGCACCGGGGTGTCCGGCGGTGTTGCTGGCCCACAGCGCGTGCCCGGAGGCGTCGTAGACCACGAGGTTGCCGTCGCGCTGGATGGCGACGGTGTGGCCGGAGCCAGGTGTGTGGGACGACCAGCGCACGCCGCCGCCGGGGCCGATGATCACCAGGTTGCCGTCCGCGTCCATCGCGACCTTCGTGCCGTCCCGGTTGGTGACGGACTGGCCCGACCCCATGGACGAGCCCGAGGCGATGGCCGTCGCGTAGACCACCGCGGGCTTCGGAGCCGGGGCGGGATCGCTCTTCGGCTTCTCCTGCGCGGGGTTGGCGGATTTCGCCGGTGTGGCCGGCTTGGCGGGCGTCGCAGGCTTGGCAGGCGTCGCCGGTGTCGAGGGCTTCGACGGGGTGGCCGGGGTGGCCGGGACGGCCGGGGTGACGGGCTTGGCCGGGGCTGCGGGCTGCGAGACCGCCGGGGTCCCGGTCTCTGCCGGCTTCGAGGAGGTGACCTCAGGCGTGGTGTCCTTGGCGGTGGTGTGGGCCACCGGAGTGCTGGTGGACGACTTCGGGGTCGACGTCTTCGCAGGAGCGGCCGGGGTCGCCGGGGTGGTCGGCGTCGCCTTCTGCGGCGTGGCGGATGTGCCCTTGAACGCGATGACCGGGTACTTCCGCGCGTCCTTCCCGTCCTTGGACTCCTTCGCGTCCTTCGTGTCCTTCGTGTCCGCCGGGTCGTCAGGAGGGGTGCCGTGCGGCGTCTTCGTCGTGTCCTTGTCCGACGCGGCCGGGTCCGACGAGGGAGGCGGGGGCGACGACGGAAGGGTGCCCTGCAGGCCCGGGACGAGCGGGGTGCCGTCGGCTCCGACGAGCGTGGGCAGCACGAGGCTGTCCTCGGGATTGCCGGGGGGCGGCACGGCCGTCAGGTCGCCCGGCGTGGCACCCGGCGTGGGCCCGGCGGCGAAGGGGTCCGTGGTGCCCGTCTCCGTGCCGGGGACGACGGCCGTGTCGTTCGGGGGCGCGACGGCCTGGCCGGAGGTCGACGGACTCGGGGTGCCACTGGTGCCGGGCTGCGCGAGCGAGCCGGAACGGGAGCCGTCCGAACCGTGCCGGGCCGGGGCGGGCATCTGGCTCGAGTAGCCGTCCGGTCCGTCGGCGGAGGTGTGGCCCTGGTGGGCCGTGTCCCCGCCGAGAGAGGCGAGCGGCTGCGGGCTGTTGGCGCCTTCGAGGGTCGTGGTGTCACGGTCATTGCCGTGCACGAACGGGAGGGTGACCAGGACCGCTCCGGCGACCGCGGCCGCCGTCATCAGCGGCCAGCGGCCGACCTTGGCCGCGCGGGCGGCGATGCGGGGCCGGCGTTCCGCGCCGCCCTCGGACACACCCTCGGCGACACCCGCGAGGCTGCCGGTGAGGACGGCCTCCGCCGCGGCCTCGGCCTGCGGGTCCGCGGCGGCAGCGGTCTGCCGGCCCCGGCTGTCCCGGCCCGGCAGCCGGCCGGCGACCGGTCCGCTCTCCGGCACGCCGGTCACGGGGGCCGCGGTGGCCGGTCCCGCGGCGGCGACGAGCTGGGCGGCCGCGATCGCGGCCGACGTGGCGGTACCGCCGATGTCGGTCTCGTCCAGGGGCAGAGCCAGCGCCCGCCGTATGCGCGGCGGTGCGGCCGGGCCGCCTGTCCCCGCCGTCGGCGGGTGTCCGCCCGCCGGGTGGTCGAGGGCCATCCGTCCTCCTCGGTCGTCTGGGGTGATGGGGCGTGTCGTCAGGGTCCGGCGACGGGTCGACCGCCGCCGGGGTGCGGGTCGGGGGTGAGCAGGCCCAGCACTCCGGTGCAGCGTCCGGGCAGCCGGGCGGGGTCGAGCGGACCGGCCGCGGTTCCCTCGGGGCGGGCGCGTGACCGCAGCCGGTCGAGGGCCGTCGCGTCGGCCGCGTCCAGGACGCCGGGGACGGCCGCGGGGGCGGTCTCGGACAGTTCGCGCAGCAGAACGACGGCCGCCCCGTCCAGGTCGTCGACGGCCAGCAGCCGCAGACGCGTCCCGGGGGCGAACAGCACCTCGTCGGCGGGTGCGGGCCCCGCGGCCTCGGCGCCCGCGCCGCCCAGCAGCGAGCCGGCCCGGCGGCCCGTCATCGACCACACGAGGTAGCGGTCACCGGCCACCGCCGGGCCGCCCCGCTCCACGGCGAGTCCGCTGACCGGCAGCACGTCGCCCAACTCCTCGCCGGGCAGCAGGAGCCGGGCCGTCCCGGCGATCCCGGACGCACCCGCGGGGCGCACCACGGCGCCGCGGTAGGAGGGCAGTCGGCGCAGCGCGGCGGCCACGCACGCGAGCACCGGGACCAGGGCGCGGTCTCCGGTGACGGCGGCCGCGCGCAGCCCCTCGTACGACCAGGGCGCACTCTGGTCCACGTTCATGTAGGCGTGCAGCAGCGCCAGTTCGGCGGTGGCGTCCTCCGACTCGGCGACGGAGCCGCCACGCAGGACGGGGACCTGGGTCATGGCCCGCGTCACCGCCACGCTGTGGCCGTCCCAGGTGGCGCCCAGCAGGGTCCGGACCAGGTTGCGTTCGGCTTCGGTGCTGCGCCGGGACGGCAGGACGAGGGCGCGTCCCGCGATCACCGGCACACCGGGGGCGGCGGGGGTGCCGGGGGCGGCGGACGGTTGCGGCGCGACGGTCGGCTCGGGGACAGACGGCTCCGCGGCGGTCGGCGGAAGGGGCGCCGCGGGGCTCACGGGTGCCTCCGGGGCGGCGGACCTCTCCAAGGCGGCGGGGGCCTGCGCCGTGCCGGGGGCCTCGGGAGTGACCGCCTCCCCCGATCCGTCAGATCCTGGCGCCTCGCCGGACGCGGACGCTCCCAGCGGCTGCGGCGGGACGGCCGGGGACGCGAGGGGAGACGTACCGCCGGTACCGCCCTCGGTGGCCAGCCGCAGCGGGGGGTACACGGGCGATTCCGCGGCTCGGCCGTCGCTCTCGCCCGCGGGCGGTTCGGTCGCCCGCGCAGGCCGGGGGGCGTGGTCGCCGCCCGCTGCTCCGGGCCGGTTCGCGCTCCCCGAGGTGAGGCCGGGGAATCCCCGCAGGCGCGGCCTCGCGGGCGCGGCGCCCGCCGAGGACGACCCGCCCGACGACAGCGCCCCCGTCCTCGCCCCTGCCGCACGGGGCGCCCCCGCGTCACTGTCCGCGGCGGCCGCTCGCTCGGGCGCACCCGTCGAAGCAGCGTCCGGGGACGGCGCCTCCTCCACCGGGGAGCCGACGGAGCGCACCCTCCCGGACGCGGCGGAGGCGGGGGTCCGGCCGTCCGACGACGTTGTCATCCCCGCGGCGGCCGGTGTCTCCTCCACGGACGGCACCACCCGAAGTGCCGTGCGGTCCGGCGCCGTTGGCGCGGCCTCGCGGGTGCCGGTCGGCGCGGCGCTCCCGTGCTCGGCCGGGCCGGCACCGCCTGCGCCGGTACCCGCGGCAGCCGTACGGCCCGCGCCCGGCGCGGGCGGTGCCTCGACGGGGCGAGCCGACGCGCCCTCGGCCGGCACGCCCGGCGCCGCGGTACCCGAAGCCCTGCCGGAGGGGACCACCGCGTCCGACCCCGCACCGGCGTGCGCCGCCGCACCCGCCGCGGGAACGGGCACGGCCGGGCCTGACGGATCCGGCACCGACCGGACCGGGACGGGCGGGGCGGCGGCAGCGGCAGCGGCAGCGGCAGCGGCAGCGGCAGACGGTGCCGCGGGGGCTGGCGCCGCAAGGGACGGTGCCGGGCCCGGAATCGCGTCCGGCAGGAAGGGGCGCCAGCCGCGCGCGGCGACCGCCAGCCCGTGCTGGACGGCGAGTCTGCGCACCGCCCGGTGCGTCGCCGCCGACGCCTCCCCGTGGAGCTGGATCATCGTCCGGTCCCGGACGTCGTCCTGGAGCGCGCCGAAGAGCCGTTGCAGCGGTACCCAGAGCGTGGCGTCGTCGAGGGTGAGATCCGGGTGACCGAGATCGATGGCCATCACGTCGGGTTCGACGGGCCGCGCCGCGGCGCTCTCCGGCAGACGCGCGTCGCCGGGACCGACCCACAGGCCGGCCCGGGTGACGGCCACCTGCCAGCGGCGGTCGAGCAGGAGGGTGCCGGGCTCCGCGCCCGGTCGCAGGCCGCCGATCGGGGGGCGCCAGTCGGCCAGTCGGGGCCGTGTCCCGGCGGGGAGGCAGGTGACCGTTTCGACGTAGGGGCGCCAGGACGGGTTGCCGTGCTCGTCCAGCATCACGATGCGGCTGGCCGGGTTGCGGGCGGGGTGGTCCCAGGGCGAGCCCCCGGCGTTGGGCGTGGCGTCGTCGAGGAGGACGGGGACACCGCTGGCGACGCGGAGTTCGGTGCCGAGCAGGTCGGCGGCCTGCTGGGCGGCGGGCAGCAGGTCGTGGCCGTCGCCGGGGAGCAGCCGGACGGTGCCGCGCACGGAGGCGGGCAGGGCGGCGACGATGTCGGCGAGGGCGTCGGCGGGGACAGGTACGGAACCGGGGGCGCCGACGAGGACGACGGGGTGCGCGGGGTCGGCCGGCAGGGCGTAGCGGACGGCGTCGGCGCCCTCGGCGGGCCCGTCCGCCGGCAGCACCAGCAGGCCGGCGGGTATGTGGTGCACCACGCAGCCCTCGGCGGTGTCGGCCGCGATCCGGTCCAGCGCGGCCTGCCAGCCGGGCTGGGGGTGCCGGGCGCCGAGCCGCCGGGGCAGCAGTCCGCGGGAGAAGTGCCACCAGGCGCCGGGCGTGCCGGGGACGTCGGGGGCGAAGAGACCGCCGCCGGGGACGACCATCGCGGCTCCGGCGGGCGCGACCACCTCGAACGACCAGCGTTCGGACAGGCGGCGGGCCGGAGCGGGCCGGCCGGGCAGTTCCGCGGCGCCGCCGGTCATCACCAGCCGGATCTCGGTGACGCCGGACGCCTCGCAGGCGTCGAGTGCCGGGGCGAGGCCGTCACAGAGGGCGTCGGGGTCGTCGAAGCCGGCACCGACGAGCACGGTGGCCCGGCCGGTGGCGGGCGCGCCGAGCACCTCCCGTGCGGACGCCGCGAGATGCTCGGGCAGCGGGCCGGGGCCGTGCACGACGTAGACTCCGTCGCCGCCGGTGACCCGCAGACCTCCGGACTCGGCGTGCCTGGTGGTGCGGGGACTCACCGGCGGCTCCCGTCCGGGCCGGCGCCGTCCGGGGCCGCCACGTGGACCACCCCGTTCTCTCGCCGGAGAACGCTGCTCGTCGTCACCCGGGAAAAGATACCGGGTCCGCCACCGGATCATCGGACAAAAGGCCCTTCCGGCAGGGCAATTGACCAGATCGCATTCCCGAATACGCCCGTAATTCACCTGGCGGCGGGCGGCCCCCGGATACGAAGGGGGAACGATAGGCTGGCGATTCCGCGGCCGTGACGGTCGCGGACCGGAACACCGCGTCGCTCCGGGCTGCTGGACCACCCGGCCACCCGGTGGGCCGACGTCCCCCGGCGGACGGGCATCGGCGGACCACCGGCCGGGCGCGAGCGGCCGCGGGACGGGGACCGTACGATACGGGCCGTCACGAGCCCGACGCTGCACGGACGGAGACGGGATGGCTGCCACGAGCGGGTCCGGCCGTACGGGAGCCGGCCGGCGGACGTACGCCGCGGCGTGCTGCTCGCTGGCGCTGCTTCTCAGCGGGGCCGCAGCCGGGTCCTCGGCGGCCGACACGGCGCCGACTCCGCTGCCCTCAAGCGGCGGGACGGCGGCGCCGCTGCGGCTGCCGGTGATCCCGACGGGTCTCGACCCGCAGGCGCTGAAGGGCTGCACGAAGGCGTCGCCCACGGTGGCCCACACGGTGCCGTGGGCACAGCAGAGCCTCGAACTCGACCGCGCCGGGCAGTTGTCGTCCGGCGCCGGGGTGACGGTGGCGGTGGTGGACACCGGCGTGTCCCGGAGCGCGCCCGCGCTGGCCGGCCGGGTCACGGCGAAGGGCGCCGCCGGGAAGGACTGCGTCGGGCACGGCACGTTCGTGGCCGGGCTGATCGCGGCGGCGCCGGCCGCAGGCAGCGGTTTCAGCGGAGTGGCGCCGGGCGCGCGGGTGCTGGGGCTGAGCGGTTTCGGGACGGGGGGCGCGCCGAGCGAGCCGGCCGTGGCGCAGGCGGTGCGGACGGCGGTGGACGCCGGGGCGTCGGTGGTCGACGTGTCGCTGGGCTTCCAGAGCTCCGGCGCCGCGCTGGACTCGGCGCTGGCCTACGCGGCCGCCAAGGACGTCCTGGTGGTGGCCGCCGCGGTCCCCGACGGGGTGTACTACAAGGACGCGAGCGACGACGATCCGCCCGCGATCCCGTTCTGGCCCGCGGCGCACCCGGGTGTGCTGTCGGTGGTCGACGTGGACGGCACCGGCAGCCGGCCGGACGGTGCCGTCCGGCCCTCCCGGGCCGACATGGCCGCGCCCGGCGACGCGGTGATCTCCATCGGTCCGAGCGGCCGGGGGCACTTCCTGGGTGACGGGCCCTCGGTGGCGGCCGCCCTGGTGGCGGGCGCGGCCGTCCTCCTCCGCTCGTACGAACCGGAGCTGACCGCCCCCGAGGTGGCGGCGCGGCTGGAGGCGACGGCGTATCCGGGGGCGGTGCCGGTGCTCGACGCGTACGCGGCGCTGTCCGACGTCCTCCCCGGCGCTCCCGGCCGGACCGCCGCTCCGGACACGGCGTTCAGCCTGCACCGCGAGCCTGCCGATCCGGGCCCCGAGCACCGGGCGCTGCTGGTGGTGGGCGGCTCCGCGCTGACCGCCGCCGCCCTCGCGGCGAACGCCGCGCTGGCTCGGCGGCGCCGCTGCGCCCCACCCCGCCCGGCCACGACGACCTCGGCCGCTCCCCCGGCGTAGCGGCTCCCGGTCGCCGTTCAGAAGAGGTCCGGCGCCGGCTCCTCCGCTTCGGTGACCGCCGTCTGGACCTGGACGGTGCTGCGACGGGTGATGTAGAGGGCCCGGCCGGGCGGCAGCAGCCGCGGCTTGGTGTTGTTGAAGAGATAGCCCTCGGACGGCGGGCAGGACATCAGCAGGCCGGGCGCGTTGACCTCCAGCAGCCGCCGCACCAGGGGGTCGTTGATACCGCGCATGGCCCCGGCCGCGGCCCGGGTGAGGACGGTGTGGAAACCGATCTCGTAGCCCAGCGGCAGGTGTTCGAGGAGCGGCTCGAAGGGGTTGCGCATCGGGTTGGCGACGAGGTCGTAGTCGTCGATGAGGATGAACAGCCGCGGTCCGGGCCACCAGTCCGCCTGCCGCATCCGGGCCGGGGTGATCTCGGGTCCGGGTGTGCGGGAGCGCAGCGCGCGGGCGGCACCGTCGACGAGTTCCCGGAGCTGGTCGACGGAGACGGCGTGGCCGAGCCGGTAGGGCTCGGGGACCGCCTCGATCAGCTCGCGGCGGAAGTCGACGACGAGGATGCGCGCCTGGGCGGGGGTGAACCGCTCGGTGACGCTGCGGGCTATCAGCCGCAGCAGGTTGGTCTTGCCGCTCTCGGTGTCGCCGAACGCCACCAGGTGCGGTGCCTCGGTGAAGTCGTGCCAGGCGGTGCCGAGTTCGGTCTCCTCCACGCCGATCGGGATACGGAACAGCGCGCGGGGCGGGCGGCCGTCCCGCGCGGCGGCCACGGCGGCGGCGGGCGGCGGCGGCAGTTCGGCGACGGGCAGCAGCGTGGGCAGCATCCGCACCGGCGGGGCGGCCGGGCCGGTCCAGCTCTCGGCGACGGCGGCGACCAGGTCGCCGACGCCGTCGGCGAGGTCGGCGGCGCTCTCCACGCCGTCGATCCGCGGCAGCGCGGCAAGGAAGTGCAGCTTGCTGTCGGTGGTCAGACCGCGGCCGGGGCTGCGCGGCACGGTGCCGGCGCGGCGGATGTCGACCATCGAGTCGAGCGGGTCGCCCATCCGCAGTTCCACCCGGGTCGCCGACTGGTCGCGGATCTGCGAGGAGAGTTCCACCCAGCGGGCGGTGGTGGTGACGAGGTGGACGCCGTAGCTGAGTCCGCGCGCGGCGATCCGGTTGACGGTGGGGACGTGGTCCTGGAAGTCCTGCCGGACGGTGGACCAGCCGTCGATGACGAGGAAGACGTCGCCGAACGGCTCGTCGGGGAACTCACCGGCCGCGCGGCGGCGCCGGAACGTCGGCATGGAGTCGATGCCGTGCTCCAGGAACAGCCGCTCGCGGCGGCCGAGCAGGGAGGTGATCTCGGCCAGGGTGCGGCTGACGCGTTCGTGGTCCAGCCGGCCGGCGACCCCGCCGACGTGCGGCAGCCCGGCCAGCGCCGCGAGCGTGCCGCCGCCGAAGTCCAGGCAGTAGAACTGCACTTCGCGCGGGGTGTGGGTGAGGGCGAGAGCGGCGATGAAGCTGCGCACGAGGGTGGACTTGCCGCTCTGCGGGCCGCCCGCGATGCCGACGTGGCCGCCGGCCCCGGACACGTCCAGGGTGAGCAGGTCGCGCTTCTGCTCGAACGGCCGGTCGATGATGCCGACGGGGAGGGTGAGCCCGCCGCGGCCGGGCCAATCCACGGTGGTCAGGCCGAGCGCGTGGTCGGGGGCGAGCGGAGGCAGCAGCCGGTCGAGGGTGGGCGGCAGGTCCAGCGGGGGCAGCCACACCTGGTGGGCGGGCGGTCCGGCGGCGTGCAGCCGCCCGATGGCGACCGACAGCAGCGAGTTCTCCCCCGCGTCGGGCTCGGAGACCAGCGGGTCGGGCCCGGCCGACTGGGCGCCGGCGCCGAGGGGGTGCGCGCCGGGGCCGGCCGTGGGGGCACCGGCCGGGGCGAGGTGCTCCGGGTCCGGCCCGGCGCCGGCTTCCTGCGGCCGCTCGCGCTGCTCGACCCACTCGCCGGTCCACGGCACGACCTGGCTGGCGACCTGCGCCTGGGCCAGCGCACCGGCCCGCCGGCGGTAGGCGCCCGAGACGTACGCGGCGCGGAACCGGGTCAGCGCCTCGACGCCGCTCTTGAGGAAGCCGCTGCCGGGCTGCGGCGGCAGCTCGTAGGCGTCGGGCACGCCGAGCACACCGCGGGACTCCATCGCGGAGAACGTGCGCAGCCCGATCCGGTAGGACAGGTGCGACTCCAACTGGTGCATGCGGCCCTCGTCCAGCCGCTGCGAGGCCAGCAGCAGATGGACGCCGAGCGACCGGCCGAGCCGGCCGATCATCACGAACAGGTCCATGAACTCGCGGTGTGCGGCCAGCAGTTCGCTGAACTCGTCGACGACGACGAAGAGGCTGGGCAGCGGTGCGAGCGGCGCGCCCGCCGCGCGTGCCCGCTCGTACTCCAGCGCCGAGGTGTGGTTGCCGGCGGCTCGCAGCAGTTCCTGGCGGCGGATGAGTTCGCCGTGCAGGGCGTCCTGCATACGGGAGACGAGCCCGGCCTCGTCGGCGAGGTTGGTGATCACCGCCGAGGTGTGCGGGAGTTCGTCCAGGCCGAGGAAGGTCGCGCCGCCCTTGAAGTCGACGAGGACGAAGTTGAGGGTCTCCGAGGAGTGGGTGAGGGCCAGGCCCAGGACGAGGGTGCGCAGCAGCTCGGACTTGCCGGAGCCGGTGGCGCCGATGAGCATGCCGTGCGGACCCATGCCTCCCTGCGCGGACTCCTTGATGTCGAGTTCGACCGCGCGGCCGTCGGCGCCGACCGCGATGGGCACCCGCAGCCGGGCGTGCCCGTTCGCTGCCCGCCGCAGCCAGTGGTCGTGGACGTCGTGCCGGTGCAGGTCGGGTATGCCGAGCAGGCTGGTGAGCTGGATGTCGGACTCCAGCGGGTGGGCCGCCTCACCGCTGTCGCCGGTGCGCATCGGGGCGAGCCGCGCGGCCAGGGCGCGGGCGGCGTGCGCGCCGAGGGAGTCGGCGCGGCCGAGCGGGGTGGTGGTCTCCTTGCGGTTGCGGTCGGTGCGGACCAGACCGACCTCCCCTTCGGCGTCGAACCGTAGCCGAAGCACGGTGCGGCCGGGCCGCCAGCTCAGGGTGGCGCCGCAGTCCACGACGACGGCGTTGCGGAAGCCGGCCCGGTCGAAGCGGTGACCGGCCGGGAGCCGGCCGCCGTCGAGGACGACCACGGTGAACGGCTCGTCCTTGGAGGGAGCGGCGGCCGCGTCGAAGGGCGGCCGTCCGGTGAAGTCCTCGCCGAGCAGGTCCTCCAGGTCGTCGGCGGTGGTGGCGATGAGCCGGGCGGGGCCGGCGCCGTCGTTCTCCAGCGGGTGGAGGGCGTGCGGCAGCCACTTGGCCCAGTCCCATTCCGGCCGCCGTTCGGGGGCGACGCAGAAGGCCACCACCAGATCCTGCGGGGCGTGCATGACGGTGAGCTGGGCGACGAGCGCGCGGGTGGCGCCGAGCGTGCGCTCGCGGTCGCCGTGCAGCAGCACCCGGGCCCAGGTGCGCAGGAACACCGCGATGGGCTGCTCGGGCACGGTGGAGTAGGTGTTGATGAACGCCCGGAGCGCGTGCGCGGTCAGCGGGTCGAGGTCGTCGACCGGCCGGGTGGCGTTGGCGGTCAGCCGCAGCGAGAGCCGCTGGTCGCCGACAGCGATCCGCACCTCGCCGAAGTCCTCGTCGCCGGGGCGGCGTTCCCACAGCCGGCTGGTGTCGGCGAAGGACCACAGGGCGGCCGGCTCGGGGTGCTGCCAGGCCAGCGCGCGCTGCTGGTCGGCGACCGCCCTGCGCACCCGGCGGCGCTGCGCGCCGAGGTAGCGCAGGTAGTCGCGGCGGGCGCCCTTGAGCTTGTTGCGGCGCTCGCTGCCTGCTCGGGCGAGCTGGCCGACGAGCATCATGCCCATGGAGAGCACCATCATGCCGACGATCAGATACGTGACCGGGCTGGAGGCCGTGCCGGGGCGGGTGTAGAGCAGCACGATGGCACCGGACATCATGGCCATCGGCAGGTAGGTGAGCATGGCGTTGCCGCTGGGCTGCGGCTCCGACATCACCGGGGGCTCCTGGAGGGCCAGGTCGCCCTCGGGCATCTGCGGGCCGCCCCGGCGGGCCGGACGGCGGAAGTGCACGACGCTCAAAGGGAGTTCACCTCACGGGCTGTCATACTCGGCACCGCACCATCCCATCACGCGCGGGTGTGCGGACGACAAGGACCCCGCTCACGTCCCGTTGGCCACCAGGTGGACCTCCCGTCACATCGCCGGGGTAGGGTGCCCGGCGTTCGAGGTGGCCGGGTCGCGGTGCCACGGGTTTCTGGGAGGGCGGCACATGAGCGAGAGCTCGGTTGCTGGGCTGTGCAGACTGACCGTCAGAGCGCCGGGATCGGCGCTGGATCTCGCGGTGCCTTCGGACATCCCGCTGGCCGACCTGCTGCCCGCGATCGTCGGCCACGCGGGCGGTGAGCTGGCCGAGTCCGGTCTGGAGCACGGTGGCTGGGTGTTGCAGCGGATCGGCGGACCGCCGCTGGACGCGGAGGGCACCCCGCAGTCGCTGGAGCTGCGCGAGGGTGAGGTGCTGCTGCTGAGGCCGATGGCGGAGGCACTGCCGCCGGTGCGCTTCGACAACCTCGTGGACGGCGTCAGCGCCACGATGCGGGAGCTGCCGCACGCCTGGTCGCCGCTCGTGAGCCGCTGGGCGCTGCGCGGGGTGCTGCTGGCCGTGCTGAGCGCGGCACTGGTGCTGCTGGCGCTGTCCGGCGGGGAGTCGTCGTCGCGGGCGGCGCTGGCCGCGGGGGCGGCGCTGCTGGCGCTGGCCGGGGCGGGCGCGGCGGCCCGGGTGCTGGACGACCTGCCCGGCGCGGTGCTGCTGGGGCTGTCCGCGGGGCCGTTCGCGGCGCTGGCCGGATCGCTGGCGGCCGGCGGCGGGCAGCCGGGGCCGCGCTGGCTGGCGGCCGGGGCGGCCTGGTGCGTGGCCGGTGCGCTGGCGCTGACGCTGGTGGCCGCCTGTCCGGTGGCGTTCGTGCCGAGCGTGGTCGCCGGAGTGGCCGCGCTGCTGGCCGGGACGCTGATGACGGGCGTGCACGACGCGGGCCTGGACGGCGCGGGAGCCGCGGTGGCGGTGCCGGTGGTGGTGTTCGGCGCGTTCGTGCCGATGATGTCGTTCTCGCTGGCCGGGCTGCGGCTGCCGCTGCTGCCGACGACGTCCGACCAGCTCCAGGAGGGCATCGAGCCGTACCCGAGCACGGAGGTCGAGACGCGCACCCGGGCCACCGACCAGTGGATGACGGGTCTGTACGCGGCGGCCGGTGTGATCTGCGCGGCCTGCACGGCCGGGCTGGCGACCGATCCCGGGTGGGCGCAGGGGGTGACGGGGGCGCTGCTGGCGCTGCTGCTGGTGCTGCACGGCCGCAGCCTCGGCAATGCCTGGCAGCGGTTGTCGCTGGTGCTGCCCGGGGCGCTCGGCGCGGTGCTGCTGGCCGTCTGCGCGGCCCGCCGGCACGGGCCGCACGCCCAGTTGCTCACCGTCGCCTGCCTGCTGGCGGTGGCGGCGCTGACCGCGGTCGTGGCGTGGACGGTGCCGGGGCGGCGGCTGCTGCCCTACTGGGGACGGGCCGGGGACATCCTGCAGTCGGTGGCGGCGGTGGGACTGCTGCCCGCCGTGCTGTGGGTGCTGGACGTCTACGGCCGGCTGCGCGGGATCCGGGGGTAGGGCGGTGCAGACCCGACGCGACCAGGTCCAGGCGCACCGCTTCGTGGTGTCGCGGCTCACCTCAGGGCTGCTGCGCAACGACCCCGACGTACCGGAAGGCCCCAACACACGCACCAACCGGGCGCTGGCGTTCGGCGGGGCACTGGGCGCGGTGATCGCCGCGGGGTTCCTGGTGTTCGGCTTCGTCTCACCGGGTGGCTCCGCGGCCTGGAAGCAGCCCGGCACGCTCGTCGTCGAGCAGGGCACCGGCAACCGGTACCTGTACGACGGGACGCTGCGCCCGGTGCGCAACTACGCCTCCGCGCGGCTGATCGCCGGCGCCGGCATGACCGTGCACACGGTGCCGCGTACGACGCTGGCGCAGGTGCGGCGCGGCGGCCCGGTGGGCATCACCGGGGCCCCGGACGCGCTGCCGTCGGCGGCCCGGGTCGACACCGGCGCGTGGCAGGTGTGCGCCGCGACCCGGACCACCGACAGCGGCGGCACCGCACCGGCCACCACCCTGACCGTGGGCGGCGCCCGGTCCGGGGACGGGGTCGGCCCCGGCCAGGCACTGCTGGTCGACGGGCCGGACGGCACCTCCTACCTGCTGTGGCGGGGCAACCGGTTCCGGATGTCGTCGGGGACCTCCACCGCGGACGCGCTCGGTTACGGGACCGCGCGGGCGCTGCCGGTGTCGGCGGCCTTCCTCGACGCGGTTCCGGCAGGCCCGGACCTGGCCCCGCGGGACGTGCCGGGCAAGGGCACGCCCGGCCCGGTGCTGGACGGCCAGGCCACCCGCGTCGGACAGGTCTTCGTGGTGCGCACGCCGGGCGCCGCCCAGCAGTACTACCTGCTCGAACGGGCGGGCCTGGTGCCGGTGACCACCACGCAGGCGGCGCTGGAACTGGCCGCGCCGGACGAACGCTCCGCGGCCTACGCGGGCAGCGCCCCCACCGCCGTGCCGCTCGCGACGGACGCGCTCAACTCGGCGCTGGTGCGCGGCGGCACCGCGAGCACCGGCGACGGCTCCCAGGCGCTGCCGCCGACGCCGCCAGCCCTGGTGCCGGTGGACGCCGGGCAGGCCGCGTGCGTCCGGCTGGACCCCGCGGCGCCCGCGGACGGTGACGGGACGGGCGCCGGGGCACGGATCAGCCTGTCGGTGGCACCGGCCGCCGGTCTCGGCGCGGGGAGCGCGGGCGCCGCCGGGGCGGACACCTCCGCGGCCCAGGCGCACGCGGCCCCCGCGTGCCTGCCGGTCGACGCGGTGCTGCTGCCGCCTGGCGGCGGCGCGCTGGTGCGGGCCCTGGGCGCGGGCGGCGGCCCGGTGGGCGCGACGACCTACCTGGTGGCCGACGACGGGGTGAAGTACCTGGTGCCCGACGCGCAGGCGGCCGAGGCGCTCGGGTACGACCGCGCGGCGGCCCGCGGGGTGCCCGCGCCGCTGCTGGCCATGCTGCCGACCGGACCGGACCTGTCGCCGCGGGACGCCCTGGCGGGCCGTGCCCAGACCACCGGCGGCAGCGCGTGCACCGACGGGAACGGCGGCACCGGCACCGTCGGCAGCGGCGCCGCGGGCGATTCCTGACCGGTATTCCGCCGCCGCGCCGCCCCGTCCGGTGCGGGTGATGCGTGTATCCCGCTTTACCTCGCGAAATGGCCCACGGGCAACCGGAGTCGGCAGAACGGCGAGATTTCTTTCATCGTTGAAAAGGATTCACTCAGGCTTTGTTGCAGCTGAGTTGGCGGTCGGCTTACGCTGGCGCGCGATCGCAGTCCGAGTGGGCCACCGTTCGCCGCCCACCGGTGCACACGGGTCCCTCACGGGCACCCGCGCCCCGGGGTCCGGCGCGCAGCCCGGTGCCGCCCGCCAACCGGGAAGGACACCGTATGAGCACCCCCTCCGGCACGACGCAGCAGTCGTCGACAGCGACATACAGCCAGGCGGTCTCGTACCTCGAGACCGCGCGGAGCAGGATGACCGCGGTGCAGCAGCAGGTGGCCGACGCCGCCGCGACGCTGTCCACGCACTACCAGGGTCCCGACGGCCAGGCGTACGCGCAGGTGATGGCGGCCTGGTCGGCGGAGGTGGACCGGATCAAGGCCACCTGCGAGGCCATGGAGGACCAGCTGGACAACAGCCTCCAGGCGTCGAACAAGACGCAGAGCGACAACCTCGGCGCCGTCCAGCAGGCGGGCCACCTGTCGATCACCCACGGCTCGGTCTCCGACGGCGTCTACGGCGCGCTGACCAGCTGACGCGACGTCCGAGCAGCCCGAACCGCCCCGCCCCTCCCACCTTCTGGAGCGCACATGTCCGCCGAGGACGGCATCTACATCGACCACGGGCAGGCAATGACCTTCTCCGAGGAGATGCAGCAGCAGACGCAGCGCATCGCCGGGATCGTCAGTGACCTGCAGAGCGAGCTGGGGACGATCGTCGCCAGCTGGCTCGGCCCGGACCGCGACATCTACTACAACAAGGTCCAGCCCACCTGGAACGCCGAGGTGAACGCGCTCAGCACGATCCTTTCCAGCCATGCGCAGACGCTGGAGGGCATCTCGGACAACTACAAGCAGACGGTGTACCGCAACGCGCAGGGCTTCGAGGAGATCAAGTTCTGAGTCCCCGCAACGGGGCGTGCCCGGCGGCCGACCGCCGACCGGGCCCGTCCCGCGCCGGGCCCGCCACACCGACCGCCGCCAGGAAGGCACCGCGATGACCCACAAGGCCGATCTGACGAAGCTGGACGCGAAAGCGCTCCAGGATTTCATCGACGACGACGTCAGCGCCTTCATCACCGACATCGCCAACCTGCGCAAGGCCGGCCAGAAGCCGCCGGCCCTCTTCGACCTGGGCAGCTCGCCGACACCGGTCACCATGGGCCAGATGGGCGGTGACGACACCACCGGCGGCAAGAACGTGGTGAGCAACGCGCAGAACGCGGCCCAGGCCATCGACAAGGTGCTGCGCACGCACAAGGAGTCCTTCGAGGAGCTGAAGAAGGAGCTCCAGAAGGTCATCACCACGATGCTGAAGACCCAGGGCGACACGCTGGCGACCCTCGACGGGCAGAAGTTCGTCGACGCGCTCTCCGGCTACGACTTCGACATGAACGGCGGCGACTCCACCGGCCAGCCGCCGTCCGGCTCGGGCCACGACTCCTCGTCCTGACGTCCCGCACCCGCCCGGCCGCGCCGCCGCGGCCCGGGTCGCTCCCGGAGGTACCGCATGGCCGCGTCGGCCGACAACTGGGAAGACATCATCAACCTGGTCACCGGCTTCACCCTGCCCGCCCGCAGTGACATCACCGGGGCGAAGGGCCAGGGCGGCCTGCACTGGCTGGACGTGAAGATCGACAAGGTGAAGCAGGGCACCAGCGCCACCGGCGGACCGCACGCCGACGGCAAGGGCTTCGACATCTACTTCTTCTCCGGCAGCGGCGACGACGTCGACGGTTACAAGGCCACGGTCACCTTCACCGACCAGACCGACGGCCTCCACTACTGGACGCGCTCGCAGAACGCGCTGAAGGTCCTTGTGGGCAAGCCCTACACGACGCTGGACGCGCGCACCGACGACGACAGCGCCGGGGATCCGAGCGCCGGCAACGCGGTCGACCTCACCACGTTCCCGGTGATGGCCAAGTCCTTCGACGCCGCGGGTACGTTCTTCAAGAACCACAGCGAGACGCTGAAGCAGTGGGCGGAGAGCCTCGGCGACGAGAACGCGGCGTGGAAGGGCCATGCGGCCGGTGTCTTCTACCACCTGGTCACCGACCTGCACGACACGTACGACACCCTCACCGCCGACCTGATCCCGCCGGGCTTCTCCCCGGCGCACACCTCGCCGTCGACCGGCTACGTCTCCTCCACCCAGTTCGGGGACTCGATCGTGGGCGCGGAGGTGTCGCTGCACGACGCGTTCACCTCCCTCAACGACCACCTCACGAAGTTCGTGAAGAAGACCGGCAGCACGGTCAAGAACACTCATCCGGACGGCAGCACCACCCAGGCCACGGTGAGCGGTGACACCCGCGAGGTGCTGGTGGCGGTCATGAACGACATCGTCACGTGGGTGAACGACCACAACCTGACGAAGGTGACGTCCTACGACAAGCCCAATCCGTACGGCGGCTACATGGGCAACCCCGGGGCGCCGATCCCGACGCTCACCACGGGTCCCGACTTCTCCGACACCACGACGTGGGGAAGCCTGAAGGACACCGCCACCTGGGGAGGCGCGGCCAACGAGGCGATCGCCCGGTGGACCGCCAACGTCCAGACCAACCTGGACGATCCGGCCCGCGCGGTGATCAAGACCCTCCAGCAGTCCTGGAGCCGGGTGCTCAACCCGAACTGGGACGGCGCCTTCCAGTTCAGCCCCGGCCCCGCCGTCTCGCTGGCCTCCGAGTACCAGAAGGAGGAGGCGGCGATCGAGAAGGCGAAGGCGGACGAGGCCAACGACAAGCTCAACAAGGCGCTGGACAACATCGGCGACGGCATGAACAACTTCAAGAACGGGCTGGACGACTTCGGGAAGGACATCAACAAGGGCCTGGACCACTTCGGCGACAGCGTCGGCGACCTCGGCAACAACATCAACAACGGTCTCGACCACTTCGGCGACAGCGTCGGCGACCTCGGCAACAACATCAACAACGGCCTGGACCACTTCGGCGACAGCGTCGGCGACAACCTCGGCGACGGGCTGCACGGCCTGGGCAACGAGTTCCGGACGGTCGGCGGCGGCCTGAACAACCTGAACGACGGGCTGAACCACTTCGGCGACAACATCAACAACGGCCTGGACCACTTCGGCAACAGCTTCACCAACGGCCTGGGCGGCCTCGACAACCTCAACAACCTCGGTAATCTCGGCAATCTCAGCAACCTCTTCACCGGCCCCAACGGCAACGGCAGCCCGACCGGGCTGCTCGACCCGGTCACCTCCTTCGTGCCGACGCCCCACAGCGACCTGCTGACGAACACCGTCGACCCCTCCCTCGCCGGCTTCCGCAACAGCACCGGCTCGACGACCACGCAGAACGCCGACGGCAGCGTCACCACGACCTATCCCGACGGCAGTTCGACAACCGTCGCGCCCGACGGCACCGTCACCTCCACGGGCCCGAACCGCAGCACCACCACGACCAAGCTCAACCCCGGTCAGACGCTGACCAACCCGGACGGCTCGACCACGGCGATCGGCTCGGACGGCTCGATCACCACGCACTTCCCGGACGGCTCCACGGTCACGCAGAAGCCCGACGGCAGCCTCGTCACGACCGACCCGGACGGCAGCACCACCACCCACTTCGGCAACGGCGTCGTGGAGACCACCGGAACCGACGGCGTCACCCACCTGACGTCGCCCGACGGCACGACGATGACGCAGAACCCCAACGGCAGCGTCACCTCGGACTTCCCGGACGGCAGCCACACGACGCTCTCGCCCGACGGCACGGTGACCACCACGGATGCCTCCGGCCACACCGTCACCAGCCACCTGGGCAACGGGCAGTCGCTGGTCAACCCCGACGGCAGCAGCACCACGCTGGGCGACGACGGGTCGATGACGACGCACTACCCGGACGGCTCGACCGTCACCGTCCACCCCGACGGGAGCGTCACGACCACCGACGCGACCGGCACCGGCACCGGGCCGGGCAGGGGACCGGGCGGCCTGGCCAACGAGTCGGACCTGTCGCACGGCGGCGGACCCCGGGTGCCGACCTCCAGCAGCGGGCTGACCCTGCGGGACAGCACGGGTCACACCACCACGCACTTCCCGAGCGGGGCCGTCGCCACCACGGACTCGCTGGGCAACACCACCACGACGTTCCCCGACGGCAGCTCGACCGTGGCCGGCCCCAACGGCGAGTTCCAGACCGTGCCCAGCCCGCAGACCCTGGCCGCGGCGCAGGCCGCCGCCGCGCAGCCGCTGGGCGGCGTCGGGGGCGGCCTCGGCGGCGCCCAGGGAGCGACCGCGGCCACCGACGCGGTGGGGCTGAGCGGACTCGCGTCCCCCATGATGATGATGATGGGGATGTCGCGCATGGGTCAGCAGGGCCAGCAGCGGGAGGGCGAGCGGGTCCGCGAGACGTACGCCCAGCGCGACGGGGACGGCGCCTTCATCCAGGGCGGCAGCCACCAGCACCACGCCCCGCCGCCCGAGGACGCGTTCGAGGAGGAGGACGCCGACCCGGACGAGCTGCCGAGCCGCACCCCGCCCGGCGGCCAGGGCGGCCGGACCGGCCGCGGCGCGCCCCAGCGGCCCTCCACCCAGTCCAGCTGGTCGGACGGTGACGACGTGTGGGGCACCGGCGAGGAGGGAATGCCCGCCTCCCTCGGCCGCTAGAACCTTCCCCCCGGGGCCGCCGGCACCGGCCCGTGAGCGCCCCACCCCGCCCCTGACCATGGAGGACCACCCGTGAGCGACGACCTGCGCAGCCGGCTCGACCAGGCGATGGCCGAGTTCGAGACGCAGCGGCAGGCCCTGGTCGCGGCCAGGGACCGGATCGCCGCCGTGGAGGTGACCGCCCGCTCGCGCGACAACGCCGTCGAGGTCACGCTCGGCGCCGACGGCGCCCCCACCGCGCTGCGCTTCCCCGACAACCGGCACCAGAAGATGTCCGGCCAGGAACTGGCCGCCTCCGTGCTGGAGGTGATCAGGGTCGCCCGCGAGGAGCTCGCGGTGCGGGTGCGGACCGGCTTCGACGAGGCGGTGGGAGTGGTGCGCGGCTCCGCCGCCGACCCGGCCGAGGACCGCCTCCAGGGCCTGGGCCTGGACCGGCTGCTCGACCCCCTGCGGGCCCCCGGCGGCCCGCTCGACCCGTCCGGAGGCAAGCCCCGTGGCTGACGACAACGTGTTCGCGGCGATACCCGACGAGGTCCGGCAGGGCGGTGCGGTCACCGACGAGGTGGGGCTCGCCGCCCGGCAACTGGCCAAGGCGTACGAGACGTACAGCGCCTTCGACCCCAACGACCCGCCGTGGGGCCGGAGCGGCGAGACCGCCAAGGCGTTCCAGGAGAAGTACGTGCAGCCGCACGCCGACCTGCGGGACGCCCTCGACGCCCTCGCCCAGGCCATCGTTTCGGCCGCCACGAAGACCGTCAACTCCGGGAACGGCTTCCACAACGCCCAGTCCGACGCCCTCGACGCCCTGCACGGGGACGGAGGTCGGCGCTGACCGGTGGCCGTTGACCCGTTCCTCGACGGAATCGTCGTCTCCCTGACCGGGATGCACATCCCGGACGCGGACGCGTCGATGATCCGTGCCGTCGTCGAGGAGCCCAACACCGCGCTGGCCAAGGCGCTGGACGACCTCCAGGCCGAGCTGGCGAAGATCGCCGGCTCGGTCGGCGGCTCCGTCGACGGCCGGTGGAGCGAGGCGTACGTCCAGGCGATGTCGACGTTCGCCTCCGGCAAGGGCGGCGACGCCATCAAGAACCTGCGCGACACGGCAGCGGCGATGGCGGACTTCGGGCACGAGTCGGCCTACCAGGTCGACTACACCAACCGGATGATCATCGCCCAGGCCGTGATGTTCCTCGCCGAGTGGGCGATCACGCTCATCCTGGCGATCTTCAACCCGATCCAGGCGGCGATCGAGCAGTCGTTCCTGCGCGCCCTGTACCGGGCCATCATGCGCAGCCTGATCAGCCGGCTGGCCATGATGATCGCCGAGCACGAGGCCCTCAACATCGGCCTGGGCGCGGCGATGGACCTGCTGGTGCGCTGGTCGCTGTCGAACGACGGCGAGACCACCTCGCACGGCGGCGACTACATCAAGCAGGCCGTCGGGTTCGGCGCGGTCCAGGGCGCGTTCGGCGCGTTCGTGCCGATCCTCGGCAACTGGGCGGCCAAGGGGCTGGGCGGGGTCTTCGGCAAGGACACCGCGAAGAATCTCTTCGGCAACCTCTCGCACGACCTCGGCCTCAGACCCCCGCCGGCCAAGGGCGGCCCCGGCAAGGGCGGCGGCGAACACGGGCCCGGCGGCGGCCCGCTCCGCGGCCTCGGCGACGGCCCGGACGACCACGGCGTGCCGCCGCCCGGCGGCCGGCCCGGCCCGCACCTCGACGGGAACGGCGAACCGGTACCGCACGGCGGCCCGCTCGGCACAGGACCGCACGAGGGCGGCGTCAAGGACCCGGTCCCCCCGCACCTCACCCCGGACCCGGTGACGCTCGGACCCGGGTTCCTCAAGGACTTCTCCGGCCTCACCGGCCGTTTCGTCGACGACCACGCCTTCGGGGCCTTCGGCAGGGACGCCTCCGACGCGTTCCGCTCCTCCATCGGCGACCTGTTCGCCCGGGATCTGCGCACCCTGGACGCCGGCACCGTCCGGGCGATCGGCGAGGGCTGGGCGGACGCGTTCGTCCGGAACTTCGGCCGCAAGGGCCTCGCCCAGGAGTTGGACGGCGCGCTGTCCGGCCTGCCGGGCGGGCTGCGCGGCGCGCTCAGCGACGGCGTCGCCCGCGGGATCGGCTCCGACTGGCGGCGCAAGATGGTCTTCCACACCACCATGACCGTTCTGCAGGCCGGCCACCAGAACCTCTCCGAGGGCGTCTACAACCTCGCCACGACCGGCCACTTCACCACGAGCGTCGCCACCGGCCTGGCCGGCGCGGTCGGTGGCCGGCTCAGCCACGTCCTCCACATCAACGCGCACGCCCTGGGCTCCGGGCTGGGCTCCTCCCTGCATTCCCTGAAAAACCTCGGCTCGGTCGGCGGGGACCACTTCGGGCCCGTCAACGGGAGTGCCGACGGCGGTGTCGGCGGGGGCGGACGCGGCGGCCACGGAGGGCCGCTGCCCGACCCGCACCCGTCGTCCCACCCGGCACCGACCCGGGACCCGGCCCCGGTCCCGGCCCCGGTGACGACCTCGTCCGACGGGCACACCCCCGGCTCGGACTCCCTGCACGTCCCGCCCGCCCTCTCCCAGCCGTCCGGCTCCGGCGGCGGACACGTGTCCGGCACGGTCGGCGCCGGGTCAGGAGCCGACGGTCCACGGGTCCCCACGCACGTACCCACGGTGGACGGCAGCAGCTTCCACCAGCCGCCACCGCCCCCGCTGTCGCCGGGCCGGCACTCCGAGCTCGTCCACCACGTCAACACCGAGCTGACCGGCCTCGGACGGCCCGGCCCGCACGTCGACTCCGACACGGTTGCTTCGTACTACCGGCAGTTGCCACCGGACTGGCACCACCAGCCGCTGAAGCACCAGGCGTTCGAGATCGCCGGACGGATCGCCAACGGCGGGCAGCCGCTGCGGCTGCCCGGCGGCGCCCCGCCACCGCCCGCGCCCGCGCACGACGGCACCGCGCAGCCGGGACCCAGCACCACGCCGGGCCAGGGGACGAACGGCACGACCGACACCACGAACACGATCGACGCCCCGCCGCTCGTGCCTCCGGCGGTCGACACGCCCGCCGCCCCACCGGTCGGCCCGTCCACGGCGCCCGCCGACGGCCGGACGCCGTCGCCGCAGGATGTCTCCGAGCAACCGCCCGCCGCCCCGCGCCCGGCCACCGGCCCGCGCGGCGAGGGCGGGCTCCAGGGCGGCTCGGGACGGCAGACCCCGCCCACGGACGGGTCCGGTCTCGACGAAGCCCCGCCCATCCGCACCTCCGGCACGGACCTCGCCCCCCGCCCGTCGGTCACAGACCCCGGCCCCCGGCCGTCCGTCACGGACCTCGCCCCCCACCCGTCCGTCACGGATCCCGGCCTCCGCACCGGACCTGCGAACGGGACGGATCTCGGGACCGGTCACGGGACGGATTCCACGACGGATCTCGGAACCGGGCGTGGGACGACTCCCGGCAACGAGGGCGGCCACGGCACGACCGGCGACCCGGCACCGCGTCCTCGGACGGAGACCACCACCACCGACACACGCGTCCCCGCTCCCCCGGAGCACCCCCCGGGGCACGGCGACGACGACCCGCTCACCCCGCCACGGCAGGTGCCGACCACGACGGCGACCGAGCCCGTCCCGGTCCCGGAGGCGCGGCCCCTGCCGCAGCCGCCGCTCCCCGCACTCGGGCCCGAGCAGCGCGCCGCCTGGGGGCAGGCGCTGGGGCAGCACGCCCAGGGCCCCGGGCCCAGCGAAGCCAAGGGCAAGGCACGCGAGGGCGCCCCGGCGGAACCGCTGGACGCCTGGGACGCCTACGCCCACGCCTACAACACCCACCAGTCGGCCCTCACCGACCCGGGGAACCCTGCTACGGCCACGGCCACCGACCTCCAGCTCGCCGCCCGCGACCTGGGCCCCTGGGGCCTGGACCCGCAGGCGCTGGTGACCGACTACCGGGCCCGCTTCGACGTCCCGCCGCCGCGCCCGCTCACCACGACCGGGCAGGGCGGCACGCGGGCCACGGACCCGGTGCCCGCGCCGGAGGACCCGGCCGAGCAGCGACCTGCGCCCAGGACCCCGGTGCCGTCGCCGCCCCCGGCCGGGTCCGAGGTCGAGCCGGAGCCGCCCCGCCCCACCGAGACCGGCCCCCCGCCGCCGGCCGAACACGTCGTCACGACGCCGCCACCCGCCGTCGAACCGCACGACAAGCACCAGGACGTCCAGGACCAGGACCAGAGCCAGGATCACCAGCAGGAGCAGCAGGAGGAGCAGCAGCAGGACGGCCGGGACCGGGATCAGGGGGAGGACGAGGGGCAGCGGCACGTCCCCCCGCCCGTCGAGCCGCGGCCCGCGCCCGAGCCCGCGCTGCCGGCCCGGATCGGGGACGACCTGCGGCTGGGCGGGCTCGACGTCATGGAGGACTTCCACTCCGGCGACGCGGTGCTCGCGCAGGTGCGGACGCTGATCGAGCAGGCCGGCGGGAAGGCGGCGTGGGACCGCAGCGGGGAGCGGGCGACGGCGCTCTTCTCGGACGGCAGCCTGCGCCCGAAGGCCCCGGGGATGCTGCGCGGTGGCCGCCCGGTCACGCTGGTGGTGCCGCTCCGCCTGGGCCGCTCGCTCAGCCTGGCCCTGCACCTGGACGGCAGCTCGGCGGCGTCCAGGCTCGGCTACAAGGACTCGGTCACCACGTACGAGTTCGAGCACAGCGCCGACGCGACCGAGACGGTGGCGGACGTCCAGGACGGGCGCACCACCGTCATCGGCGGGGTGCGCGGGCAGATCGGCGGCCACCGGGTGGGGGACAGCGCGGCCCTGCTCGGCGCCCGCCAGTACCAGTGGTCGCAGAGCGACCAGCGTGCGGACCGGCAGATCAGCGGCGGCAAGACGGTGGAGCCGGCCACCCGGTTCGAGGGCACGGTGCGGGCCGTGCTCAGCCACCGGTTCAGCAACGATCCCGCCGACCGTCCGCCCACCACCGAGGACTTCGACTTCGACACCCGCGTCGCCGTCCCCACCCGGGACGTCCTCGCCCCGGCCCCGGCCCCGACGGACACCGGACACGGCGGGCACACCGACGACGCCGGGGACGAGGCGGACGAGGCGCGCGACACCCTGGGGCCGCTGCCCACCCGTTCCGACCTTCGGATCGCGCCGCCCGCCCGGCCGGACGGGCCACCGCGGGTGCGGGAGTCGCGGTCGCTGCGCGGCTCCGACGTCGTCACCGACTTCCACCTCCTCCCCGACGACCCGGCCCCGGACGCCCACGCCACGGCGCCGGCCGGCCGCCCCGGGTGGCGCAGCATCACCTCCTTCCTCACCGGCCGCCCGATGTCCGACGCCTTCACCAAGGCGTACGGCCCGAAGGCGGGCCGGGTCGCCAACGAGGTGGGCTCCTGGCTGTCCGTGGAGCTGATCGAGGCGAACCTGCACGGGATGACCAACAAGCAGCCGCTGGTGCTGGAGTTGGAGGGCGTCCCGGGGGGCCGGGTGGAGGTGCACGGGTTCACCGAGCCGCTGGGCACGCCGCCCGCGGTCCGGCCGCCCGGCGGCCCCGGGGACGGCCAGGACCCCGGCCGCCCGATGATGCGACCGACCGGCGAGACGGCGACGACGGAGTTCCAGTACGGGTCGGAGACCGACACCACGCAGACCCGGCAGGACACCGTCTCCTGGTCCGGCCAGCTCCCGGTACCCGGGCGGCTGCGCGGGCAGGCCGGCACCGACGCGGGCCAGTTCTCGGGCGGGTTCGACAGCAACGCGAACCTCGGCCACGGGCTCGGCGAGTCCGGCAGTCACCAGTTCCGGCAGCGCGTCACCGTCACCAACCCCGTAGCGGGCCAGAGCTGGCGCGGCCAGGTGCGCCTGCGGTTCGTCATGCACGCACCCGGCTCGACGTCGCCCACCGCGGCGGGAGCGCCGTTCCGGGGGGCCGTCCACGAGACCCGGGGCGGATTCGAGGTGCTGAGCGAGAAGTCCGCGACCACGCCGTCGGCCGGATACCGCGACACCGTGGTGTACGCGCCGCCGCAGCGGATCTGGCACCCGGACGGGCCGTCCGCCGAGCACAACTCCAAGGCGACCGGACCCTGGTGGCGGCCCGGCACCGGCCACCGCACCGTCCCCGGCAGCGGCAACGGCAACGGCAACGGCAACCGGGCGCCGCGACCGGCGTACCGGCCGCCCCGGCCGACGGTGCCGCGGGGGGACGCCGGGAGTGTGCCGCTGCACGGCCTCGGCAGCATGGACCGGGTCACCAACCTGGACCTCGGCGGCTTCCACGGCATGCTCGACGCGATGGGCCGTCGCGCCTTCGGCGGTGACTGGGCCACCGTCCGCCCGCGGGCGTCGAGCTGGTTCCACCTGACCCGGGTGCGGGCGGCGCTGCCGGGGATGACGCAGCACAGCCCGCTCACCCGCAGCGGGCTCTCCGGCCCCGGCTCCTCGACCCGGGCCTCGCTGACCGCGGACATCCACGAGCTGACCTTCAGCCGGGTGATCCAGCCGCTGTCCAGCCCCGGTACGGAGCACACCCAGGGCCGGGCGGTGACCGGCACCTCCACCCGGCAGATCACCGCCCAGCCCGGCCTCGGCGGCCGGGGCGGGGACGTCGCCGACGGCACCGTGCTCGGCGAGGTGATCGCCGGCGGCAGCCACACCGTCCGGGACGGCGACCGGCAACGCGACCAGCACCGCTCCGTGGTGGCGGTGAAGTTCGAGCAGCCCATGGCAATCTTCGAGGGCTGGGTGCGGCTGGACGGCACGATGACCGGGCCCCGGGCGACCGTGCACGAGTCCGGGCTCTTCCCGATCGAGGTGGCCGTCCCGCTCAGCGAGGTGCAGGGCTCACGGCTGCACGACGCCGACGGGCCGCCGACGTTCACCCGCGAACAGCCGGCCGGCTTCGTCCGGCCGCCGGCACCGTCCCGGCCCGCGCCGCTGCCCACCGAGAGCACGGCGCCGCACATCGCCTCGGACACCCGTACCGCCTTCGGCAACATCCCCCCGGCCGTGGCCAAGAGCGGCTTCATGAAGCACTTCCTCACCGGCCTGGCGGCGGGCCCGCTCACCGCGACACCCGTCAACCCCACGGCGGCGGCCGCCGTTTCGGCGCCTGGCGGGGACGGCGACCCGCAGCCGGTGCCGCCCACGGCGAAACCGGCCCCGTCCCCGGCCAAGCTGACGTTCCGCCGGTTCTTCGCGTCGCCCCCGGCGACGTCGTCGTCCCCCGCGACGTCGTCGTCCGTGGCGCCGACCTCCGCGGTGCCGACCTCCGCGGTGCCGACCGATGCGGGCGGGACCTCGGTCCGGCCCGGGAACGTCCCGCCGGGCCCCGGCGACGAATCCGGCGCGATCGAGTTGGAGCCCGTGACGATCCCGCGTCCGGAGACCGTCGGTGGCACTCCCCCGGAGCCCGGCGGCGCACCGCGCGAGCAGGCGCCGCCGCCACCCCGCGCCGCCGTGACCACGCAGCGGGCGCCCGCGCCCGTACCCGCGCTGAACTGGACGCCGCCGGTCCGGGTGGCCGAGCCGCCGCAGCCGCCGCCGCACGCGCTGCGGGAGAGCTGGCACCCGTCGGACGTGCTGCTGGGCGTGGACCCGTCCACCGGCCTCGTCGAGGCGATCCGGCACGACCTGGCGCCGGTGCTCGGAGGCGGCCTCGACACCGCGATGAGCGGCGTCGAGACGGAGTTCGGGCCGCACGTGCTCAACGCCCGGCTCGCCCACCAGTCCGGGCAGGAGTGGTCGCACGACATCCCGGTGGCCGGCGGCCGGCTCACCGTGAAGGTCCGTCCGGTGCGCGAGCCGGAGGCCGCGTACCTCGGACCGACGAAGAAGCTGGAGACCGACGTCACGGCCGAGACCCAGTCGTCCCAGGGCCACCTGCACGACGACGCGCTCCGCTGGGTCGCCGGCGGCCGGGTCGCCGTGCCCTTCCCGCACGGTTCGGTGAGCGTCCAGGTCACCCACACCGGCACCGTGCGCCCCCGGGACGTCCAGGCGCCGCTGCAGAGCGACGGCACCCGGCTGACCGGCAACCCCGGCGAGGGCACCAGCGGCGAGCAGGAGGAACGGGTACCGACGCGCTTCAAGATCGCCGAGCCGCACGACCTGTTCCGCCAGCCGGTCCGGTTCGAGATCTCCTACGAGAAGCACCTGGGCGCCCACCTTCTTTCCGGTGTACCCGAAGCACCGGAACCGGTCCGCCTCCAGGGCGTGTTCGCCTACCCGTCGACCCCTCCCGCCGACCCGGCCGACGGCACCGCGCCGACCGCACACCCGGTCCTCGACCCGGGCCAGGTGGTGCTGAAGGTCCGTCCGCACATAGCCCCCGCCGCGCCGCCGGAGACGCGAACGCCCGTGCCCGCGCCCGTACCTGCGCCCGGCAACGGTGTCGGTCCGTCGACCGGGCCCCGGACGGGACCGCCGACCGAGTCCGTGACGCAACCGCCGGCCGGGGCTCCGCCCCGGGAGACGCCTGCGCCGCCGCGGGGCGAGGACCCCGGCACCGAAGCCGTCCGGCCGCCCGCGACCGCCCCGGCGCCACCGGTCGAGCACCGCACGCCCGGCGAGGACCTGATCGCCACGCATGTCCTCGACGGGCTCGCGGGCGAGGGCCGCCGCGTGTTCGGCGACGAATGGCCCGCGGTGCGGGCCGAGCTCGCCCCGCACGTACGGACGATGTCCGTGCAGCACGGGCTCGGCCCGAAGAGCCGCGGTGAGCGGCAGACCGTGGAGCTGAAGTCGGTGCGCGGCGGCCGGGTCGTCCTCGGCGCCCACCTCGACACGCTGGAGGAGTCGGACTCCGGCACCACCGGCGAGTTCCTGACCGGCGGCCAGACCGTCCACACGGTCAGCACCTCGACCACCAGCGCGAGCAACTGGCAGATGATCGTCCAGGTGCAGGGCGACGTGCTGCCCGTGCAGCATCCCGGGGCCCCCGGCGTGTCCGCGTTCGGCCGGGTCGACGGCGGCTTCGGCGAGGAGACGGCGACCATCCGCACCGAGAGCGGCGCCTCGGGCCTCGTCGTCCGCAAGAAGGCGCCCACCGTCGCGCACGTCGGAACCGCCACCGTGAACGCGGAGATGAGCCGCCCGTCCGGCCTGCTCGGACACGGCGACCGCGTCACCGGCACGGGGTCGGCGCGCATCGACTTCCTCACCCGGCAGTCGCAGGTGGACTCCCAGGAGCACACCCGTTGGGCGCCGCGCCCGGGTATCGTCCGGACCCCCACACCGGCCGGTGGCGACGATGCGGACGGACACGGACACGGACACGGGCACGGGCTCGGGGCGGACGAGCACGGGCAGGGCTCCGGCGAGCGGCCGGGCGGGGGGCTGCCGGAACGCGGCCTGAGCCGCGACAGCATCGTGCGCAGGCTCGTCGACGGCGGCCGGTTCCGCGCCGGTGCGCTGCGCCAGCTCCGCACGCGGCTGGGCGGGATCCGAACCGACCGCCTCGCCGATCGTGTCGAGCACGCCCTCGGTGACGCCCGGCTGGAACGTGCCGTCCCGGCGATGAGCCGCGGCACGGAGGTCGAGCTCTTCCGGTCCGGGTCGCTGCGGATCACCGCGACGGCCGACGTCACCGGCCTCGACTTCCGCACGATCGAGCACGAGGGCACCAACGCGTACACGCTCAACGAGGTCAACCACATCCGGGTGAGCCAGCCGAGCCGCTCGCGCGACCTGGGCTTGCGCTTCCTGCTCGGCCCGCACTGGAAACCGGCCAAGTTCGGCGGCTCGCTGCTGGGCGGCGCGGGCGTCAACCACCGCCGGAACGTGGCCACGAGCTTCACCCAGACGGCCAAGCTCGCCGCGCACTCCACCACCGGCCGGCCCTATGCGGCGTTCGGCGGCACCGCCCGCATCACCCTCACCGTGCACGACGGCTCGCGCGACCACGTGCTGGAGCCCATCGACGTCCACGGTGAGGTGCTGCTGCCGCAGTCGGAGGTCCACCCGGTCCCCGCCACGCCGCCGCCCGGCGAGCGCGCCGTCCCGCAGACGGAGGCGGTGGCGGAGGTGGAGCCCATCGCCCCCGTCATGACGACGAGTTCCGAGGCCGCGCCGGCCCCCGCGGTGAGTTCGCCGCTCCCCGCCCCACCGGTGGAACACGCCCCGCTCCCCGCCCCGCCCCAGGCTCCCGCCGAGCCAGCCCCACTCCCCGTCCCGTCGACGGAGAGCGCCCCCGTCCCCGTACCGCTGAGCGGCCCCCTCCCCGTACCGCCCGTCGAGCACACCCCCGTGCCCGCGCGGTCCGCTCCGGAGGCTCCCGCGCCGCTGCCGCACCACCCGGCGCCGACACCGACACCGACACCGACGCCGACGCCGAGCAGCACCGGGGCGCGGCGGACGGACGTCCCGTCCACGGTCAACTCCGCGTTCCAGCAGTCCGTCCACTCCGACGACCGTGACGGCTCGCCGATCTCCGAGCAGGACTACCTCGACTTCGTCTCGCACAGCGTCGGCTCCGACCGCGGGCTGGCGTTCGTCGTCAACATGATGGTGGGGTACCGCGGGCTGGACTCCCTCGGCACGGTGCTGAACCGGGTCACCGAGGGCCTCCAGGGCTTCCCCGGCAAGGTGGCGTTCGTCATCGGCGTCAACGCGCCGGAAGGCGAGGTGGCGGAGCTGCGGCAGGCGCTGGCGGCCGCGCAGCCGGTCGTCGACGGACTGACCGTCCCCGTCGCCCTCGTCCCCTCGACGTTCCGCGGCTCGTTCCCGTTCGGGCAGATGCGCAACGACGTCCTGCACAGTCCGCAGACCCGCGGTCTGGTCAAGGCGTTCATGCGCAACGGCGACCACCCGTACGTGTCCGTGCAGGACTTCGACGACTCGTCCCGGCGCGTTCCCTCCGGGGCCCATGTGTTCGACCACTTCGCCGGGCTGCTGGCCGATCAGGGCGACGGCTCCGACGCCGGATCGGTGCACGGCTCCGATTCCGGTGACGAGGAGATGGAGACGACCTCGCGGCCGATCAGGCCGTTGATGGTGGCGGGCGGCTACCGGGTGCCGGACGCACCGGACATGGGCGACCTCGTCCAGCGCATCGACGCCCGCTTCGCCCAGCCAGGACACGACACCGGCGACGACGACGCGATGGACACCGACGACGTCCCCGGGCCGTCCGGTCACGGCGTTCCGGAGCAGTGGTCCGACCCGGAGCAGCGGGCCCGGTTCCTGACCCGGTTGGACCACGCCATCCAGGCCGACATGGCCGACCGCGAGCAGCAGGCCCTCATCCACCCGCTGCTCCCCTACGCGCCTGAGCCCAACCTCTTCGTCGACGGCCCGGCCACCCTCCTGGACACCGCGCAGGGCCCCCGGCTGCGCTTCGGCGAGGGCAGGGCGGAGTTCACCCGCCTCGCCCAGGACCTCAACCGCCTCAACGCCTGGGAACTCGGGCAGCGTTACGAACCCCAGCTCCAGGGCCTCCCGCACACCGTGGACGTCCCCGCCACCCGTGCCCCCGGCGCGTCCGGGCACCTCCCGCGGAGCCAGGAGGAGATCGTCCAGCAGGCGCGCGGCGACGCCGAGAACGGCCGGCTGCCCGAACGCGGCCTCGCCTTCGTCACCGACTACCGCGAAGGCGCCACGGTCACGGACGTCTCGCGCCTCGCGCACGACATGCTCACCAAGGGCAAGCTGGCCCAGGAAGGCCTGGCCAACCACCTCGGCCGCTACTTCAACAACGACCTGGGCAGCAACCCGCGCGGCGCCAAGAAGGGCCTGAAGCTGTCCGACTACCGCAAGGCCTACCGGCCCGGCGACCTGAACACGTACACCGAGGAGGAGTTCCTCCGCCCGCACGGCCCCGAGGCCGGACCGGCCACCACCGAACTGCCCAGGAAGAAGGCCGACGTCCTGGGCGGCAAGAAGGTCAACGTCATGACGCAGGCGCTGTCGGCGCCGCTGGACGGTCCGTTCGACGGCATCCGGGCAGGCATCGCGGAGGAGCACCGCGTCTACGGCGCCCAGGCGCTGGCGCTGTCGACCCCCGAGATCCGGCTCGGCCGCCGGCTGGCGATGGTGCAGTTCGACCCCGCCGCGGGCGCGCCGCCGGCCCGGAGCCTCTACGGGCAGGTGGCCTCGGCGCTGTCCCCTGCGGGCGGCGGCCCCTCGGCGGGCGACGTGCGGTCCCGGGCGCTCCAGTGGGCCCTGGACCCGGGCAACCTGCGGACCCTCGCCGACCGGGCGGCGCACGGCGGCGACGTCGAGTCGCTCTTCCACGCGCTGGCCACGGGCGGCAGCCGGGACGGCTTCACCACCCTGACCCCGCCTCAGCTCACGGCCGCCAGGGCGCTCGCCTCGGCGCTCGACCGGCCGCTGGTCCTGCACACCCCGACGGGCGACGTCACCGCCGAGCCGCTGCCCACCGGTCCCCGCGCCGAGCAGGCGCCGCCCGGACCGCCGCTGCACATCGACCTCACCCGCCCGTCCGGCCACGCCCCGGTGACCACCACGGGCGGCACCGGCAGCGGCAGCGGCAAGCGGCGGGCCGAGGACCCGGAGCCCGCCGTCGACGAGCGGCCTCCGGGCGGGCCCCGGCCGCACGGGGAGGAGGGCGGGGCGTCCCACCGGGCCGAGCCCGGCGAGCCCCCGGCCAAGCGGCAGCGGCGGGTCTACCGCACCGGCGTCCTCGGCTCGGAGGACCCCGCCCGCGGCGCGCTGCCGGACCCGGTCCCCGGCTTCGCCCCGGTGCGGGCGTTCTCGCTGGACGGCACCTACCTGCCGGCCACCCCGGAGGAGCACGCCGCGCTGCTTGCCGCCGTCCCACGCGGCACCGACGGCGAGCCGCTGCCCTTCGCCGACCCGCGGGCCTACCTTCCCCGGATCAACGCCGCCGGTCCCGGCCACGACCCGGGGCGGGGCGTGAACTGCGTGGACGCCTCCATGGCCTTCCACGCCACCTGGCACGGCAACCCCCAGGTCGCCGGCCGCCGCACCGTCCCCACGGGCGAGCCGGACACCCCGTACAGCGGAGTGCACCGCCTCCAGGAGTGGGCCAACGGGCTGATGGAGCCCATGGGTCACGGGACGGTCGCCCTGGCCGGCGTCGCCGACCGGCTGGTGCGCGCCGGTCACGGTTCCGCCGCCCTGATCCGCACCAGCCAGGGCGACAACGGACACGCCGTCAACGTCGTGAACTGGAACGGCGAGATCCTGTACATCGATCCCCAGTCGGCGGCGTGGTCCACCACCCCGTCGGGCATCGCCCCCACCGACGCCATCCACGCGATCGCGCTCGGCCCCGACAACCAGCTCCTCCCCGACCCGGCCACCGTCTCCGCGGGCCCTCCCGAGGACGGGAGCGCGCCGATTCCGGACGGCGACGTGCACATGACCGACGCCCCGCCGACACGCGAGCCCTCCCCGGCCCCCGGGGACGTCCGGGCGCCCGGCCTCCGCCCCGCGGCCGGGCCCGCCGACGGCGACCCCGGTGGCTCCGGTCCCTCCGCGGGCCACGGAGCCCTCACCACCGAGTCGTCCGACCTCGACCCGGGCCCCGGCAGCCCGATGGACCTGGACTCCGATCCCGCCAGCCCCCAGGGTCACGACGTCCACCCCGCCAGCCCGATGGACCTGGACTCCGATCCCGCCAGCCCCCAGGGTCACGACTCCCGCCCCGGCAGCCCCGAGCCGCAGCCCGGCGACCCGGGCGTTCCGGGCCCGCACCACGGCACGCCCGCCGCTCCGCACCACGGCCCCGGCCGGACCGGCCCCACCCTCACCGGTGCTCCGCGTCCCGACGTGCCGGCCGTCGCCAACCCGGCCTTCCACCGGGCCGTCCCAGGCAGCCCGGCGCGCCCGCTCACGGAGGACGGTTACCTCGACTTCGTCTCCCGCAGCGTGGACGGCAACCGCGACCTCGCGTTCGTCGTGAACGCGATGGTCGGCCACCGGAACCTGGGCGACCTGCCCGCCGTGCTCCAGCGGATGACCGCCGGGCTGCAGGGGTACGGCCACACCGACGTCGCGTTCGTCATCGGCGTGAACGCGCCCGAGGACGAGGTGGCGGCACTGCGCGAGGCGATGGCCGCCGCCGCACCCGTCATCGAGGGATACCCGGCACCCGTGGCGCTGGTCGGCTCGACCTTCCGCGGCACGTTCCCGTTCGGCCGGATGCGCAACGACGTCCTGCACAGCCCGCAGACGCGTGCGCTGGTGGCCTCGTTCATGACCCGCAACCGCCACCCGTACGTCTCCGTGCAGGACTTCGACGACTCCTCCCGGCTGGTGCCCTCCGGCGCCCACGTGTTCGACCACTTCGCCGGGCTGCTCGCCGACCACGGCGACGACTCCGACGCCGGATCGGCGCACGGCTCCGACACCGACGCCGACGCCGACGAGGAGATGAGCGACCCGCCGCGCCCGGTACGGCCGTTGATGATGGCCGGCGGCTACCGGGTGCCGGACGCCTCGGACATGGACGGCCTCGTCCAGCGCATCGACGCCCGCCTCGCCCGGCCCGCGCAGGACGGCGGCGAGGACGGGGAGCAGGACGGCGACGACGACGCCATGGACACCGACGACGCCGGGCCGTCCCGGCAGGACGTCCCGGAGCAGTGGTCGGACCCGATGCGACGTGCCGAGTTCCTGCTCCGGTTGGACCGGGCCATCCAGGCCGACATGGCCGACCGCGAGCAGCAGGCCCGCATCCACCCGCTGCTCCCCTACGCCCCCGAGCCCAACCTCTTCGTCGACGGGCCCGCGACCCTGCTGGACACCGATCAGGGCCCGCGGCTGCGCTTCGGCGAGGGACAGGCCGAGTTCGCCCGGCTCGCCCAGGACCTCAACCGCCTCAACGCCTGGGAACTCGGGCAGCGTTACGAGCCGCAGCTCCAGGGCCTCCCGCACACCGTGGACGTCCCCGCCACCCGCACGCCGGGAAGCGGTCCCACGCATCTGCCGAGGAGCCGGGAGGAGATCGTCCAGCAGGCCCGCGGCGACGCCGAGAACGGCCGGCTGCCCGAACGCGGCCTCGCCTTCATCACCGACTACCGCGAAGGCGCGACCGTCACGGACGTCTCGCGCCTGGCCCACGACCTCCTCACCAAGAACAAGCTGCCGCAGCAGGGCCTGGCCAACCACATCGGCCGCTACTTCAACAACGACCTGGGCAGCAATCCACGCGGCGCCAAGAAGGGCGTGAAGCTTGGCCCCTACCGGTCGGCGTACCGGCCGGGCGACGCCGGCACGTTCCGGTCCGAGGAGTTCCTGCGCCCGCACGGCGGCGACCTGGGACCGGCCACCACCCAACTGCCGAGGAAGAGCGCGGACATCCTCGGCGGCAAGCGGGTCAACGTGGCCTCGCACGCGGTGTCGGCGCCGCTGGACGGCCCCTTCGACGGCATCCGGGCCGGCATCGCGCAGGAACACCGCGTCCACGGCGCCCAGGCACTGGCCCTGTCCACCCCCGAGATCCGCCTGGGACGGCACCTCGCCCTGCTGAGATTCGGGCCGCCGCCGGGAGCCCCGGCCGCCGGCAGCCTCTACGGGCACGTCGCGGCGGCGCTGTCGGGGACGCCGGACGCGCCGTCGGCCCCGGAGGTGCGCGAGCGGGCCGTGGACTGGGCCCTGGACATCGGCAACCTGGGAACGCTGGCGGAGCAGGTGGCGGCGATCGGTGGTGAGGTGGAGCCGCTGTTCCACGCCATGGTCTCGGGCGCCCGGCCCGACACCCCCACGGGTCTGCTGACGGCGCGGGTGGTCGCGTCGGCGCTGGGCCGCCCGCTCGTCCTGCACACCGCCGCCGGGGACGTCACGGTCGACCCGCTGCCCGTCTCCGCCGAGGACGAGGACGTGCCCCTGCCCGGCCCGCCGCTGCGCGTGGACCTGACGCGGCCGCCGGGCGGGGGCCCTTCGGTCACGGGCGGCGGCGGGCCGGGAGCGCCGGCGCTGTTCGGCGGGCCGGGGCACGACCCGGAACCGGCCGCAGGACCGGGCCCGGAGCCGTTCGCGGGGCAGCACCCAGGGCCTTTCGCGGGGCAGCGCCCGAAGCCGTCCCCGGTGTCCGATCAGGTGCTCGCCATCCTGACCGGGGAGGACCAGGACGTGATCACGGCACCGGAAGCCGGTCCGTGACCCGTATCGTGCAGAGCAGCACGACAACGGCGGCGTACCGGCCGCGCACCAGCGGCGCAGACCGGCGGCACCGCACAGCAACACACCACCCGGCAAGGGGACATGAGGAGGAGAATCGGCCGTGGCACGCCAGATTCTGACCGTCGCCCAGGACGGCTCAGGCGAGTTCCGGACGATCGGGGACGCACTCGCCCGCGCCCGTTCGGGGGCCGTGGTCAGCCTCCGGCCGGGCGTCTACGCCGAGGCGCTGACGGTCCGCACCCGCGTGACGATCGTCGCCGACGGGCCGCGCGGCAGCGTGCGGATCGAGCCCGGACACGGCACCGCGGTCACGCTGGCGGCGGACGCGGTGCTCCTCTCCGACCTGACGCTGCGCGGCGGCGAAGGTGACCTGCCGGTGGTGGACGCGGCGCGCGGGCAGGTCGCGCTCGACGGTTGCGAGATCACCGGCACCGGCTGGACCGCGCTGCTCAGCCGCGGCACCGGCTCGCTGGCCATGCGCCGCTGCCGGGTGACCAACCCGATCGGCGCCGGAGTGGTGGAGACGGGCACCACGGGCAGCGTTGTCGAGGACTGCGTCCTGGAGCACCTGGGCACCTCGGCGATCGTGGTCAGCGAGCAGGGCCGGGCCACGGTGCGCGGCTGCACCGTGCGTGACGCGCGCGGCAACGGGCTGCTGGCCAACGGAAGTTCACGCGGTTCCATGGAGGACTGCGAGATCTCCTCGACCGACAAGCCGGCGCTGGCGCTGGAGGGGGCGACGACGCTGACGGTGTCGCGTACCGCCGTGCATTCCGCGGCGGTCGGCGCGTACCTGGCCACGTCGACCCGCACCACGCTGGAGGAGGTGCGGATCAGCGACACCTCCGGACACGGCGTGGTGGTGGCCGGCGGCTGCGACCCGTACCTGGTGCGGTGCGCCACCGCGCGGACCCGGGGCGCGGGGCTGGCGGTGGTGGGCCGCTCGCGCGGTACCTATGACGCGTGCGCGTTCACCGCGGCGCAGGGACCGGCGGTGCACGTCGCGGAGTCCAGCGCCCCGGTGCTCACGGGCGCGAGGGTCGCGGACGCGGAGGGCATCGGTGTGCTGCTGACGGAGGAGTCGGCGGCCGAGTTCGACCGGCTGACCGTCGAGGGCACGGGCGGCGTCGGGATCGCCATCAGGTCCGGAGCGAACCCGCTGCTGCGGCGTGCCCGGGTGGTGGCGCCCAAGGGCCCGGGGGTGCTGGTCGCCGAGGACGGCCGGGGCCGGCTGGAGGAGTGCCTGGTCGAGGACGCGGGCGGCCACGGGGTGCGCATCGAGGGCCTCGGCAACCCCCATATCGGCAACACGGTGGTGCGCGGCGCCGGTTCGGCCGGGGTGTCGGTGGGAGCGCGCGGACTGGGCTCGCTGCGGGACTGCGAGGTGGCCGGGGCGGGTGGCTGCGGCGTCAGCGTGGAGGACGGCGGGGAGATCTCCCTGGTACGGGTGCGGTGCACCGGAGCGGCGTCGCACGGCGTCCTGGTCGCCGCGGGAGGGCGCAGCGCGCTGAGCGGCTGCGAGGTGGTGGACAGCGGCGGCGACGGCATCCGGGTGGACAGCACCGAGCAGGTCTCGGTGACCTCGTGCACGGTCCGCGGCAGCAAGGGCGCCGGGTTGCGGGCCGCCCGGCCCGGACCGCGGCTTTCGGTCACCGAGCTGACCAGCACGGGCAACCGGGCCCCCGACGCCTGGCCCGGCGCGCAGCCGGCCACCGAGGACGACGGCCCGGCGGCCGGCGGGGAGCAGGCCGCCGCCGACGCCGAACCGCAGCCGCCGACCGGGCCGTTCGCGGAGCTGGACGCCCTCATCGGCCTGGCGGGCGTCAAGCACCAGGTGGACACCCTCGTCAACCTGGGCCGGCTGGCGCAGCGCCGGGCACAACTGGGGATACCCGCGCCGCCGATGAGCCGGCACCTGGTCTTCGCCGGCCCGCCCGGCACGGGCAAGACCACGGTGGCCCGGCTGTACGGCGGCATCCTGGCCGAGCTGGGCCTGCTGCCCTCGGGGCACATCACGGAGGTGTCCCGAGGAGACCTGGTCGCCCAGGTCATCGGCGGCACCGCGATCAAGACCACGGAGGCCTTCGAACGGGCCCTGGGCGGCGTGCTGTTCATCGACGAGGCGTACACCCTGCTGTCGGACGGGAAGCGCTCGGGCGCGAACTTCGGCCAGGAGGCGATCGACACCCTGGTGAAGCTGATGGAGGACCACCGCGACGAGGTGGTGGTGATCGTCGCGGGCTACTCCAAGGAGATGACCACGTTCCTGACCGCCAACCCGGGCCTGGCGTCCCGCTTCACCCGCACCATCGAGTTCGCCAACTATTCGGTGGAAGAGCTGGTCACCATCGTCGAGAGCATGTGCGCGGCCCACCGCTACGTGCTCGATCCGCTGGCGCTCCAGGCCCTGGGGCTGCGCTTCTCGCGGATGAAGCGGGACGCGACCTTCGGCAACGGCCGTGCCGCGCGGCAGGTGTTCGAGGAGATGGTGGACCGGCAGTCGTTCCGGCTGGCGTCGGTGCCCGAGGCCGGGGAGAGCGACCTGCTGGAGATCCTGCCGGAGGACGTCGGCGAGGAGGAGGCGGCCGAGGTCCGGACGGGCGGCCGGAGCGAGCCGGGCGACTCCGACGTGCTGGCGCGGCTGCGCGGCATGATCGGCCTGGGGGCGGTCAAGCGGGAGGTCGGCGGCATCCTGGACCTGCTCGGCACGGCCCGGCAGCGGCAGGCCGTGGGGCTGCCCACGCCGAAGGTCAGCCACCACCTGGTCTTCTCCGGCCCGCCGGGCACCGGCAAGACGACCGTGGCCCGGTTGTACGCGGACCTGCTGCGGTCCTTCGGGGTCCTGCCGCGCGGCCAGCTCGTGGAGGTGGCCCGCGCCGACCTGGTCGGCCGCTACATCGGCCACACCGCACAGCTCACCACGGAGGCCTTCGAACGCGCCCTGGGCGGGGTGCTGTTCATCGACGAGGCCTACACGCTCACCCCGGAGAACGCGCCGCAGGACTTCGGCCAGGAGGCCGTCGACACCCTGCTGAAGCTGATGGAGGACCACCGCGACGAAGTGGTGGTGATCGCAGCCGGCTACACCGAGGAGATGGCCCGCTTCCTGGCCTCCAACCCCGGGCTGGCCAGCCGGTTCTCCCGGCAGGTGCGGTTCGAGGACTACACCACGGCCGAGCTCCTGGAGATCGTGCAGGAGATGGCCTCCGGCGCGGGCTACCGGTGCGCGCCGCAGACGGTGGAGTCGCTGCGCACCCACCTGGACGCCGTCCCGCGCACACGCTCCTTCGGCAACGCCCGCCTTGCCCGCCAGCTGGTGGAGGCGATGATGACCCGCCAGGCCGGCCGCCTGGGCTCGGTCACCGCCCCCGACCTGGAAGCACTGACCCTACTGCTCCCCCAGGACCTCCCCTACGCCGACGAGCCCGCCCACTGACCCCTCACCACCGCCCCTGACGGGCGCCACCCCGCATCAGCCTCCCGCGGTCCGGCCACGGACGCCGACCGGCCCCCTGAACCCGCTCGACGCCGAGGCCGCAGGTCAGACGTCGATCTTCGACCGGTCGAGCGTCGTGGCCGAGTTGGTGATGAACTCCTTGCGCGGGGCCACCTCGTTGCCCATCAGGAGGTCGAAGGCGCGTTCGGCGGCCTCGATGTCGCTGATGTTGATGCGGCGCAGGGTGCGGTGGCGGGGGTCCATCGTGGTTTCGGCCAGCTGGTTGGCGTCCATCTCGCCGAGGCCCTTGTAGCGCTGGATGCTGTCCTTGTAGCGGACGTTGCGGCGCTGGAGGTCGAGCAGGGTCTGGCGGAGTTCGTTGTCGGAGTAGGTGTAGAGGTACTTGTCCTGGCCCTTCTTGGGCTGGACGAGTTCGATGCGGTGCAGCGGCGGGACGGCGGAGAAGACGCGGCCCTCCTCGACCATGGGGCGCATGTAGCGCTGGAAGAGGGTCAGCAGCAGGCAGCGGATGTGGGCGCCGTCGACGTCGGCGTCGGCGAGGAAGATCACCTTGCCGTAGCGCGCCTGGTCGATGTCGAAGGTGCGGCCGGAGCCGGCTCCTATGACCTGGATGATCGCGCCGCACTCGGCGTTCTTGAGCATGTCGGAGACCGACGACTTCTGCGTGTTGAGGATCTTGCCGCGGATCGGCAGCAGCGCCTGGAACTCGGAGTTGCGCGCGAGCTTGGCCGTGCCGAGGGCCGAGTCGCCCTCGACGATGAACAGTTCGCTGCGGTCGACGTCGTCGCTGCGGCAGTCGGCGAGCTTGGCCGGCAGGGAGGACGTCTCCAGCGCCGTCTTCCTGCGCTGGGCCTCCTTGTGCTGGCGGGCCGCGATACGCGTCCTGGCGGCCGCCACGGCCTTCTCCAGGACGGCACGGGCCTGGGCCTTGGCGTCGCGCTTGGTGGAGGTCAGGAACTCCTTCAGCTCCTTCGCCACGACATTGGCCACGATCCGGTTGGCGGCGGAGGTGCCGAGCACCTCCTTGGTCTGGCCCTCGAACTGCGGCTCGGCGAGCCGGACGGTGACGACCGCCGTGAGGCCCTCCATGGCGTCGTCCTTGACGATGTCGTCCTCGGCGACGCGCAGCAGCTTGGTGGCGCGCAGCACTTCGTTCACCGTCTTGGCCACCGAGCGCTCGAAGCCGGTGACGTGGGTGCCGCCCTTGGGCGTGGCGATGATGTTGACGAAGGACCGGAGCGTGGTGTCGTATCCGGTGCCCCAGCGCAGCGCGATGTCGACGCCCAGTTCCCGGGTGACCTCGGTGGGTGTCATGTGGCCGCGGTCGTCGAGGACCGGGACGGTCTCCTTGAACGTGCCGCTGCCGGTGAGCCGCAGGACGTCGCAGATGGGCTTGTCGGGGGCCAGGAACTCGCAGAACTCGCTGATGCCGCCGTCGAAGTGGAAGATCTCCTCGACCGGCTTCTCCGACTCGATGCCGCGTTCGTCGCGGACCACGATCGTCAGGCCGGGCACCAGGAAGGCCGTCTGCCGGGCGCGCTGGTACAGCGTCTCCAGCGACAGCTTGGCGTCCTTGAGGAAGATCTGCCGGTCCGGCCAGTAGCGGACGCGGGTGCCGGTCCGGGTGCGCGGGATCTTCTTGGTCTTCGCCAGGCCGCTCGCGGGCTCGAACTTCGCGTCCGGCCCGGCGCCGGCGAAGGAGCCGGGGACGCCGCGCCGGAAGCTGATGGCGTGGGTGCTGCCGCTGCGGTCGACCTCGACATCGAGCCGGGCCGAGAGCGCGTTGACGACGGAGGCGCCGACGCCGTGCAGGCCGCCGGAGGCCGCGTAGGAGCCGCCGCCGAACTTTCCGCCCGCGTGCAGCTTGGTCATGACGACCTCGACGCCCGACAGGCCCGTCTTGGGCTCGACGTCGACGGGGATCCCGCGGCCGTTGTCGCGGACCTCGATGGAGCCGTCGGCCGCGAGGACGACCTCGATGCTGTCGCAGTGGCCGCCGAGGGCCTCGTCGACGGAGTTGTCGATGATCTCCCAGACGCAGTGCATCAGACCGCGGCTGTCGGTGGACCCGATGTACATGCCGGGACGCTTGCGTACCGCTTCGAGACCTTCGAGAACGAGCAGGTGCCGCGCTGTGTAGTTGGAGCCGTCGCGATCTGCGCCCGTCAGCAGCGCGGTGGACGGCACGGATGTTTCGGCGGTCACGCGGGCAACTCCTCGATCAGGTGTGGCCTGAATCTCTTCGGCCGTGTCGGTGAGAGGGTACCGAGGTCGGGGAGGGCAACTGCGCCGCGACCCGGGTATCCCGGCCTTCATCGTAGCCCTGCTCGCTCACGCGTTCGATAACCCGCACGAGTGATACACATGTCACGTTCCCAAAGAGGCATGAACCATTTAGGCTCCGGGCACGTCCTCACCAACACCCCGGCAAGCCGGTCGGGGCGAGTGTGGATCAGTACGACAAAAGCCCCATACGCGACATCCGACGCAACTGACTCCTATTCGCCGCCAATCGGTAACACCCAGTCACTCCGAGGCCCGTTTTCGAGGAAAAGCCGTCAGCGGGAACGTTTTCGGGCTGGTTGGATGTTGACCCTGGTACGACAGCTCGTCGAGCTAGAGAAGAGGCGACGTGACTACTGTTCTGACCCCCGCGAGTCCGCTGACTGCGGCAGACCGCTGCGACCGTTGCGGCGCTCAGGCCTACCTGCGTGTCGTTCTCACCAGCGGCGGAGAGCTGCTCTTCTGCGCACACCACGGACGCAAGTTCGAGCCGGAACTCAAGAAGATCGCTGCGGAAATACAGGACGAGACGGGGCGGCTCACCGACACCCCGGCCTCGGCGGGAGATGACGAGCGCTGACACATCGCACCACGCGACGAGCTCGGCCCCGCGGGCGGACGGACCCCTTCAGGGGGTGTCCGCCCGCGGGCTTTCCCCCGTCGGCGGGCCGACCTCACATGTGCTGGGCCACCAGCCCGGACACCGCCGAGACGCGGGTGTAGACACCCGGGTAGTCGGCCTCCGCACAGCCCGTCCCCCACGACACGAGCCCGATCAGCCGGCCCGCCGCCACGAGCGGCCCGCCGCTGTCGCCCTGGCACGCGTCCTTGCCCCCGCCGGACACCCCCGCGCACACCATGGAGTCGCGCAGGTACGTGCCGTCCTCGTCACCGGGGTAGGCCTTCTCGCACACCGAATCGGCCAGTACGTCCACCGTGGCCATCCGTAGCGCCTGCGGATACGTTCCCTGCCCCGTGGTGTCACCCCACCCGTAGACCTCGGCCTGCGTGCCCGGCGCGTACGGCGCGGTGTCCGACGGTTGGGCCATCGGGATCACGGCGCCGCCCGGCAGGGCCTGGGAGAGCGTGATCACCGCGACGTCCCCGGCATTGGTGGAGGCGTCGAAATCGGGATTGACCCATACGTCGGCCAGCGGCATCTCCTGCCCGTCCGACCCGCTCAGATCCGTCCGCCCGGCGATGACCCGAAGGTCCGGCAGCTTGCGCCAGTCCGTGACGCCGAGCGCCTCCTGCCCGAAGCAGTGAGCCGCGGTGACGACCGTGTGCGGCCCCACCGCCACGCCGCCGCAGAACTGCCCCGATCTGGCGGAGCCGAAACGCTCACGGCTGGCGAGCGCCACCACCCACGGCTCGTCGTCGGTCGATGTCGGCACACCGCCGACCACTACTCCGTTGGCGGCGGCCGGAGCCGTCGGCACCGCCAGGGGAAGGGCGAACGCCGGCAGCAGAGCCGCCGCGGCTATGGCCGTACGGCGGCGGCCACGGCGGCCGCGGTGACGCAGGCAGGTGGGAACGGGGAGATGCATACGGCCTCCTGACCCTATGAACCACTCTGAGCACCCAGAGTCATCGATAGGGCCGGAGGCCGCATCCGCAGACCGACGACGCGCGCAGTGCCGCGCGCCCCGGCCGGGCCGTCCGGGAGGACGGCCGCGGGAGGATCAGTCGAGGTAGTCCCGCAGCACCTGGGAGCGCGACGGGTGGCGCAGCTTGGACATCGTCTTCGACTCGATCTGCCGGATCCGCTCGCGCGTGACGCCGTAGACCTTGCCGATCTCGTCCAGCGTCTTCGGCTGGCCGTCGGTCAGGCCGAAGCGCATGGAGACCACGCCCGCCTCCCGCTCGGACAGCGTGTCGAGGACCGAGTGCAGCTGCTCCTGCAGAAGCGTGAAGCTGACCGCGTCGGCGGGGACGACCGCCTCGGAGTCCTCGATGAGGTCACCGAACTCGCTGTCGCCGTCCTCGCCGAGCGGGGTGTGCAGCGAGATGGGCTCGCGGCCGTACTTCTGGACCTCGATGACCTTCTCGGGGGTCATGTCGAGTTCCTTGGCCAGCTCCTCCGGGGTGGGCTCGCGGCCCAGGTCCTGGAGCATCTGGCGCTGCACCCGGGCGAGCTTGTTGATGACCTCGACCATGTGCACCGGGATACGGATGGTGCGGGCCTGGTCGGCCATCGCGCGGGTGATCGCCTGGCGGATCCACCAGGTGGCGTACGTGGAGAACTTGAAGCCCTTGGTGTAGTCGAACTTCTCGACCGCACGGATCAGGCCCAGGTTGCCCTCCTGGATCAGGTCCAGGAAGAGCATGCCGCGGCCGGTGTAGCGCTTGGCCAGCGAGACGACGAGCCGGAGGTTGGCCTCCAGCAGGTGGTTCTTGGCCCAGCGCCCGTCCTCGGCGATGATCTCCAGCTCGCGCTTGAGCTTGGGGGCGAGCTTGTCGGCCGCCGCCAGCTTGTCCTCGGCGAACAGACCCGCCTCGATGCGCTTGGCCAGCTCCACCTCCTGCTCGGCGTTGAGCAGCGGGACCTTGCCGATCTGCTTGAGGTAGTCCTTGACCGGGTCGGCGGTGGCGCCAGCCACCGCGACCTGCTGCGCGGGCGCGTCGTCCTCGTCGTCGTCGGAGAGCACGAAGCTCTCGGACTCCGTCTTCTCCGCCTCCTCGTCGCCCTTGCCGGGCGCGACGTCCTCCAGCGGCTCGTCCACCTCGACGACGTCGTCCTCGCCCGGACCGGCGGCGGACTTCTTGGCTGCCGCCGTCTTCTTCGCGGGCGCCTTCTTGGCCGCCGTCTTCTTCACGGCGGCCTTCTTCGCCGGCGCCTTCCTGGCTGCTGAGTTCTCCGCCTCCACCGATGGCTCCACCGTGGTCTCGGCCTCGGCGACCGGCTCGGGAGCCGGCGCCTTGGGCGCTACGGTCTTCTTGGCAGGGGCCGCCTTGGCGGCGACCGTCTTGGTGGCAGTACGTTTCGCCGGGCTCTTGGCTGCGACGCTCTTGCGGGTGCGCTTGGGCGCCTCGGCGGCACTCACCATCAGCGTCACACCCTCCTCGTCGAGGACCTGGTTGAGGCTGCGCAGAACGTTCTTCCACTGGGTTGCCGGAATCTGGTCCGCTTCGAACGCCCGACGCACGTCGTCGCCTGCGATCTGCCCCTGGGCCTTACCCTGCTCGATGAGCGCCATCAGAGACTCGGACTCGGCGATCTCGGACGGGAGCGTACGGGATGTGCTGGCCGACACGAACAACCTCTCGGAACGATGGGAACGACTCGGTGGAACCGTACGGCGACTCAGCGTCGGATTCGATGCCGAATATTCCTCGTACGGCCGCCACCTCTTAAGTCATCGCACTGCCTCGCCTGGCGTTACGCCCAGCTTACGTGGCCCGAGTCACACCCCAAATTGTGCAGATCAGCGGCAAAGTCGGACATGTGACGCGCACGAACCGCCGCCGGCCCCGGTCACACGGGGCCCGCGGCGGCCGGCCGGGCGGTCAGTGCTCTCGGGGGGCCGGGACGACGTGGTCGGCGGCGGCCGAGGACTGCTCCGTGGAACCGGAGAGCAGCTGGCGCATCGCCGCCTCGGCGGTACCGCCGTCGCCCTCCGCGAGCGCCTCGACGATCCGGTGGTGCAGCCCCACCGAGGCGTCGCCCGGACGCTCACAGCCGGTGACCGGGCCGCCGGAGACCTGGAGGGCCGCCAGGACGATCCCGGACAGGTGCTCCAGCATGCGGTTGCCGGCGACGGTCAGCAGCAGCCCGTGGAACTCCACGTCCGCGCGCGTGAAGGTGAGCGCGTCTCCCTGGGCCGCCGCGTGGGCCATGATCTCGGCCATGTCGGCGAGCCGCTGCTGGACGTCCTCGCGCCCGTGCCCGGCGGCGAGCCGGGCGGCGAGCGGTTCGATCGTCGAGCGCAGGTCGAGCAGCTCGCGGCGCTGCTCCTCACGGTGCGGGCCGAAGGCGCGCCATTCGATGATGTCGGGGTCGAGCAGATTCCAGTCGCTGACGGGGCGGACCCGGGTGCCGACGTTCGGCCGGGCGCTGACCAGGCCCTTGGCCTCCAGCACCCGCAGCGATTCACGGACCACGGTGCGGGAGACCTCGAAGCGCTGGCCGATCTCCTCGGGCACCAGCGGGCGGTCGGCACCGAGGTCGCCGGACACGATCATCTGTCCGAGCTGCTGGACGAGTTGGCCGTGCAGCCCGCGGCCGCGGCTGCCGCCGGTGCGGCGGCCCACCCGGCCCACGTCCGGATCCATGCCCTCCCAGGATGTGATCCCGCCTCCTGGGCGGTCGCCGGCGGGAGAATCGGCATACGAGTAGCGGTCCAGCTCGCCCGAGCCGGCGATGCCGGAGTCAGCGGAACGAGCCGCGGTCATCATGGTGTGCGCAAGGGTACTCACGCATCCTTTGTCGGCGATGCCGCAGCAGGCCTTGAGGGCTTTGCTGAAAAGCACACGAAAGGGTGAGCGCTCATCACCTGATAATTGACGCTTTATCGGGACGAATCAGGCCTCCTCGCGGTCGACGCGCACAGCCGCGGTGGAGCGCACGGGAGTTGACCCGCGCCCGCGCCGGCGCACCCGCAACGCCCCTGCCAGATAGGCGATGACCAGGCACGACAGTGACAACACCAGTGCCACGGCGAGCGGTTGGGCCGCCGAGCGCAACGCCGCGAGTGCCGCCCGGTCGTCGGTACGCGGCGCCCCCGTGGCCACCGACCACAGCGCCGCGGCCGCGTCACGGAACTGCGCTCCCGTCCGCCCGCCGAGTACGTACCGGAGTCCGGGCGCCACCAGCAGCGGTACGGAGAGCACCGCTGAGAGCCCGAGCGCCGTGGTGCGGAACGCGCACGCCGCCAGCACCCCCGTCCACGCGCAGGCCGTGCACAGCGCGGCCCAGCCCGCCGTGGTGGCCGACAGCGCCAGCGGATCGGGCACCGCGGCGGGCCCGAGTGCCAGACGCAGCACGGCGGTGTCCGCGAGCGCCGCCAGCAGGGCGAGCAGCAGCGCGAGGACCCCGCTGACCGCGAGCTTGGCGGCGAGCAGCCGGGGCGCGCGGGGCTCCGGGCCGAAGCCGGGCGTCAGCGCCGGGAAGGCGAACTCCTGCCCGTACGACAGCGCCCCCAGCGCCGCCGCCCCCAGCGCCGCGGCGGGCAGCGGCAGATCCGCGGGCCATCCCGACAGCAGCCGCAGCGCCGGGGTGTGCGCCGCTCCCCCGCGCGCGACGACCAGCGCCCCGAGCACGGACCCGGCGACCGCGACCGCCGCCACCGGCCAGGAGGTGCGCAGCCCGAAGCACCGGCGCAGCTCGTACCGCAACGGCTGCAGCGGACCGTGCGGCGTGCGCAGGGGCGCGGGGCGTGACCGGGGAACGGACCTGCGGCGCACGGGGCGTTCACCCGCGGCCGGGTCCGGGAGCGGTTCCCGGCCGTCCGTCTCGCCGCCGGCCGGGCGGTCGGCGAGCTGGTGCAGCAGGATGCCGTGCCGGTGGGCGGTCTCGCCGACGGCGGCGGACGTCGCGCCGTAGACGGCGATACGGCTGCCGCCCGCGGCGACCACCTCGGCGCCGTCCTCGGCGAGCAGGCCGGCCAGCCGCTGGGCGTAGGGCGAGCGCACGGCGACGTGCGGGCGCAGCCGGGTGCCGGCGAAGCTGTCCGCCGGCTCGTCGGCGGTGATCCGGCCGCCGTCCAGCACGACGATCCGGTCCGCCGTCCTGGCGAGCGCTCCGGGGTCGCGGCCGGTGAGCAGCACCGCCCCGCCCGCGGCGGCGTGGCGGCGCACCAGTGCGTGCACCCAGGCCGCCTCGCGCGGCGGCAAGTCCCGCGCCGGGTCGTCGACGACGAGGGCGTGCGGGTCGGGCAGCAGCGCGACGGCGAAGGCGAGGCGGCGGTCCATGCCGAGCGAGTACGTGCCGAGCTTCCGGTCCGCCATGGCGCCGAGTCCGACGGTTTCCAGCAGGTCGTCGGCGCGGGAGACGGGCAGGCCGTGGGCGGCGCAGAGCATCCGCAGGTGTCCGCGGGCGGTGCGGCGGGGGTGTCCGGGCACGTCTCCGAGGACGGCGCCGACGGCCCGTTCGGGACGGGCCAGGTCGCGCAGCGGGCAGCCGTCGACGAGCGTGGCGCCCTTGCCGGACTGCACACCGAGCAGCAGGCGGACGGCGGTGGTCTTCCCGGACCGGGCCGGGCCGAGCAGGCCGGTGACCTCGCCGGGCCGGATGTCGAAGGTGAGGTCGGCGACGGCGGGCGGGGTGTTGCGCCTTGGTGTGCTGGTCAGTCCGATGGCCTGGATCACCCCAGCACCATAACGCCAGAATTGGTGCAATATGCCCGATATGTGACCGACGTCCGCGGGGGAATTACACCTCGGGCCGGAGCATCGGCGGATTGAGCAGGGTGGCTCCGCCCGCCCGGAACAGCTGTGCGGGGCGGCCGCCCTGACGCGTCGTCGTCCCGCCCGTCGGCACCAGGAAGCCCACCGTCCCGGTCACCTTGCGGTGGAAGTTGCGCGGGTCGAGCGCCACCCCCCACACCGCCTCGTACACCCGGCGCAGCTCTCCGACCGTGAACTCCGCCGGGCAGAAAGCCGTGGCCAGCGAGGAGTACTCGATCTTCGACCTCGCCCGCTCCACCCCGTCGGCCAGGATCCGCGCATGGTCGAAGGCCAGCGGCGGCGCTTCGGCGGCGTGCTCCTGGCCGTCCTCGCCGAGCAGCGTGCCGACCGGCGCCCAGCGGGCACTGCGCGCGTCACCGCCCGCCCGCGGCGCGGGCAGGTCGGGTGCGAGCACCAGATGGGCGACGCTGACCACCCGCATCCGCGGGTCGCGCTGCGGATCGCCGTAGGTGGCGAGTTGCTCCAGGTGCGCGCCGCTCTGTGCCCGAAGGCCCGTCTCCTCGGCCAGTTCCCTGGCCGCGGCCTGGGACAGGTCCTCGTCCTGCCGGACGAAGCCGCCGGGCAGCGCCCACCTCCCCTGGAAGGGAGGCTCGCCGCGGCGCACCGACAGCGCGCACAGGGCATGGTGCCGCACCGTGAGCACGACCAGATCGACGGTCACGGCGAAGGGCGGGAAGGCCGACGGGTCGTAGGGCGACATGGTGGTGATCTTAGTCGTCTGCCTGACGATAATCAGCCGGATCGACACCTTGCGCGATCACGTCGTGAGCCGCGTCGGCCCCGTCACGCACCGAGTCGCAGCCCTGGCGCCGCCTCCTCGACCATCGCCGTCCCCTGCCTGCCGATCCGCACCGCGAAGGGCGCCCCGGCGACCTGCATCCCGCCCACCCTGACCGCACCGGCGGGCGTGCGGGCCAGCGGCCGCAGCGCGACGGAGCCCCCCGGCACATCGGGCCGTACGCCCGCCAGTGCGGCCAGCAGGTGCACCGCGCCGCCCGCCGCGAGCGCCGCGGGCCTGCACGCCATGGGGTGCGGGCACGGCGCCCGGCCGCCCGCGCGCTGCTCCCCGGCGTACATCTCGGGCAGCCGCATCCCGAACGCCGCGGCCGCGTCGAGCACCCCGGTGAGCAGCGCGGCCGCCGCGTCGTCGTACCCGGCGGCCGCCAGCCCGGCCACGGCGACCGCGGTCTCATGCACGCGCACGGCGCCGCCGCGGTGTCCGAACGGGCTGAACCCCGGGGCCCCGGCTGCCAGCGTGCGCAGCCCCCAGCCGCTGTCCAGGCCCGGCGCGGCCAGCACCCGTGCGAGCCGGGCGGTGGCCTCCGCGTCCAGCAGTCCGGGCGCCGCGGACCCGCCTGGGCCCAGCCCCGTGTCCAGCAGGTGCGCCAGCGCCGAGGAAGGCACGTCCAGCACGCCGCCCTCCGCCGTGCACGCCACCGCGATACGGCCGCCCGCGGACTCCGCCGCCCGGAACCGCCGCCGGAACTCCGTCCGCAACCGCGCGGCCCGCTCCCGCCATCTGTCTCCGCCCGGTCTTCCGAAGGCCTCCAGCAGGTCGGCGCCGTGCAGAGCGGCCCGGTGCACGTACGCCTGGACCTCGGCCCGCAGCGGGCCGCCGGGCACGGGATCGGCGACCAGCCCGCCGGCCCCGGCCGCCGACACGCTCCGCTCCAGCCAGGCCAGGCAGCGCTCGGCCGCCGGCAGCAGCGCCTCCACCTCCCGGGACGGCAACCCCCACCGCCAGGCCTCCGCCAGCACGGTGACGAACAGCGGTACGGCCTCCGCCGCACAGGACAGCGGTGGCAGTCCGGGCCCCGCGTCGCGCGGTGGTCCGGCGATGCCCCCGCCCCGCGGGTCCTGGGCCCGCGCGAGCGTGCGCAGCGTGCCGGCTGCGAGCCTGGTGCCGAAGGGGAGCAGCATCCGTGCCGCCCACAGCGCGTCGGGGGGCGTCCCCGCGAGCCGCCAGGGTGCTCCGGCCGCGAGGTGCAGGTCCGCGGGGTGGGCAGGGTCCCGCAGCAGCAGATTCTGCAGGTCGTCGAGGGACGTGCGCAGCAGGGCGCCCGCCCGTGCGTCGTCCGCCTCCAGCCGGGCGGTGGGCCAGAGGGCCGGGGGACGTGCCGGGGGCGGTGTGCGGCCCAGCGCTCCCGGCATCGGGGCGGGTCCGGTCCGCAGCTCGATCGTCCGCGCTTCCCCGGCCGGCAGTTCGAGCCGCCACACCAGCGCGCCCGCCGCAGCGAAGACCTCGTCCGGTGCGGGGCGGGCCGTCGTCAGCACCGCGCGCTCACCGTCCGTCCAGCGCAGCCCCGCTCCGCTGACGGTGCAGGACACCCCGCTCCCCGTTCGTCCCGCCGCCACGGCGGCGAGCGGCGCGAGGTCGGTGCCGAGGAGGATCTCGACCGGCAGCCGTACCGCCCGGGTGCCGGTGTTCGCGACCGTGATCCGCTCCTCTCCCCCGGCCGACCGCACCCGCTCGACCGTGACGGCGGGGTCGGGCCCGTGGCCGGCGCCGCTTCCCGCGACCGCGACGAAGCGGGCCCGGTCGGCGGCCAACATCACGGCCTGCACCGCGACCGGTTCCGCGCCCGCCACCGTCAGCAGGCACCGGGCGAGCAGCCGCCGTCCGTCGCGGTAGAGGCCGGCGACACCGTCGCCCCGCAACTGGCCGTCGCGGTCCGACACGGCCAGGGCCGGGGCGGCCACGCAGACCAGCGTGTCGTGGACGGCCGCCGTCCGGCGCCCGGCCCGGGGCGGTGCCGGGCGCGGCGGTGCGCTCACCGATGCCCGCCGGTCCGCGCGGGGCGCCGCCGCGCGGCGGTTGCCCCGTCCGCTCCCGGATGCTGCTTCGGCTGCTGCGGTGAGTGCTGCACGCCTGGTGAACGGTGCGCCGACCGCCCAGGTCACGGGCCGCATAGCGTTCCTGGACGAAAGGCGCCGCGTATGCTTCGCCGCTCCCGCTCCCGACCGCAGAAACGAGGCAGCATGCCCGTCCTCCGCCAGCCCGGCATCGTCGTCACCGACCATGTCCTTCCCGTACCGCTCGACCATGCCGAGCCGGGCGGCGAGCAGATCGAGGTCTTCGCCCGGGAAGTGGTGGCGGCAGGGAAGAACCCGGAGCGGCTGCCCTGGCTGGTCTTCCTGCAGGGCGGACCGGGCAACCGCAGCCCGCGGCCGCTGGGCCGGGACGGCTGGCTCTCGCGGGCTCTCGACGACTACCGGGTGCTGCTGCTCGACCAGCGCGGGACCGGCCGCTCGACACCCGCCAACCGCCAGACTCTGCCGCTGCGCGGTGACGCGGCGGCCCAGGCAGACTATCTGGCCCATTTCCGGGCCGACTCCATCGTCAGGGACTGCGAGATCCTGCGCCGCCACCTCCTCGGTGACGACGGCCGATGGAGCGTGCTCGGCCAGAGCTTCGGCGGCTTCTGCGCCGTCACCTACCTCTCCTTCGCGCCCGAGGCGCTGCGCGAGGTGCTGATCACCGGTGGGCTGCCCGGCCTGCGGGTGACGGCCGACGACGTCTACCGCGCCGCGTACCCGCGCGTCCGGAGCAAGAACGCCGCCCACTACGCGCGGTATCCCGAGGACGTCGCCAGGGTCCGGGACATCGTCCGCCATCTGTGCGAGCACTCCGTGGCGCTCCCGGACGGCGGGCTGCTCACCCCACACGCCTTCCAGGCGCTCGGGCTGATGCTCGGCTCCGGGAGCGGCTCGCACACGCTGCACTACTTGATCGAGGACGCCTTTGTCACCGGACCTGCCGGACCCGTCCTCTCCGACTCCTTCCTCGCCCAGGCCCAGGGCCATCTCTCCTTCGCGGGCGCCCCTCTCTACGCGCTGCTCCACGAGCCGAGCTACGGGCAGCGCTCGGTCTCCCCGGAGGGAACCCGGTGGGCGGCCGAGCGTGTCAGGTCCGAATTCCCCGAGTTCGACGCCGAGGCAGCGCTGAAGAACGACGCGCCGGTGCTCTTCTCCGGCGAGACGATCCACCCGTGGATGTTCGAGACCGACCCGGCGCTCGCACCACTGCGCGAGACGGCGGAACTGCTGGCGCAGCGCGGCCAGTGGCCAGACCTGTACGACCCGGCGCGGCTCGCGCACAACGACGTGCCGGTCGTCGCGGCCGTCTACCACGACGACATGTACGTCGACACCGTGGACTCGCTGGCGACCGCCCGGTCGATCCGGGGGCTGCGTACCTGGATCACCGACGAATACGAGCACGACGGTCTCCGGGTGAGCGACGGCCGGGTCCTCGACCGGCTGGTCCGGATGGTCCGCGGCGAGCGGTAGCCGCTTCCACGACCCTGCGGCGCCGGGTGCCGCGCAGCGCCCGGCGCACCACTTCGGGGTCGAGTCCCTGGCTGACGGCGTGTTGGAGCAGAAGGGCGAAGGAGCAGTGCGGCTCCAGCTCCAGCGCCGTGCACAGCGCGACCCGGGCCTCCGCCTCGTCCCCCGAGCACCAGGCCACCCACCCGGTCAGGGCGAGCAGGACCGCGGCGTGCTCTGCGTACGGCCCGGGGCAGCGGCGGGCCAGTGCGCGCCAGAGCCTGAGCGCCGCGCCCGCCCGCTGGGGGTCGGCCCATTCCACGACGCGGTCGCGGGCCTCCCGGTCCTGGAGCCCGAGGATCATCTCCGCGGCCTGGCCGTCGGCGAGCAGTGCGTCGTCCCTGGTGTCGGCCGCCGCGTTGTCGGCGATCGGGGGCGCCTCGGCGAAGGCGTCGAGAGCGGCGCGTGCCAGTTCGACCGTGCGGTCGGCGACGGACCGGCCCGCGGCCCTGTCGAGCATGCGCGGCACGAGTTCGGCGCAGGCCTGGTCGAGCGCGGCCTCGTGGGAGGCGGCCCGGTGTTCGCTCGGCCTGAGCCGGGCCTCCAGGTCCCGCAGCGAGGCCGGCATCGGGATACCGGCGTAGGCGGCGGCTGCGGCGATAGCTGACGTGCCGGGCCGGGCGAGGGGCGCCCCTTCGTCCACGGCTCCCGGATCTGCGTCCGGCCCCGGCCGGCAGTAGGACCACCAGCGTCCGGCGGAAAGGCACATCGCCTCGACCACCGGCACGTCCAGCGCCCCGCAGGAGACCCGCAGTTGCTGGGCCACCGGCCGCAGCCGCTCCTTCACCTCCGACGGGCGCTCGCCCTCGCGCGGATCCTGGCAGAGGAAGGCGACGATCGCGGCCGGCCGCCCGGCGCGCCGCAGGCTGCCATCCACCAGGCAGTCGGCCAGGTGCCTGGCGACCTCCGGCCACTCCGCGAAATCCTGCGGTGTGCGGGGCAGGGCGATCCGCACCCGGCCGCCGAAGCGTCCCTCTTCTCCGTGCAGGGCCAGCAGGACGATGGAGTCCGTCGGGTGGTACCCCATGAGGAAGGGCAGCGCGTCGGCCAGCTCCCCCGGCCCGCTCAGGACGACCTTGATGCCGTCGACCGATGATGACTCTCCGTGGCGTACTTCGTTGCTCTGTGTCATGATCCGAGCTTGCCGTACCGCTCACATCCCGCACCAGATCGCCCGAACGGCTGTGGAAAACTCCGGACGCGAGTTGTCCACAGGCGGCCCGGCGGAGTTGGCGCTCTGTCGGTCCAGTCCTGTTGCATGGAGCCATGACGGAAACCACCAGCGGGCTGCACGCCGCCGCCGACAACGTCCTGAGCCGCCTCGTCGGGGCCGAGCCGGGTGCCGCCCGGCTGCGCGAAGACCAGTGGCGCGCGGTCGAGGCCCTCGTCGCGCACGCGCGCAGAACGCTGGTGGTGCAACGCACGGGCTGGGGGAAGTCGGCGGTGTACTTCGTGGCCACCGCGCTGCTGCGCGAGCGGGGCGCGGGCCCCACGGTGATCGTCTCCCCGCTGCTGGCGCTCATGCGCAACCAGGTGGAGGCCGCCGCCCGCGCGGGGATCACCGCCCGCACCATCAACTCGTCCAACGCCGAGGAATGGGACGGGATCGAGGCCGAGGTCGCCGCCGGAGCGGTGGACGTGCTGCTCGTCAGCCCCGAGCGGCTGAACAACCCGGATTTCCGGGACCAGGTGCTGCCCCGGCTCACCGCCACCACCGGGCTGCTCGTGGTGGACGAGGCGCACTGCATCTCCGACTGGGGCCACGACTTCCGCCCCGACTACCGGCGGCTGCGCACGATGCTGGCCGAGCTCAAGCCGGGCGTCCCCGTGCTGGCGACGACCGCCACGGCGAACGCCCGGGTCACCGCCGACGTGGCCGAGCAGCTCGGCACAGGCATGGGCACGGGCACGACGCAGGACACCGACACCGGCACAGGCACAGACACCGACGGCACTCTCGTGCTGCGCGGCCCGCTGGAGCGGGAGAGCCTGTCGCTCGGCGTGCTCACCCTCCCGGACGCCGCCCACCGGCTGGCCTGGCTCGCCGACCACCTCGACACGCTCCCGGGCTCGGGGATCATCTACACGCTGACCGTGGCGGCGACCGAGGAGATCACCGCCTTCCTGCGTCAGCGCGGATTCGCCGTGGCCTCCTACTCGGGCCGCACCGAGAACGCCGAACGGCAGGAGGCGGAGGCGGATCTGCTCGCCAACCGCGTCAAGGCGCTGGTGGCCACGTCGGCCCTCGGCATGGGCTTCGACAAGCCGGACCTCGGCTTCGTGGTGCACGTCGGCTCGCCGTCCTCGCCGATCGCCTACTACCAGCAGGTCGGCCGCGCGGGCCGTGGGGTGGATCACGCGGAGGTCCTGCTCCTGCCCGGCCGCGAGGACGAGTCGATCTGGCGCTACTTCGCCTCCCTCGCCTTCCCGCCCGAGGAGCAGGTGCGCCGCACCCTGGCGGAGCTCGCGGCGGCGGACCGCCCGCTGTCGCTGCCCGCGCTGGAGAGCCGGGTCGACCTGCGCCGTTCCCGGCTGGAGATCATGCTCAAGGTGCTGGACGTCGACGGAGCGGTCCGCCGCGTGCGAGGCGGCTGGACGGCGACGGGCGCGCCCTGGGCGTACGACACGGAGCGGTACGCCTGGGTCGCGCGCCAGCGCGCCGCGGAACAGCAGGCGATGCGGGAGTACGCGGGCACCACGCAGTGCCGGATGGAGTTCCTGCGCCGCCAGCTGGACGACGACCTGGCCGCCCCGTGCGGGCGCTGCGACAACTGCGCGGGGGCGCGCTTCCCCGCCGAGGTCTCCGACAAGTCCCTGGCGCTGGCGCGGCAGGCCCTCGGCCGCCCCGGGACGGAGCTGGAGCCGCGCAAGATGTGGCCGACCGGTCTCGAAGCCGTCGGTGTCCCGTTCAAGGGCCGCATCCCGGCGGGCGAGCAGGCGGCCACGGGCCGGGCGCTGGGAAGGCTGTCGGACATCGGCTGGGGCAACCGGCTACGGCCGCTGTTCACGGAGGGTGCCCCCGACCGCCCCGTCCCCGCCGACGCGGTGGACGCGGTGGTGCAGGTCCTGTCGGACTGGGCGCGCGGCCCCGGCGGCTGGGCGAGTGGTGAAACGGGGGCTCCCGAGCGCCCGGCGGGCGTCGTCACCGTCGCCTCGCGGCGCCACGGCACCCTGGTGGACAGCCTCGGCGCCGCTATTGCCGAGGTCGGGCGGATGCCGCTGCTCGGCCGGGTCGAGTACGCCCCCGACGCCGACCCCGGTTCGGTGCCGCGCAGCAACAGCGCCCAGCGCGTACGGGCACTGCACGCAGCGTTCGTCCTGCCGCCGGAGTTGATTGAAGCCGTGAAGGCGGCGGGGGGTCCGGTGCTGCTCGTCGACGACATGGCGGACACCGGCTGGACACTCGCCGTCACCGCCCGGCTGCTTCGCCGGGCCGGCGCGACCGCGGTGTTTCCGCTGGTCCTGGCGGTTCAGGGCTGACGGATCCCACCGGCTGTACAGGCCACGGGATCTATCAGACGGACGGGCTCATTCCGGTCCGCGACGGCAATTGCCCGTTGCCGCAAGGCAGTACGCGGGGAAGAATTGGACGCGGATCCCCGAACGGCTCTCCGAGCCCCCTGACCGGCGCACGCCCGCGGCCGGTCCACGGGTGTATCCGCGAAGGGAGGACCGTGACCATCGGGTTCGTTCCGGAGACGTCCTCCGCCGCCGCGTCCTTCGTCGCCCGCACGCTGGAGCCCGCCGAGTGGGCCGACATGGACGTTCCCCTGCTGGCCAGCCCCCGTGAGGTCGTGAAGGACCTGTACGCACGGCACCTCCCGGCCCCGCCCACCGCGGTGGTCGCGGCCTACGACCCGGACGGCCGGATCAGGGCCAGCGCCTCCTTCGGCTACCGCACCGGCGTCGTCGACGGCTGGGAGCGCCGCAACGCCCTGCTGTCCCACCTGCGCCGGGTCATCCCGCACGACCTGCGGCTGCGCAACCCGGTGCGCACGGCGGTCCTGATGGTCAGCCGGGACGGAATTCCCGGCTGGACCTCCGAGGACGGTGCCTGGATGTGGGGGCTGCGGGACGCGTGCACCCTGCACGGGCTGCGCTGCGGCTCGTACGTGACGCTCACCCGCGACGGCTGGAACGTCATCGGGGAGAACCGCGCCGGGCGAACGCCCAACGCCGCCTCCTGGCCGCACAGCCACCCCGAACCGCACCGGACGAAACCGGCCGACGCCATGGCGAACGCGCTGCGCCCTGCGTCAGTGCGCTGAGCACCCGGGCAGGCGGACCGCCGGCCCGGGTGCTCAGGCGCTCGCGCCCAGAAGGCTGTTGATACGGGTGGGGTCCCCGCACACGATCAGCAGTACCCCGGCCCGGGACAGCGCGCCGGACAGGGCCTGCGGCAGCGTCTCGTCGCTGCCGCCGTTGAGCGCCACGACCACGACGGGCCGGCCGGCGGCGCGCGGGGCCGAGATGTCGGCGTAGAACACGTCGTCGGCGGCGTCGTGCTGGGCCCAGTAGGAGGCCTCGCCGAAACTCAGCTCGTGGGACGCCCACGGGTGCTGCTCGCCGGTGGTGAGCACCAGGATCTCGCCGGGTGCGCGCCCGGTGTCGAGGAGGAGGTCGACGGTCTCCTCGGCCGCGTCGAGCGCTCCTTGCTCGGGCGCGGGGATGAGCTGGATCTGGGCGGCGCCGGAGGCGGGGCCGCCCGGGTCGGAGACGGCGGGGGTGACGGGCGCAGCCGGCTGGTTCGCAGCCGCGGGGGCCGCGGCGCCGACGGAGCCGTGCTGGGCGCCACCGGCGGAAGCGGAGGCGGCACCGACGGCGGCGGGGACTGCCCTCGGCGGGCCGGGGCGCGGCGCGGCGGGCCGGGGCGGGCGAGGGACAGGACGGGGGGTCGACGCACTCCGGCCGCTGGTCGGAGCAGTGCGGGGACCCGGGACGCTCTCGTGAATCTGAGGCTCCTCGGGGGTGAGAGGCATGAGTTGATGTCTATCAAACGCGCACCGAATGCGCAGCGGGGGGTGGGGGCCGGATCAGAAATCGAAACCGAGTTGTTCCCCTGCGTCTTCCGTGGCGCGGACCTTCTTCAGGTGCTGCCAGCGCGGCAGCGTGTCCAGGTAGGACCACGTGAGCCGGTGCAGCGGCGTCGGTCCCCACTCCTCAAGTGCTGAGCGATGGACCGGCGACGGATAACCGGCGTTGTCGGCGAAGGCGAACGGCGAGTAGTCCGTGCCGAGTTCGGCCATCTGCCGGTCACGGTGCACCTTGGCGATCACCGACGCGGCGGCGACCGCGACGCACGACTGGTCGCCCTTGATCACCGTACGGACCCGCCACGGCCCGCCGTTGCCGAGGTAGTTGTGCTTGCCGTCGAGGATCACGGCCTCGGGCGGCTCGGGAAGCCCGTCCAGGGCGCGCAGCGCGGCCAGCCGCAGGGCGGCGGTCATCCCCAGCTCGTCGATCTCCTCGCAGGAGGCCTGGCCGAGCGCGTACGACGTCACCCAGCCGGTGAGCACGGCGGCCAGCCGGGTGCGGCGCAGGGGGGTGATGAGCTTGGAGTCGGTGAGGCCCTCGGGCGGGCGCCGCAGGCCCGTGACGGCCGCGCACACGGTGACCGGTCCGGCCCAGGCGCCGCGGCCCACCTCGTCGATGCCTGCGACGGTCTTCACGCCGAGCGTGGCGCGCATCGAGCGTTCGACGGTGTGGGTGGGTGGTGGCTGGACCATGGCGGGGACCAGCCTACTCGCCGTCCGCGCGGCGCTTCCACGGGGTGTTCAGGACACCGTGGCCCAGTCGGGCAGGGCTTCGGTCCGCTCGGTCCACAGGGCCGGGGGTTCGCCGCCGGGGGAGGCGGCGACGATGCCGCCGACGATGGCGCACGTGGTGTCCACGTCGCCGCCCGCCTTGGCGGTGGTCCAGAACGCCTGACGGTAGTCGCCGAGATGGCGGGCGGCGGCCCACAGGGCGAAGGGCACGGTGTCGTGGGCGCTGGTCCGCCGTCCGCAGCCGAGCACGGCCGCGACGGTGCCGACGTCCGCGTAGTCCAGCATGTCGCCGGCCCGCCGGACACCGGCCTGGACGGCGCTGCGCGGCACCAGCTCGACGACGGCGCCGAGCAGGTCGGCGGGGTCCGGCGGACCCGCCGGGTCCGCGGCGAGGGCGGCTGCCGCGGCGACGGCCATCGCGCCGGCCACCGCCTCGCGGTGCTGGTGCGTGGTGTAGGCGGAGATCTCGGCCTGGTGGGTGGCCTGGACCGGGTCGCCCGCGTACCAGGCGCCGAGCGGCGGGATCCGCATCGCGGCGCCGTTCCCCCACGACCCCTGGCCGTTGAAGAGGGCGGCGGCCAGCTCGCGCCAGTCGGCGCCCTCCTGGCGGATGAGCCGCAGCATGCGTCCCACGGCCGGGCCGTAGCCGCGGTCGAAGTCGTGGTGCTCGGCGAAGGAGGCCGCGAGGGCGTCCTGGTCGATCCGCCCGTGGGCGAGGAGGACGGCGACGACCGAGCAGGCCATCTCGGTGTCGTCGGTCCACTGCCACGTTCCGGGGGGCAGTTCGCCGTTCTGCAGCGCGGAGTAGTGGGCGGGGACGAAGAACTGCGAGCCGAGGGCGTCGCCCACGGCCAGGCCGCGCAGGCTGCCGAGCGCGCGGGCGGCCCGCGCGGAGAGGGAGGTGTGAGCCGTCATGACGTCGAAAACTCTGACATCGCACCTGTTCCGGGTCAATCTCCTTGTGCCGAAACTCACCCGCCTCACGGATTTCTCCGGCCCCGCACGGCCGCGGCAGGTCCGCGAACCGCGGCAACGCGCTCAGACACCGCGCTCAGATGTCGCCGCCGCCCGGCTGCTCCGGGGTGCACCAGCGCTCGAAGGGCCGGTCCAGGCTGTAGCTGCCGGACGCCCCGAGGACCAGCATCCGCGTCTCGGCGTTGTCCGGGTTGGACAGGGCCTCGAAGTCCTGGACCGTCCAGTGGAACCAGCGCATGCAGAAGAGCCGCATGGTCAGCCCGTGGGTGACGAGCAGGACGTTCGGCGGGAAGTCGTCCTTGTCGAAGGCGCGGTAGAGGGTTTCGAGGAAGGCTCCGACGCGGTCGTGGACGTCCGCGCCGCTCTCCCCCATCGCGAAGCGGTAGAAGAAGTGCCCGTAGGCGTCGCGCGCCTTGCGCTGCCGGTGGATGTCCTCGATGTCCTGCCAGTTGCCCCAGTCCTGCTCGCGCAGCCGCGGTTCCTCCCTCGCCTGGGTGAGCCGCGGGTCCAGCCCCAGCGCGCGGTAGGTGTGCCATGTACGGCGGTAGGGGGACACGAAGGCCTGGACGCGCTCGTCGCCGAACAGCTCCCGCAGCCGCGCCCCGGCCTCGGTGGCCTGGCGCAGGCCCTTCTCGGTCAGCTCCAGGGCGTGGTCCGGCACCCGTTCGTAGATGGTGTCGTCGTAGTTGCCCTGGGACTCACCATGCCGGATGAGCACGATACGGCGAGGACGTCCCATACCGATCACCCTATGGTGCGATCCGGCCTCCGGCGTGCCGGGGCCCGGTGGCGGACGCGCGTGGCGCGGTCAGGCCGCCGTGACGGTCCACTGCGGCACCACGTCGACGACGTCGCCCGCCACGGACAGCACGTCGGCGTCCAGGTCGGCCCGCTGGGACAGCCGGGCCACCGCGCCCTCGCGGTATTTCCCGTGCTCGGTCGCCGAATCCCACGCCGAGAGCGTCAGGAAGTCGCCGTCCGCCCCCTCGGCGAAGACCCCGCGCAGCATCCCGGGAGATCCCGCCATGGCGGGGTTCCAGACCCGCTCCTGCATCTGGACGAAGTGGGCCACGCGGTCCGGGCGCACCTTGCACAGCGCCACCCGGAGCAGGTCGGCGTCGGAAAAGCGCGGCTCGAAACCGACCTTGACGTCCAGCCGGTGGTCGAAGGTCCGCGCCGCGAGCATCTCGTACGTGCCCGCCTGCGCGGACGCCATCTCCTCGTGCGGACCGGCCATGAAGGCGTCGTAGGAGCGCTGCCCGTCCCAGAAGGCGAAGAGATGGGCCACCCCGGGCTGCGAGCGGCTCCAGCCGCCGCCCTGCCCGTGGAATCCCGGGCGGTTCCTGAGTGCCGCCCATCCGCGCTGACCCCGGTCGAAACCGTCCCGGTCGAGGACGCCGCAGCGTATCCACTTCACCAACACCGCGCCATCGTAGTGGCGCGCGGCCCCTGATTCGTCCCGCTCGGCCGTACCCGTCCGGACGCGAGCAGGGGTGGGGAGACGGCTCCGGGCCGTCTCCCCACCCCTGTCACAGGCGAAACCCGCCGGCCGGCGGATCAGCCGATCGTGCGATCCGCCGGATCAGCTGCAGCCGCTCGTCGAGCCGCAGCCCTCGCACAGGTAGCAGCTGCCCGCGCGGCGCATCTTCGTACCGCAGGAGAAGCACAGCGGGGCGTCGGCGTTGAGGCCGAGCTGGATCTCCAGCAGTTCGGTCGAGTTGTGCGCCTCCTTGGGCGCCGGCGCGGCCTCGGCCGGCTTGGCGACGCTGAGCGGCGCACGGGGCTCGATCTGCCGCGGCGCGGACTGGGCCAGGCCCTCGACGTCCACGTCGTCCTCGGCCGCCTCGTACGAGCCGGTGTCCAGGTGCCGCTGCCGCTCGGAGGCGGAGTGGATGCCGAGCGCGGAACGGGTCTCGAAGGGCAGGAAATCCAGCGCGAGGCGGCGGAAGATGTAGTCGACGATCGACTGCGCCATCCGCACGTCCGGGTCGTCCGTGAGGCCGGCCGGCTCGAAGCGCATGTTGGTGAACTTCGAGACGTACGTCTCCAGCGGCACGCCGTACTGCATGCCCACGGACACCGCGATGGAGAAGGCGTCCATCATGCCCGCGAGGGTCGAACCCTGCTTGGACATCTTCAGGAAGACCTCGCCGAGGCCGTCGTCCGGGTAGGAGTTCGCCGTCATGTAGCCCTCGGCGCCGCCCACGGTGAAGGACGTCGTGATGCCCGGACGGCCCTTGGGAAGCCGCTTGCGCACCGGACGGTACTCCACGACCTTCTCGGTCGCCGCGGGCGCGGAGACGGGCGTCTCGGCCTTCGCCTCGTCCTTCTTCTTCGCCGACAGCGGCTGGCCGACCTTGCAGTTGTCGCGGTAGATCGCGAGCGCCTTCAGGCCGAGCTTCCAGCCCTCGTAGTAGACCTCCTCGACCTCCTCGACGGTGGCCGTCTCCGGCAGGTTCACGGTCTTGGAGATCGCGCCGGACAGGAAGGGCTGCGCGGCGGCCATCATCCGCACGTGGCCCATCGCCGAGATCGCCCGCTCGCCCATGGCGCAGTCGAAGACCTCGTAGTGCTCCTGCTTGAGACCGGGCGCGTCCACGACGTTGCCGTGCTCGGAGATGTGGGCGACGATCGCCTCGATCTGCTCGGACTGGTAGCCGAGGCGGCGCAGCGCGGTCGGGACGGTGTTGTTGACGATCTGCATCGAGCCGCCGCCGACGAGCTTCTTGAACTTCACCAGCGCCAGGTCCGGCTCGACGCCGGTGGTGTCGCAGTCCATCATCAGGCCGATGGTGCCGGTCGGCGCGAGCACCGACGCCTGGGCGTTGCGGAAGCCGTTCTTCTCACCGAGGCGCACGACGTCCTGCCAGGCCTCGGTCGCCGCGGCCCACACCGGGGTGTCCAGGTCGTCCACCCGGCGGGCGGCGCCGTTGGCGTCGGAGTGCTGCTTCATGACGCGCTTGTGGGCGTCGGCGTTGCGGGCGTAGCCGTCGTACGGGCCGACGACCGCGGCCAGCTCCGCGGACCGCTTGTAGGACGTTCCGGTCATCAGCGAGGTGATGGCGCCGGCCAGCGCGCGCCCGCCGTCGGAGTCGTACGCGTGGCCGGTCGCCATCAGCAGGGCGCCGAGGTTGGCGTAGCCGATGCCGAGCTGGCGGAAGGCGCGGGTGGTCTCGCCGATCTTCTCGGTCGGGAAGTCGGCGAAGCAGATGGAGATGTCCATCGCCGTGATGACCAGCTCGACGACCTTGGCGAAGCGCTCGACGTCGAAGGACTGGCTGCCCCGGCCGTCGTCCCGCAGGAACTTCAGCAGGTTCAGCGAGGCCAGGTTGCAGCTGGAGTTGTCCAGGTGCATGTACTCGCTGCACGGGTTGGACGCGGTGATGCGCCCGGTCTCCGGCGAGGTGTGCCACTGGTTGATCGTGTCGTCGTACTGGATGCCGGGGTCAGCACACGCCCAGGCGGCCTCCGCGAGCTTGCGGAAGAGCGCCCGCGCGTCGACCTGCTCGATGACCTCGCCGGTCATCCGCGCGCGCAGGCCGAAGGCCGAGCCCGCCTCGTAGGCCTTCATGAACTCGTCGTTCACCCGGACGGAGTTGTTGGCGTTCTGGTACTGGACGGACGTGATGTCGTCGCCGCCCAGGTCCATGTCGAAGCCCGCGTCGCGCAGGGCGCGGATCTTCTCCTCCTCCTTCACCTTGGTCTCGATGAAGGCCTCGACGTCCGGGTGGTCGACGTCCAGTACAACCATCTTGGCGGCGCGGCGGGTGGCACCGCCCGACTTGATGGTGCCGGCCGACGCGTCGGCGCCGCGCATGAAGGAGACCGGGCCCGAGGCGTTCCCGCCGGAGGACAGCAGTTCCTTGGAGGAGCGGATACGGGACAGGTTCAGGCCCGCGCCGGAACCGCCCTTGAAGATCATTCCTTCTTCCTTGTACCAGTCGAGAATCGACTCCATGGAGTCGTCGACGGACAGGATGAAGCAGGCGGAGACCTGCTGGGGCTGGGCGGTGCCCACGTTGAACCAGACCGGCGAGTTGAAGCTGAAGACCTGGTGCAGGAGCGCGTAGCTCAGCTCGTGCTCGAAGATCTCCGCGTCCTCGGGGGAGGCGAAGTAACCGTGCTGCTCACCGGCCTTGCGGTAGGTGAGCACGACACGGTCGATCAGCTGGCGCAGGCTCTTCTCGCGCTGCGGGCTGCCCACCGCGCCACGGAAGTACTTGCTGGTGACGATGTTGACCGCGTTCACCGACCAGAAGCCGGGGAATTCGACACCACGCTGCTCGAAGTTGATCGAACCGTCGCGCCAGTTGGTCATGACGACGTCACGGTGCTCCCACTCCACCTCGTCGTACGGATGCACGCCGGGTGTGGTGTGGATGCGCTCCATGCGCAGCCCCTTGCCTGCTTTGGACCCCTTGGTGCGGGAACCGCGTGCCGGGCCGCTCGTCGTCTCTGTCATGCCGCCTCCCTATACGGGCAAAAACGCCCTGATGTGCCCGGATCTTCCCCGCGGCACGGTGATGTCGATGACCTCGGCGCACACGGCGCTCCGGCGGGTACTGCTGTGTCCTGCGCGCCGCTCAGTCGGCGGCGGAAGCGGGCGCGGGGACGCCGAGGTCCTCGTCGAGTCCGCCAGGAGTGGTGGGTGGCAGCTGCTCGCGCAGCTCCGTGATGGCCCTCTCGAAGTCCTCGAGCGAGTCGAAGGCGCGGTAGACCGAGGCGAACCGCAGATATGCGACGAGGTCGAGGTCCTGGAGCGGACCGAGTATGGCCAGTCCCACGTCGTGGGTCGACAGCTCCGCACTGCCGGTGGCCCTGACCGCCTCCTCGACACGCTGCCCGAGCTGGGCGAGGGCGTCCTCGGTGACGGGGCGACCCTGGCAGGCCTTGCGCACGCCGGCGATGACCTTGCTGCGGCTGAAGGGCTCGGTGACACCACTGCGCTTGATCACCATCAGTGACGCCGTCTCCACCGTGGTGAAGCGTCGGCCGCAGTCCGGACACTGGCGGCGCCGGCGGATCGACGATCCGTCGTCCGTGGTGCGGCTGTCGACGACACGGCTGTCGGAGTGCCGGCAGAAGGGGCAGTGCATCGTTCCTACTCCCTCCCTCGCTCCATGGTGAGCGCGCACGACGACGAGGCTTCCGCAGCGTCGTACGACCCCGTGGAGCAGCCCCAAGCATAGGCGATTCACCGGGCGTTGACCCCTGGGGGCCGTCGACCGGACCACAACCGGTGGTGGTGGAACCCTATCCAACCACTAGATGTTGGTCCGGCGCATCCGACCCCTCCCTTTAGCGCGTGTCGCGCCGCACACGGCGGGGACGGCCGTCGGGCACATACCGGGGCAGCACGGGGAAGGTGGTGACACACTGGAAAGCGGCGCCGCCCGAGCGTCACCGCACTGCGCGCGGACGGCGGACGGACCGGTATCGGCGACGGGGCGAGCGGGCTCCGGCGAAGCAGGCGAGCACTCGCGCACCCCTTCGAGAATCGAACTTCCCTTCGATCAATACACCCGGTACCTTGATCACGTCAGCGGATTTATGCAAATTCACTCGAACGTGTGTTTGGCGCAACCTTTCGAAACCCACTACCGTTGTACTAACTGCCCGCGGCTGGGAAGCGGGCCTCCCGCACTTCACGCGGTGGGAGAACATCTCGAAAGGGGCCGCCGTGACCACCGCCGCAGAGAGCGCCACAGCGACATTGACCGCGCATGACCGCTCCCCGGATCGAATCGGCCCGTTGGACGTGATGAACGAAGAGAACAGCCCGAAGCCCGCGCGATCGCTCCCCGGACGGCCCCCGGGTATTCGCGCCGACAGCTCCGGTCTCACCGAACGCCAGCGCAGGGTCATCGACGTCATCAGGGATTCGGTCCAGCGCCGCGGATACCCGCCGTCCATGCGGGAAATCGGCCAGGCCGTGGGCCTGTCCAGCACCTCCTCGGTCGCCCACCAGCTGATGGCGCTGGAGCGGAAGGGCTTCCTGCGGCGCGACCCGCACCGGCCCAGGGCGTACGAAGTACGCGCCTCCGACGCCGGACACCCGCAGCCCACCGACACCTCGGGCAAGCCGTCGGCCTCCTACGTCCCGCTCGTCGGCCGGATCGCGGCAGGTGGGCCGATCCTCGCCGAGGAGTCGGTGGAGGACGTCTTCCCGCTGCCCCGCCAGCTCGTGGGCGACGGTGAGCTGTTCGTGCTCAAGGTGGTCGGCGACTCCATGATCGAGGCGGCCATCTGCGACGGCGACTGGGTCACCGTGCGCCGCCAGCCCGTCGCCGAGAACGGCGACATCGTGGCGGCCATGCTCGACGGCGAGGCCACGGTCAAGCGCTTCAAGCGGGACAACGGCCACGTCTGGCTGCTGCCGCACAACGCCGCCTACCAGCCCATTCCCGGTGACGAGGCCACCATCCTGGGCAAGGTCGTGGCGGTGCTGCGCCGGGTCTGACGCCACGGGTCCTCCGCGCGCCCCGGAAACCGTACGGCGGTTCCGGGGCCGGACCCGTTCTCCCGCCGGCCCGAAGGCTCAGACCTTGGCGGCCGCGTCGATCGCGGCGAGCGAGCGGCGGACCTGGTTGCGGTCCGTCGTGTACCAGAGGTCCGGCATGGAAGCCCGCAGGAAGCCGCCGTAACGGGCGTTGGCGAGCCGCGGGTCCAGCACGGCGACGACGCCCCGGTCGCCCGAGGCCCTGATCAGCCGCCCGGCGCCCTGCGCCATCAGCAGCGCCGCATGCGTGGCGGCCACCGCCATGAAGCCGTTCCCGCCGTGCTCCTCGACCGACTTCTGCCGCGCGCTCATCAGCGGGTCGTCCGGGCGCGGGAACGGGATCCGGTCCATGACCACCAGTTGGCAGTTGACCCCCGGCACGTCCACGCCCTGCCACAGCGACAGGGTGCCGAACAGGCACGTCTCCGCGTCCTCCGCGAAGGTCCTGATCAGCTCGCCGAGCGTCTCCTCGCCCTGGAGCAGGACGGGGTTCTTCAGCCGGTCCCGCATCGCCTCCGCGGCGGCCTGGGCGCCGCGCATCGAGGAGAACAGCCCGAGCGTACGGCCGCCGGCGGCCTCGATCAGCTCGGCCAGCTCGTCCAGCATGTCGGCCCGGCCGGCGTCCCGGCCCGGGGCGGACAGGTGCTTGGCCACATAGAGGATGCCCTGCTTGCGGTAGTCGAAGGGCGACCCGACGTCGATGCCCTTCCAGGGCGCCTGTTCCTCGACCGCGGTGCCCTCCTTGGCCAGGCCGAGGGACGCCGCGACGCCGTTGAAGTCGCCGCCCAGCTTGAGGGTGGCCGAGGTGAGGACGACCGAGCGCTCGGTGAAGAGCTTCTCGCGCAGCAGGCCGGACACATTGAGCGGGGCGACGCGCAGCGAGGCGCCGTAGCGGTCGTGCCGGTCGCACCAGACCACGTCGTACTCGGAGGCGGTCACGAGCCGCTCGCTCACCTCGTGCACGTTCTCCACGGCGGCGAGGGCCTGCTTGCGCACCGCGTCCTCGTCCTGGACTGACTTGTCGCGCGTCTCCCCCAGCGAGGTGATCACCAGGCGGCAGGCGTCGCGCAGCGCCGCCAGGACGTACAGCAGATCCTCCGGGATCGGCTCCAGGCGGCCCGGCAGAGCCAGCTCCATGACCCGCTCGAAGCCCTCGGAGGCGCTCATCAGCGCGTCCGCCGCCTTCTCGTTGACCAGCCGGGCGGCGCGCTTCACCGCGCGGTTGACACTGCCGGGGGTGAGCTCGCCGGTGGCGACGCCGGTGACACGGGAGACGAGTTCGTGCGCCTCGTCGATGATCAGCACCTCGTGGCTCGGCAGCACCGGGGTGCCCTCGATGGCGTCGATCGCCAGCAGCGCGTGGTTGGTCACCACCACGTCCGCCAGCTTGGCGCGCTCGCGGGCGGCCTCGGCGAAGCATTCCGCGCCGTAAGCGCACTTGGTCGCGCCGAGGCATTCGCGCGAGCTGACCGACACCTGGCCCCACGCACGGTCCGAGACGCCGGGGGTCAGGCCGTCACGGTCGCCGGTCTCCGTCTCGTCGGCCCAGTCCCGCATACGGAGCAGGTCCTGGCCGAGCTTGCTGGTCGGCGCGGCGGCCTCGAAGGGGTCGAAGAGGCCCTCTTCGTCGTCCTGCGGCACACCTTCGTGCAGGCGGTGCAGGCACAGGTAGTTCGACCGGCCCTTGAGCATCGCGAACTGCGGCTCGCGGCGCAGCAGCGGACGCAGCGCGGTGACCGTCCGCGGGAGGTCGCGCTCGACGAGCTGGCGCTGGAGCGCGAGGGTGGCCGTGGCCACCACCACCCGGTCGCCGTGGGCGAGCGCGGGCACCAGATACCCGAGGGACTTGCCGGTCCCGGTGCCGGCCTGGACGAGCAGATGCGACTTGTCGTCCACGGCGGCGGCGACGGCCTCGGCCATGGTGACCTGACCGGCCCGCTCCACCCCGCCGACGGCGGTGACGGCGGCGTGCAGCAGGTCGGTGAGCGCGGGTGGTGGCGTGTCAGTCATAGGAGGGCCAGCCTAAGGGCAGCCACCGACAACGCCGTCCGGAAGCGCTCAGCCGGTCACCCGCGGGACCGCTCCCGTCCCGCGGTGCTAATTTCTGGTCACATGCCGTTCGAGCGTCGCCTGACTCTGGACACCTCAGCCGCGGAGTACGTGATCGACGTCGCCAACGTCGTGCGCGAACCGGCCCTCGGCGGGGAGCGTGCCGCGGACCTGGGCAGGCTCGCGGGGCTCCTCGACGCGCTGGCCGGCTTCGCCCGCGACCCGGCCGTCCAGGTCTACGCCATCACCGACCGGTCGCTGCTCACGGACGGCCGCCTCACCACGGCCGAACGGCAGGACCTGAACCGGTGGTACGCGGACGGCATGCTGGAGGTGCTGCCCCGCGCGGACGACCGCATCCTGGAGCTGGCCGACGCCCTCGGCCTGCGCGTGGTCAGCGCCGACAACTTCCTGGACTTCCACCGCGCCTATCCCTGGATACCCGGCGACCGCGACCGCTTCCTGCGCCCGGTGCTCCTCCCCGACGGGCGGATCGGGGTGCGCCCGCGCGTCATGCCCGTGCCCGAGGAGTGGCAGGTCTCGCGCAAGGAGGAGGAAGGGCTGCTGCTCCGGGCAGGGGTCGTGCGCCGCTGGGAGCACTCGGCGGCGCACCGCGCGGTGCTGAGCCGCGAGTGGCGGTGCCCGGAGCCCGGCTGCCCGCTGTTCGGGTCCGCCGACCGGCCCGGCACCGCGCTGCCGCGCCGCCGCAAGGACCGGGTGCTGTGCCCGACCCACGGCCTGCCGCTCACCGACACCGGTCCGCGCCGCCCCCGCGCCCAGGTGAAGGTCGTGATGGACGGGACGGTTCGCGGCCGTTTCATGGTGACCGAGGGCGACCCGGTGACGGTGGGCCGGGCGCCCGCGGGCGGCGGGGTGGCGCTGGGTGCCTGGATCGACGATGCCGCGGTCGACTCGGTGAGCCGCAGCCACGTCGTGCTCACCTACGACGGCAGGACGCTGAGCGTGCTCGACGAACGCAGCGCCAACGGGACCCGGGTACGGCGCCGGCTGCCCGGCAACGACACGCAGGAGCCGCTGCCGCACGGTGTCGTGCGCGCCCTGCGCAGAGGCGAGTCGGTGGTGCTGCACGAACGGCTGGAACTCCTGCCGAGCGGGCGGCAGTTCGTCTTCGAGGAGGACCCGACGGACGGTACGGTCGGACCGCGGGACGGCGCCGCGCTCGCGGAACCCACCATGATGCGGCTGCCGTTGCACGACATCGACGGAACGGGGTGCGCGTGACGGGCGAGGTGGCTGTCGGCACGGTCCTCAACGGCCGCTACCGGCTGGAGGAACTGCTGGGCGGCGGCGGTTTCGGCCAGGTCTTCGCGGCCGTCGACCAGAGCCTGGGGCGCAGGGTCGCGGTGAAGGTGCTGATGCTGCGCACCGAGTGGGCGGAGATCGAGCGCAGCGAACGGCAGGGGCGCTTCCGCCGGGAGGCCGTCGCCGCGGCCGCGCTGAGCCATCCCAACGTGGCGACGATCCACGACGCGGGCGAACACCAGGGACGGCCTTTTCTCGTCATGGAGTTGCTCGCCGGCACGGATTTCCGGCGGGTGCTGCTGGACCGCGGCGGGCTGCCGGTGCCGGATGTCATCGCCTATGGTGCGCAGATCTGCTCGGGGCTGCAGCATGCGCACGAACGCGGTCTGGTGCACCGCGACATCAAACCCGAGAATCTGATGCTGCTGCCCGACGGTGTCGTCAAAATCTGTGACTTCGGTCTGGTCACCCACCGGGACTCCGACGCGACGCGCTATACCGAGCCGCAGGCGCTGCTGGGATCGCCGCCGTATTTCGCCCCCGAGCAGGCGCAGGGCGGAGAGGTCACCGCCCGGTCGGACCTGTATTCGCTGGGCTGCGTGCTGTATGCCATGCTCGCCGAGGGCCCGCCCTTCACCGCGGGGAATTACATCGGCTACGCATATCTCCACGTGCACGAGGAACCCGAGCCGATCGTCCGCCGCAGGCCCGAGGTCCCCGCGGAACTGGCCCGCCTGGTGCACCAGTTGCTGGCCAAGAAACCTGCCGACCGGCCGTCGGGCGCGGCCGAGGTCGCCGAGCGGCTGCGTGCCATGATGCGGCCCGCGGCGCTGCGGCGGACGCCCACCGCCCTCGACCGCGGGGCCCGCCACCTGGTCTGGACGCTGATCGAGGAGGGCGAGGCGCTGCTGTCCGCCGGACGCTTCCACGAGGCCGACGAGCGGTACTGGCAGGCCCGCCAGCAGGTCGTGCGCCAGGGCGCGGACAATGAACCGGCGTCCTTTGCCGCGCTTTTCGGCCGGGCCCGCGCCCTGGAGGGCCTGAACGGCGTGCAGGCCGCGCGCCGGCAGTTCGAGGAGGTGGCGGAGAGCGCCGCGGCAGCCCTGGGCGCCGACCATCCGCTGGCCCGCTGCACCGCCGCCTACGCGTCGGTCAGGGCGGCGCGCTGACCGGTCAGGGCAGCACGTTGACGTGCACGTCCGCGGCGAGCCGGAAGGTGTCACCGGGCCGCAGCGGAGTGGCCTCGTTGGGCGTGAGGCGGTAACCGCGCACAAAGGTGCCGTTGGTGGAGTCCTCGTCGGTGATCCAGGCCGAGCCGTCCGTCTCGACGCCCACCCGGGCGTGGACTCGGGAGAGGTTGTCGCGCCGGGCGAGGAAGGTGACGGCCGGGCACAGCTGCGGGTCGCGGCCGAGCCGGATCGAGTAGCCGGCCGCCACCTCGACGATCTCCCCGTCGGGGAAGTGCAGGCGCATGACGTGCAGGGCGACGTCGCGACGGGTACCGGCCGGGCGGGGCGGAGTCCCGGGGACGACGCTGATGACGCGGGTGTGCTCGGTGTCCTCGGCGTCGAGGTCGGCGGCGCCGGGCCCCGGCACCATGTCCCGGGGCCCGGCGGGGCCGCGCCCCGCGGGGCGCGGCAGCCGCTCCGTGACAGCGGTCGGGGAGGACGGCGCGGCCGCGGCATGCGCGGACGCCATCAGCGCGAAGGGCACGAAGCAGCCCTGGCACACCAGTTGCCCGGCGAACGAACCAGGCGTGCCGCATTCGGGGCAGGATCCGACGCCCGTTTCCTCGCGCATCCGCCCCTCACCCCTCCGCGGTACGACCGTGCGGCGATCGTATCTTCCGCGCGCGGGGTGCCGCCGCCCGTCGTCAGAGCGCGTACAGCGGATTGGGCACCGTGCCGTGCACGGCGGCGTGCGGGCGCTGGGCCCGGTCCCGGTAACCGTCGAGGTGCAGCCGGTTGCGGTTGAGACACAGCCGGTCGATGCGCGGGGTGAGCAGGTCGAAGGCGGCGAAGCGCTCCTTGAGTTCGGGGAAGCGGTCGTGGTGGCGGACGATCTCGTCGCGTACCAGCTGCCAGAACTCGGGCTCGGGCACTCCGAGCTGCTCCTCGCACAGCGGTGCCAGGTAGCGCAGCACCCCGACGAAGAGCCCGGAGTGGATGAACTGGGTCAGGAAGGCGGGCTTCTCCGTCAGCAGCACCGACCTGACCTCGCCGGGCATGGCGGTGTGCTCGGGGAGCGTCTCCGCGCTGACGTTGACGTCGTCGACGAAGTCCTTGACCGCGAGCCGCACCGGGATGTCGTGCTCGTCGAAGACCACGATGGCGTTCTCCCCGTGCGGCGAGAAGACCGTGCCGTAGCGGTAGAGGAAGTGCAGCAGCGGTGGCAGCAGGGCGCCGAACAGATGCCGCAGCCAGACGGCGGGGGCCAGCCCGGAGCGCTCGACCAGCTCCGCGGTGAAGGACCGGCCGTCCGGGTCGGTGTACAGCAGCGCGGCCAGTGTACGGGCGTGCTCCCCGGCCTCCAGGTACGCGGTGAGCGGCTCACGCCAGATGCAGCCCAGCAGTTCGCGGTACTGGTACGGCACGGTGGGCAGCCGGTCGAACTGCGGGTGCGCCACCGACACGGAGGCGACCTCGCCGAGCAGGATGACCCGCGTCTCGTCCCGCAGAAACGAATCGCCCGACCGCAGCCCCTCCACCCACGCGGTGACGGCGGGCGCGGCGAGGGTCCGCTCGGTGGGCAGCCCGCGCCACACCAGGGTGTTGAGCACCGACAGCGGCAGCTTGACCGTACGCCGCTGCGGACGGCTGGCGTTGAGGAAGGTCCGGACGGACTGCTGCGGCACCCGCAGGTCGTTGTCGGTGCCCAGGTGCATGATGGATCCGTCGGCGATCGCGGGCGCGAAGAGCGGCAGGACGACGTTCTCCCACTGCCAGGGGTGCACGGGCAGCAGGAGGTGGTCGGCCGGGTTGCGGTTGCGGTCGGCGATGGCGTGGTGGAAGGCGTCGAGGGTGGGCGGCGGGAGCTCGTCCGCGTAGAGCAGATCGGGGGTGGCCAGGGTGTCGACACCGCGGTACCGGGCGAGGCTGTGGTGGACGGCGATCCACGGCAGCCGGTGCTGTCTGCGGCTCTCGGGGGCCCAGCGCGCCGCGTCGGCGTCGGAGAATCCGATACGCCCCTTGTTGGCGACGAGCCAGGGGTGCCCGGTCTGGTGCCCTTCCAGCTCGGCGTAGTCGAGGTCGGCCAGCTCCGCGGCGGAGAGCGCTTCGGCGTCGATCCGCTGGTCGGCGCGCAGGGTCGTGAGGATCTCGCGCATCAGGTGCCCCGTGGTGTCTCCGCTGAGCCCGAGCACACTCTCGTGGGCGTGGCTGAGGAAGTGCAGCGGGTCGCCGCTCGGGCCGATGCTTCCCGGGTCCACCTGCCAGCTGCCGTACGCGCCCCGGCGGGCCTGGAAGCGGTAGGTCAGCGTGTCGCTGAGCGGCAGCCGGTAGGCGGCCGGCCCCGCGGCGGGGTCGGGCTCGGGTGCGATCACCTCCTCGTAGGCGAATTCGGCGAGCATCTTCGCCAGCAGTCGCCGGGCCGCTCGCTGCCAGGCTGCGGCGTCGGAGGGCGGGGAGGTGGTGATCACGATGGACTCCTGCGGGGCCGGTTGCCGACGGGACGAGACGGGACGGATCGAGGGGTGAATCGAGGGGTGAGGGGGCTGGCGGAGGTCAGAGCACGCGCCGCAGCGCACGGTCGCGGACCATGAGGGCGGCCCGCTTGCCGGGCAGGGAGAGCTCCGCCGACAGCCGGAAACCGGCGCTGAGGAGGGCGGCGACGGACGCGGTGTTGCGGATGTCCGGTTCCGCGACGACGCGGGTGCAGCCGGGGCGGTGCTGCAGGATCAGGTCGGCGACCGCCTTGATCAGGGTGCCGCCCAGACCGCGCCCGCGATCGGCACCGCCGCCGATGAGCAGATGGACGCCGGTGTCCTGCGGCCGGGCCGGGTAGTGCCGTGCCAGCGGGTCCAGATCGGCGCGGTAGATCTCCCAGTAGCTCATCGCCCGGCCGTCGAGCAGGCCGAGGCACGGGACACTGCGCCCGTCGCCGAAGGTCTGCGCCGCGATGTGCCGCCGGGTCAGCGCCGCTTCTCCCGCCAGCTCCCAGAACGCGGCGACCGCCGGGTCGTTCATCCATCCGCTGACCAGGGCCAGGTCACGGTCGGCGTGGGCGGGCACGAGTCGGAAGGACCCCGCGGGGGTGTCGGCCGCGGCCCATTCCGCGACGCGGCCGACGAGGGCGCAGCCGCGGGCCGCGGGCGGACCGGCGGCATGGGCGGCGACGCCGGCGGACGTGCTCGGACCGCCCTTCCCGGGGACGCCGGGCAGGGCGAGGAAGTCCGGTGGCAGCCTCAGGTCCAGGGTGTCCTCGGTATCGGAGTCCGCTGGTGGCACGGTGGCTCCTCCTCTCCTCGGCAGCCCGGCCGCCGCGCGCTCAGGCGGCCAGCGGGTTGGGCACGGTGACGTACACCGACTGCGTGTCGACCGGCCCGACGAGTTCGTCCATGCCGTGCAGCCGGGTCAGCAGGTTTGCCTTGCAGCGCAGTTCCCGGCTGCTCAGCAGCCGCTCGGGAAGACCGCTGCGGCCGGCGCCGTCGTGCTCAGCGGCCACTGCGGTGAGGAAGCGGCGGAAGGCGGCGAGGAGCACGCGCTCGTCGGCCAGCTGCTGCGCCCCGAGGGCGCCGACCAGCCCGAAGACGTTGTTGATGCCGACGTAGTAGGCGAGGCGCTCGTCGGCGACCTCGTCGGCCACGAAGGTGTCGCTCTCCGCCCCGATGCCGGGCAGCCGCGCCTCCAGGTCCGCGCGGTGCGAGCGGCGGAAGTAGTAGCCCTGGTTGTCGCGGTAGCGCCCTCCGCAGGGCCAGCCGTCGGCGTCCAGCAGCACCAGGGTGTTCTGCTGGTGGGCCTCCAGGGCGATGCCCGCCTCCCCGTCCAGCCACAGCAGCGGACGCACCACCGCGTCGAGGTAGCGCAGGAACCACTCGGTGGCGACCGCGTGCACGGGCCGCCCGGTGCGCGCGGCCAGGCGGTCGACGGTGCGGGCCAGCCGGGACCGCAGCACGAGGGCGGAGCCGTCGGCGGGCCAGGGGCGCGGCGAGGCCAGGCCCGCGAGGCAGTGCGCCCGGTCGCCGGGGCCGAAGGGGTTGTGCCGCAGGACGACGTCGAGTCCCGGCACGGGTGCGCCGTCCGGGGAGTCGACGGCGAGCCAGGCGGGGTCGCGGACGATGTCGAAGCCGGGGTGGACGGCGTGCCACCGGGCGGCGAGGCCGCTGCGCAGCAGCCGGTGCACCTCGGTGCCCCGGAGGAGTTCCTTGCGCAGGTTCTCCCGCCGCGAGTTGGTGATGCGTACCCCGAGCGACAGCTTGAGCATCGCGGGCGCGTCGGGGCGGTAGACGGTGCGGACCGAGGAGGTGGGGTGCCACGATTCCCCGTGCGGGCCGAGATCGCGGAGCAGCCCGGCGTCGAAGAGGGCCTGCACGCCCGGCCGGTGGCGGATGTCGCGGGCCTGCCACGGATGCAGCGGCAGCAGGGCAGCGCCGCCGGAGGCGGGCGGCTGCGGTCCGGCGAGGGAGCCGATCAGGTCGACGGCACCGATGGGCCGTCCGCCCTCGGTCCAGGCGGAGTCGGTGGCGAGCACGGAGGCGTCGACGGCGAGCCAGTGCAGGCGGAAGGAGCCGCGTGTCTCCGGGGAGTAGGCGGCGCATTCGGCGTCGCCGAGCCCTTCGCGGCTCTTGGGCGCCGGGTGCATGGAGTGCCCGAAGACCAGGGCCTGCTCGGAGTCGAGGAAGGGCAGCTCGGGGTCGTCGGACGCGGCGGACCGGCCCGGCGCGCGCCGTTCGGTGACGAACGCGGCGGTGCGGCGGACCGAGTCGGCCACCCGCGCGACCAGGTCGGCGGTTTCCGCGGGCTCGCCGCCGCCTTCCCGGGCGAGCAGCGCGGCCAGGCCGACGGCGGTCAGCGCGGGGCCCCCGGCGGCCGGGCGGACGGGGCCGAAGCGGTGGTGGCCGGCCGGCGACCAGTGGCGGACTGCCGCACGGGCCTCGGTGCCGCTGGCCGGCAGCGGGATCCGCAGTTCGGCGCCCGCGGGGGCGGGCAGCCGGCGTTCGCGCACCCAGCAGCGCAGCAGGTTGTCGGTGCCCGCGGCGTCGGCGACGGCGTAGGCGTCGGGGTGGTGCAGCGGGTCGGGTCCGGTCTGCGCCGCGGGCGCGGCGGTGTCCGGGAGCGGCGAGCGCGGGAACGGCACGGTGGTCGGCTCGGCCGCGTGGGCCGTGCCGGATTCTGCGGGGGCGGTCATACGGGGGCTCCACTGGTGACGGCCGCGGGGCTGCGGAGGGTGCGGGGGGCCTGCGTCATGCGGCCGCGCCAGGTACGGCGGCGCGGGCGGCTTCGAGGGCTCCGGCGAGGCGGTCGAGTACGGCCTCGGCCTGCTCGTCGGTGATGGTCAGCGGGGGCAGCAGCCGGATGACGCTGCCGTGCCTGCCGCCCAGCTCGACGATCAGGCCGCGTCGCAGGGCCTCCTGCTGGACGGCGGCCGCCAGGTGCGGCGCGGCGGGCAGGGCGCCGTGGTCGTCGGGCTCCGCGGCGGTGTCGACGAGCTCCACGCCGATCATCAGGCCGCGTCCGCGTACGTCGCCGATGCACGGGTGGTGGGCGGCCAGCTCGCGCAGCGAGCGGAGCATCCGGGTGCCGAGGGAGTCGGCGCGGGCGTGCAGGGCGTTGCGCCGCACGAAGCGCAGCGTCGCGGTGCCCGCGGCCATGGCCAGCTGGTTGCCGCGGAAGGTCCCGGCGTGGGCGCCGGGCAGCCAGCCGTCCATCTCCTCGCGGTAGACGATGACGGCGAGCGGCAAGCTGCCGCCGATGGCCTTGGACAGCACCATCACGTCCGGCACGATGCCGCTGCGTTCCACGGCCCAGAAGGTGCCGGTCCGGCCGACGCCGGTCTGCACCTCGTCCACGATCAGCGGGATGCCGCGCTCCGCGGTGATCTGCCGCATCCGCCGCAGCCAGCCGTCGGGCGCGGGGACGACACCGCCCTCGCCCTGCACCGCCTCCAGCAGCATCGCGGCGGGCGCCTGCACGCCCCCCTTCGGGTCGTCCAGCAGGTGGGCCGTCCAGCGCGCGGCGAGTTCGGCGCCGCGGTCACCGCCGACACCGAACGGGCAGCGGTAGTCGTACGGGTACGGCAGCCGGGTGACCTGCGTGTCGGGCCCGCGCACGGCCGCGCGTACCGCGGTGTCGCCGGTCGCGGCCAGGGCCGCCGACGTCATGCCGTGGTAGGCGCCGGAGAAGGCCAGCAGCCCGTCGTGGCCGGTGGCGATCCGGGCGAGCTTGATGGCCGCCTCGACCGCGTCCGTCCCGGCCGGGCCGCAGAACTGGATGCGCCCGTGCTCCGCGAGCTCCCGCGGCAGGGTGTCGAACAGGGCGGTGGTGAAGTCGTCCTTCACCGGGGTCGCCAGGTCGAGGACGTGCAGCGGCGCGCCCGAGTCGAGGACGCCCCTGATGGCTTCGAGCACCACGGGGTGGTTGTGGCCCAGCGCGAGCGTGCCCGCCCCCGACAGGCAGTCCAGGTAGCGGCGGCCGTCCGCGCCCTCCACCGTCATCCCGCGGGCGCGGACCGGGACGACGGGCAGGGCGCGCGCGTACGTCCGGGCCGCTGACTCGCGCTGCGCCTGTCTGCGCAGGATCCCCTCGGCGGCGGTGAAGTCGTCGGCCGGCGCCGTGAGCTGTCCCGGCACGCTGGAAATGGCCGCCACGCGCTGTCTCCTCCGAGTCGCCTGCTGTTCGGTCGTCCCCCTTCCGTACTAACGACGCGGTGACGGACCGATCACGGCCCGCACTCAGATCTTTCCCGGCGGGAACCGTCCGGCGCGGGGTGACCGTCCCTCACACCGGTGGCCTGCCCGAGGCGCCACCCGTGCCGGACGTGCGACGATCCTCCGGCACGCCGACTCCGCAGGGGGCTCACGTTCATGTCATCGATAGGCCGGCCGTTCCTGGCAGTCGCAGCAGCCGTGGTGCTCGTCGCCACGGCGGCCGCGTGCGATTCGTCGGACGACGGGGGCGACGGCAAGCCCACCCCCACCCGGACGGTGACTGCCAAGCAGAAACTCGACCTTTCCCTCCCCACCGGGCTTCCCACCAGCGTCTCCGACCTGAAGAAGTGGGAGGAGGCGTACAAGCGCGGCGCCTGGAAGAACTGGGACAAGGCCCAATGGCTGCGCAAGGCGGCCGACTTCGTCAATCCGGTGATCGACGGACTGTGGAACGACGACCGGATGAAGGGCGCCGACCCCGGTGACAAGAACGTCCCGGCCGACGTCCCCGCCGACCAGGGGCAGACGGACCGGACGCCGACCCCGGTGATCGCCAAGTCCGTGGCCACGCCCTACCACCGCAATGCCCCCGACGTCGGGAAGCTGTTCTTCGACAGCCCCAAGGGGTCGATGGTCTGCTCGGCGACCGTGATCCAGGACCCGGCGCACCCCGGCAAGTCCAACCTGGTATGGACGGCGGGCCACTGCGTGCACGCGGGGGCGGACGGCGGCTGGTACCGCAACATCGCCTTCGTGCCCGCCTACAACGACCAGGGGCAGAGCGCGGCGGCGCTGAAGGGGGCCAAACGGGACGTGCTCGCGCCCTACGGGGTTTTCTGGGCCGACGGCGCGGCCACCTCGCAGCAGTGGATCGACACCGGCGCCGAGGAGGGCGGCAGTGGGTCGCCGTACGACTTCGCGGTGCTGCACGTGACTCCGGAGAAGGGCGGCAAGTCCCTCGAGGAGACGGTCGGCTCGGCGGTGCCGGTGTGGTTCGACGCCCCGGCGACGGCCCAGGTCGGCACGCTGGACGCATGGGGCTACCCCGCGGCCCCGCCGTACGACGGCCAGCGGATGTACAACTGCGCGGACAAGCCGGGACGTCTGTCGCTGGACTCCGCGCAGCCGACCGAATACCGCATCGGCTGCACCATGACGGCCGGTTCGTCGGGCGGCGGCTGGTTCGCCACGAAGCCCGACGGGACGACGGCGCTGGTCAGCAACACCTCGATCGGCCCGGTGACGGCGACCTGGCTGGCGGGGCCGCGGCTGGGCGCGGACGCCAAGAAGGTCTACGACTCGGTGGTCGCCAAATTCAGCTGAGACGGCGGACGTCAGACAGGTAACGGGTAAGGGGCGCGTCACCATGGTGACGCGCCCCTTACCCGTTGCCCTGCGCGGAGGCACCCGGCCGGGCGGCGGGCGCCGCCCGGGTCAGTGCTGGACGGCGAGGGCGAACGGAGCGAGCTCCGCGGCCAGTTCCTCGTGGACCCGCACCTTGATCAGCGTTCCGTCCCCGGTGTGCTCCTCGGAGAGGACCTCACCACCGGCGTGGACACGCGAGACCAGGCCGCCGTGGGTGTACGGCACCAGGGCCTCCACCTCGACGTCAGGGCGCGGCAGTTCGTCGTCGATCATCTCCAGCAGCTCGGCGATGCCCCGGCCCGTACGGGCCGAGACCGCGATGGCGTGCTTCTCGTTGCGCAGCAGACGCTGGAGCACCAGCGGGTCGGCTGCGTCCGCCTTGTTGACCACGACGATCTCCGGCACGTCCAGCGCGCCCACGTCGCGGAACACCTCGCGGACCGCCGCCAGCTGCTCCTCGGGCGCCGGATGCGACCCGTCGACCACGTGCAGGATCAGGTCGGCGTCGGCGACCTCCTCCATCGTGGAGCGGAAAGCCTCCACCAGGTGGTGGGGCAGATGCCGGACGAACCCGACGGTGTCGGCGAGGGTGTAGAGCCGCCCGCCGGGCGTCTCCGCACGGCGTACGGTCGGGTCGAGGGTGGCGAACAGCGCGTTCTCCACCAGCACGCCCGCACCGGTGAGCCGGTTGAGCAGCGACGACTTGCCCGCGTTGGTGTAGCCGGCGATCGCCACCGACGGCACCTTGTGACGCCGGCGTTCCTGGCGCTTGAGGTCGCGGCTGGTCTTCATGTCCGCAATCTCCCGGCGCATCTTCGCCATCTTCTCGCGGATGCGCCGCCGGTCGGTCTCGATCTTGGTCTCACCGGGACCACGGGTGGCCATGCCGCCGCCGGACGAGCCGGAACCGCCACCACCCATCTGCCGCGACAGCGACTGGCCCCAGCCGCGCAGCCTCGGCAGCATGTACTGCATCTGCGCGAGCGAGACCTGCGCCTTGCCCTCTCGGGACTTGGCGTGCTGGGCGAAGATGTCCAGGATCAGCGCCGTCCGGTCGACGACCTTGACCTTGACCACGTCTTCGAGGTGGATGAGCTGGCCGGGGCTGAGCTCACCGTCGCACACGACGGTGTCCGCGCCGCTTTCGAGCACGATGTCCCGCAGCTCGTTGGCCTTGCCGGAGCCGATGTACGTGGCCGGGTCCGGCTTGTCGCGGCGCTGGACGACACCGTCCAGGACGAGGGCGCCCGCGGTCTCGGCGAGCGCCGCCAGCTCCGCGAGGGAGTTCTCGGCGTCGTGCACCGTTCCGGAGGTCCACACCCCGACGAGCACCACGCGCTCCAGGCGGAGCTGCCGGTACTCGACCTCGGTGACGTCCTCCAGCTCGGTGGAGAGCCCGACGACCCGGCGCAGCGAGGCGCGGTCGTCACGGTCGAGCTGATCGCCGTCCCGCTCTCCGTCGATCCGCGCGCTCCAGGCGACGTCCTCCTCCATCAGGGCGTCGGCCCGACGGCTTTCGGCGAGGCGCTGGCGATCGTTCGTGGAGGAAGAAAAAGAGGAGGTCATCTGATCCTTTGGTAGCGCGGTTGTGGGTCGGGCACGCGTACGTGCCGTCATTACGATGGTCGCACGCCCGGCCCTCGCGGTCACGCGGGTTTCCCGGCACGGGCACTGCGGCACGATCACTCGCACGAGTGACACGGATCGAGGATTAGATCCCCGGCACACACGGGCATTCACTCAGAGTAATCGAATGAGGCCGTCGGCGATCGGCGGCCGCTCCGGGTGAAGGGGTGGGCGCGGTGAGCGACGGGGGACGCGCGTGGGGGTGCGGCGAGGCTGCCGGTGGCGGGATCCGGTCCCGGTCAGCCGCGCCGGGTGGTGACGGCGGGGCGGGACCGGTAGACGTCGTAGACGCCCGGCACCGCCCGCATGGCGCGCATCAGCCCGGCCAGGGCCCCGGGATCGGGCAGTTCCACGGTGTAGGTGTGCCGCACCCTGAGTTCCTGCGGAGGCTCCACCGCGGCCGAGACGATACCGACCCCCTCGGCGGCGATGGCCTCGGTCAGGTCCGCCAGCAGCCTGGGCCGGCTCAGCGCCTCCGCCAGCACGGTGGCCCGGTAGCCGCCGGCCGGAGTGCCGTCGCGCCACCCGACCGGTACGGGCCTGCGGCCGGCCGCGGCCATCCGCGCGGTGGAGGGGCATTCGGCACGGTGGACGGTCACGGTGCCGCCCCGGATGACGAAGCCCGTCACCGCGTCGGGCGGGACGGGCGTACAGCAGCGGGCCAGCCGGACCGTGGCACCGGGCAGATCGGCGACCGCCACCGGCAGCTCGGGCCGCGGGCCGGACACCTCCTTGGCCGGGCGCAGGGCGGGCAGCGCCGCGGGCTGCTCGTCGTCGGCGGGGGCCGGATGCAGGGCCAGCCAGCGGGTGATCGCGATACGGGCCGCGGGCGTGGCGGCGTGGTCGAGCCAGTCGGCACCGGGGCGCGAGGTCGCCGCGTCGTCCAGCAGCAGTTGCAGGCTGTCACCGTCCTGCAGTCGCGTGCTCAGCGGCGCCAGCCGGCCGTTGACCCGTACGCCGATACATCGGTGCCCGTCCTCGCCGTGCACGGCGTAGGCGGCGTCGACGCAGCTGGCGCCGGCGGGCAGCCGGACCGTGCCCGAGGCGTCGGTGCCGTCGGCGGTGAAGACCGTGATCTCCCGGTCCTGCGCCAGGTCGTCGCGCAGCGCCGTCCAGAAGATGTCCGAGTCGGGGGCGTCGCGCTGCCACTCCAGCAGCCGGGCGAGCCATCCGGGCCGCGACAGGTCCACCTTGCCCCACGCCTCGGCGGCGGGCGCCGGCGCCTCCCCGGAGCGCGATGCGGCGGCGGCCGCGGCCCGGGTGTCGGTGCCGCCGGAGGGACGCGGCTGCTCCGTGGGGGCGGGGGTGTGGCCGAGAGCGATCACCCCGGTCTCGGCGACCCGGTGCATCTGCCGGGTGCGGACCAGGACCTCGGCGATCCGCCCCTGGGCGTCGGCCACCGCGGTGTGCAGGGACTGGTAGAGGTTGAACTTGGGAGCGGCGATGAAGTCCTTGAACTCGGCGATGACCGGAGTGAAGCAGGTGTGCAGCTCGCCGAGCACCGCGTAGCAGTCGGCGGGTTCCCCGACCAGCACGAGCAGCCGTCCAAAGTCACCGCTGTCCAGCTCCGTCCCGCCGCGTTTGAGCAGCAGCCGGTGCACCGAGACGGCGTGCCGCGGCCTGATGGCCACCTCCGCCGCGATGTCCGCCTCGCGCAGCACCTTGCGCAGGTCCTCGGCGATCACGGCCAGCAGGTCCGGCCGCTCGGCGTTGGCGGCCATCATGGCCCGGGTACGGGCGTATTCCGCGGGGTGCAGGATCGCGAAGACCCGGTCCTCCAGCTCCGTCTTGAGCGCCTGGACGCCGAGCCGCTCGGCGAGCGGGATGAGGACGTCCCGCGTGACGCGGGCGATCCTGGCCTGCTTGTCGGGGCGCATCACCCCGAGGGTGCGGACGTTGTGCAGCCGGTCGGCCAGCTTGATGGCCATCACCCGCACGTCGCTGCCGGTCGCGACGAGCATCTTGCGGAAGGTCTCCGACTCGGCCGCGGCCCCGTAGTCGACCTTCTCCAGCTTGGTGACGCCGTCGACGAGATGCGTGACCTCGGCGCCGAACTCGGCGTGCACCTGATCCAGCGTCACCTCGGTGTCCTCGACCGTGTCGTGCAGCAGCGACGCCGTCAACGTGGTGGTCTCGGCGCCGAGTTCGGCCAGGATGAGGGTGACGGCGAGCGGGTGGGTGATGTACGGCTCACCGCTCTTGCGCATCTGCCCGCGGTGCGAGGACTCGGCGAGCACATACGCGCGGCGCAGCGTCTCGATCGCCTCGGAGCCGGCCTGCGGGTGCCGGGCGCGGTGGACCTTGATGAGGTGCTCGATGGCGCCGGGCAGCCGGTCCCGGGGACCCGGGCCGAGCAGGGCGGCCCGTCCCAGCCTGCGCAGATCGATGCGCCGCAGGCCGCGTCGCGGGATCTCGGCGGCCTGCCCGGCATCCACCGCGTTGTCTGCGCTCATCGACACCTCCGGCAGCATGGACCGGCTGCGGAAGCCTCGCACGACCCGCGGGGCCGCGCCGGTGATTGATGCTACCGAGCCCACCACGTGCGGCTGCCGCGCTCTCGCCGAGAGTGATCCCCGTCACCCGTTCGAGGGATGGTGTACGGGGATTCCCGGCGGAATGTGCCCCGCGGTGCAAGCGGCCCGTGCGATCAGGCCGAGGGGGTTCCCGCCACCAGGGCGGCTTCGGCGACGCCCTCGGCGACGACGACCGCGGGACCGGTCATCTCGATCCGCCCGTCGGTGTTCTCGGTGATCACCAGCCGCCCGCCGGGGACGTCCACGGTGTACGTGACCGGGCGGCCGGTCCGCGCCGGGTCGAGGCCGTCACGGCGGGCCGCGGCGACCATCACGGCGCAGGCGCCCGTACCGCAGGAGCGGGTCTCGCCCGAGCCGCGCTCGTGGACGCGCATGGCCACGTGGCGGGGGCCGCGGTCGACGACGAACTCCACGTTGGTGCCGGTGGGATAGGCCTCGGCGGGCGCGACGCCGGGTGCCCGGTAGAGGTCGCCCGCCTCGTCGAGGTCGGCCACGAAGACGACCGCGTGCGGGTTGCCCATGTTGACGTTGAGCGCCGGCCAGGTACGGCTGCCGACCGTGACCGTGACGTCCCCTCCGGGAAAGGCGGCACGGCCCATGCCCACGGTGACGTCACCGGGCACGCCGTCGCCGCCGTCCTTGGCGATGTGGACCTGCCGCAGCCCGGCGCGGGTGGCGACGGTCAGGTCACCGGCCTCGGCGAGGCCCGCACGCTGCAGGTACCGCGCGAAGACCCGCACGCCGTTGCCGCACATCTCGGCGACGCTGCCGTCGCTGTTGCGGTAGTCCATGAACCACTCGGCGCGGTCGGCGAGGTCCGCCGCCTCGGGGTGGGCGGCCGAGCGCACCACCCGGAGCAGGCCGTCGCCGCCGATCCCGGCACGCCGGTCGCACAGCCGTGCCACCTGGGCCGCGGACAGGTCGAGCAGGCCGTCCGGGTCGGGGACGATCACGAAGTCGTTCTCGGTCCCGTGGCCCTTGAGGAAGCTCAGGGGGGCGGTGCCGTGCCGTGCGTCTGTCACATCTTCGATCGTACGCGGCCGGTCCCGGAAGGGCGGTCGCGGCCGGTCGCGGCCGGTCAGCGCAGCCGGGCGACGCGCCAGACGGCGAGCAGGGCCAGCAGGACGACCGCCACGGCGTAACCGGCGACGTAGCGCCAGTCCACCCGGGTGCCCGAGCCGCGCACCGGCAGTCCGGGCAAGGTGTAGCCGACCCGGAGGGCGGCCGTCAGGCCCCAGCCCGCCGAGCACCCGCACAGCAGCAGGCCGAGCATCGCGACGACGGGTCCGGCGTCGCCGGACTCGAAGGCGAGCGGGAAGGCGAACATCAGCGAACCGGCCACGGCGAGCGCGACGATCGGCGCGAGCTGCCAGATCCGCAGCCGCCGCTGCGGGCGCAGTTCGCGGAAGGACTGGCCGCCGTCGAGCGACAGCGCCGGGTCGATGACCGCCATCGGGTCGAGGAGGTCCATGGGGTCGCCCAGCGGCTCCAACGGCGCGGGCTCGTCCAGCCGTTCGACCGGTTCCGGCCCACCGGACGGGACACCGTTGGTGCCCTGTGACACATGTGACTCGTAGGAGTCCGCTGTCGAGTCGCGCCCCTGGGGGGTGTCGCGTGGGCCGAGTGCCATCGCCACGCGCCCTCCCGAGTCTCCGACACCGTAGCTGGATGCTTGATGATGGCACGCCCGGAGGGCTCCTCCCGGACGCCGGGGCGTCCCGATGCCATCACGTGATCAGGCTGTGACCGCTTCCCCGAGCAACGTCAGCGCGCGGTCGGCGAGTTCCGCCCCCTGAGCCGTGAGCCAGTGCACACGGTGGTCCCGGCGGAACCACGAGTCCTGCCGCCGCGCGAAACGTTTCGTGGCTCGTGCGGTCTCGGCGCGCGCCTCGTCCTCGGTGCACTCCCCCGCGAACGCGGCCAGCACCTGCTGGTAGCCGAGCGCGCGCGAGGCGGTACGGCCCTCGCGCAGCCCGGCGGCCTCCAGGGCGCGGACCTCCGCCACCAGGCCCTCGTCCCACATCCGGTCCACCCTCCGCACGATGCGCTCGTCGAGCACGGGACGGGGCACGTCCACGCCGATCTGCACGGTGTCGTAGACCGCCTCCTGCGACTCGGTGCCGGGCAGGCTCGCGGTGAAGGGGCGGCCGGTGATCTCGACGACTTCGAGGGCGCGCACGATGCGGCGTCCGTTGCTGGGCAGGATGAGCCGGGCGGCCTCCGGATCGGCGGCGGCGAGGCGGGCGTGCAGCGGGCCGGGGCCGTCCTCCGCCAGCTCGGCCTCCAGCCGGGCCCGTACCGCCGCGTCGGTGCCGGGGAACTCCAGCGGATCGATCACGGCGCGCACGTACAGCCCCGAACCGCCCACCAGCACCGGGACGCGGCCCGCCGCGTGCAGGCGGTCGATCTCGGCGCGGGCGAGCCGCTGGTAGTCCGCGACGTTGGCGGCCTGTGTCACGTCCCAGATGTCCAGCAGGTGGTGGGGTACGCCCTGCCGGTCGGCGGTGGTCAGCTTCGCCGTTCCGATGTCCATGCCGCGGTAGAGCTGCATGGAGTCGGCGTTGATCACCTCGCCGCCCCATTCCCTGGCGAGCGTGACGCCGAGGTCGGACTTTCCGGCCGCGGTGGGACCGACGACGGTGATCACACGGTTCTTCACCCGGCGATTCTCCCAAACAACCGGCGTGCCCGGTCGCGGTCCGGAGGTCCGCCCGGCGGCGCCCGCCCCGGGGCGCGGGTATGGTCAGAGGACGGGGAGGGCGTTTTGCGCCGCTCGGCCCGCTTTGCGCCATCGGTGACGCGAAGCGGCGGAGCCACCGCCCTCATCGCTCAGCGTCCAGGGAAGGTGCCTGATGAGCTTCATGGACACGTTGAAGGACAAGCTCGGCATGGCCAGGGGCAAGGCCGGGGATCTCGCCCGGCAGCACGGCGAGAAGGTCGAGTCGGGGATCGACAAGGCCGCGCAGATGGCCGACTCGAAGACCGGCGGGAAGTACTCGGACAAGATCAGCTCCGGGGCCGACAAGGCCAAGAGCGCCACCCAGAACCTCGGCGGCAAGGGCGGCGAGGGCGGCCAGTCCGGTCAGGCGGGTCCGTCCGGTCAGGGAGACCAGCCCGGCAAGTCCTGAGAGCCCGCACGCCCTGAGGGTTCTGCCTCCGTCCTGACGGCCCGGCCGGTCCTGGCAAGGATCCGCCACTCCCCCGGGCGCTCGTCACGCCCGGCCGGGTGCCGCCCCGGACCGGACAGCCGCGGAATTCCACCTTCCGCGGCTCGTCCACGCCCACCGGTGATGCCGTCGGTCCGGCGCGGGCTCAGGTCCAGCAGGCGACGAAGTACCCGACGCCGTAGGGCGCGGCCTCGTGGAGCAGCCGGCCGTCCAGGCCCGCATCCGCTGCGGCCCCGGCCAGCACCTGCCAGGGTGCGCGGCCCGCGACCCGCAGCTCGGCGGCGAGCGCCGCGTCGAGCCCCGCCAGGGTGCCGGTGTCCGCGGCGTCCAGTGCGGCCGACACCGCGGCGTCGAAGCCCGCGGCCCGCTCGTCCAGATAGCCCGGTGCCTTGACCGTCCGGCATGCGCTGCCGTCGCCCATGACCAGCAGCGCGACCCGCTCCGCGGACGCGGCGAGCGCCCGGCCCTCATCGGCGCAGCGTCCCGCGTCCAGCGCTTCCCCGACGGCCAGCCCGGTCGTCTCCTCCGCGTTCCAGCCGCGCAGCAGCCAGGCGGCCACCGCGAGCGACGGCGGCAGGGTCGCCGCACCGGAGGTGGCGCCGCCCGGCTCGTCCGCGGCCGCGGAGGGCTGCCCGAGCCGTACGTCGAGCGCGACACCGAAGGGCCGGAAGTCCCCGTGTACGCCGGACGCAAGGGTGCGGCTTCCCGTTCCCTCCTCGGGCCCGACGACCACCAGCCGGTCGGGCAGTGCGGCGGCCAGCAGTCCGACGGCGTCCGCGCAGGCGTCCCGCAGCGCGTCCAGCTCGGGTGCGGCCCCGGCCGCCACCTCGGGGACCAGCAGCGGCGGACAGGGGCAGACGGCGGCGGCGACCAGCATGATCGACACTTTACCGCCGGGCACCGACAGCGGGCCCGGACCGCGTCAGCAGACGGAGCAGCCGCCCGCGGCAGCGGCGGGCACGGCCGCCGGGGCACCGACCACGGGCATACCGAGCATGACACCGGCCGGGGCCTGCGCGGCAGCCGCGGTGCGGCGTTCCCAGGCGTCCCCGGCGCGCGTGCGGCGCACGGCCTGCGCGGGGCGCTCGGCGAGCAGGTGGTGCGGCGCGGCGTAGGTGATCTCGACGGTGACCATGTCCCCGGGCCTGACCTGCTGTCCCTCGGGGCGCTCGAAGTGCACGAGGCGGTTGTCGGGCGCGCGTCCGGACAGCCGCCGGGTGGCCTCGTCCTTGCGGCCCTCGCCCTCGGCGACGAGCACTTCCAGGGTGCGGCCGACCTGCTTCTTGTTCTCCTCCCAGGAGATCTCCTCCTGGAGCGCCACCAGGCGCTCGTAGCGCTCCTGGACGACGGCCTTGGGGATCTGCCCGTCCATGTCGGCCGCGGGGGTGCCGGGGCGCTTGCTGTACTGGAAGGTGAAAGCCTGGGCGAAGCGTGCCTCGCGGACGACGTGCAGGGTCTGCTCGAAGTCCTCCTCGGTCTCGCCCGGGAAGCCCACGATGATGTCGGTGGTGATGGCGGCGTCCGGCATGGCGGCGCGCACCTTCTCGATGATGCCCAGGTAGCGGTCCTGCCGGTAGGAGCGGCGCATCGCCCGCAGCACCTGGTCGGAGCCCGACTGGAGCGGCATGTGCAGCTGGTGCATCACGTTCGGCGTCCCGGCCATGGCCGCGATGACGTCGTCGGTGAAGTCCCGCGGGTGCGGTGAGGTGAAGCGGATCCGCTCCAGGCCCTCGACCGCTCCGGTGGCCCGCAGCAGTTTGCCGAAGGCCTCGCGGTCGCCGATGTCGGAGCCGTACGCGTTGACGTTCTGGCCGAGCAGCGTGACCTCGATCACGCCCTCGGCGACGAGCGCCTCTACCTCGGCGAGGACGTCACCGGGGCGCCGGTCCTTCTCCTTGCCGCGCAGCGCGGGCACGATGCAGAAGGTGCAGGTGTTGTTGCAGCCCACGGAGATGGCCACCCACGCGGCATAGGCCGACTCGCGGCGCGAGGGCAGCGTCGAGGGGAAGGTCTCCAGCGACTCGGCGATCTCCACCTGCGCCTCGTCCGCGATCCGGGCGCGCTCCAGCAGCACCGGCAGCTGTCCGATGTTGTGGGTGCCGAAGACGACGTCGACCCAGGGGGCGCGCTTCACGATCGTGTCGCGGTCCTTCTGCGCCAGGCAGCCGCCGACGGCGATCTGCATGCCGGGCCGGGCGGCCTTCTTCGGCACGAGCTGGCCCAGATTGCCGTAGAGCCGGTTGTCGGCGTTCTCCCGCACCGCACAGGTGTTGAAGACGACGACGTCCGCCCCGTCCGAGCCCTCGGGCGCCCGGACGTACCCGGCGTCCTCCAGCAGGCCGGACAGCCGCTCGGAGTCGTGGACGTTCATCTGGCACCCGTAGGTGCGGACCTCGTAAGTACGCGCGCTCATAACAATGACCCAGAGTACGTGCTTTCCCCGCCGCCTCGCCTCCGGCTTGTGGACAACTCCCGGCCACCGGGCGGCCGCCCTTCCCCGCACCGCCGCCGCCTGGCAGGATCGCGGGCCATGGACCGTCGTGTGCTTCGCCTGCTCCGGCCGCAGGGCCGCCGGGCCAGGCTGTGGCGGTACGTCCAGGGTTCGCTGGGCGCGGCCCTGGCGCTGGCGCTGCTGGCGTGGTGGCTGGTGCCGTCGGACGGCCCGTCGTACCCGCACCGGCCGGTGTCCTTCGCGACGGGTGTCGCCAACGGCGTCTACGAGAAGTACGGGATGCTGCTGCAGGGCGACCTGCGGACGGCGCTGCCCGGGGTTCAGGTCACGCTGGAGCACACCGAGGGCTCGGTCGACAACATCAAGCGCGTCGCGTCCGGCCGTTCGGACTTCACGATCGCCGCCGCCGACGCGGTGGCCAGCTACAACGGGCCCGGCAAGTCGCGGCTGCGCGCCGTCGCCCGGCTCTACGACGACTACATGCAGCTGATCGTCCCGCGCGACTCCCCGGTCCGGTCGATCCGGGACCTGCGCGGCATGACGGTCGGCATCGGCCAGGCCGACTCCGGCGTCAGCCTCATCACCCACCGGCTCTTCCAGGCCGCGGGCATGAACGTAGACAAGGACATCACCGCCGTGCCGGTCGGCATCGACGAGGCGCCCGCCATGCTGCTCGGCGGCAGGCTCGACGCGTTCTTCTGGTCCGGAGGGCTGCCGACGGCCGCCGTCACGGCCATGGCCACGCCGGTGGCGCGGATCAGGCTGGTCCAGCTCGGTGACATGGTGGCGTCGCTGCACGCGCTGGGGCCGGAGATGGCGTACTACCGCCAGGCGGCGATGCCTGCCGACGCGTATCCCTCGGCGCAGGACAGCAAGGCCGTACCCACCGTCGCCGTGCCCAATCTGCTGATCACCACCGACCGCGCGGACGCCGGGCTGGTCGAGAGGCTGACCCGGGCGGTGATCGACAGCCGGGACGCGATCGGCACCGTGGTGCACGCGGCCCAACTGGTGGACCTGCGCACCGCCGTCTTCACCGACCCGCTGCCCCTCCATCAGGGCGCCATACGCTACTACCGCTCGGTGAAGCCCTGAGGCGCCGCGTCAGGACTCCGGAGCCGTCCGCGGCACGGTGAGCGTGACCCGGAGCCCGGTCGGCTCATGGTGCCCGTACGCGATGGCGCCGCCGCCCTGGCGCAGCAGTGACCGTGCGATCGACAGGCCGAGCCCGGAGCCCTGCACGTTCTGATGCCGCGGGCTGCGCCAGAAGCGGTCGCCGACCCTCGCCAGTTCCTCGTCGGCCAGGCCCGGTCCGCCGTCGGCGACCACCACGGCGGCCGCGTCCTCGCCCGCCTCGACCACGACGCCGACCTCGCCTCCCGCCGGCGTGAACTTGATCGCGTTGTCCAGCACGGCGTCCAGCGCGCTGGACAGGGCCACGGCGTCCGCCCAGCCGGTCACCGCCGGGCCGTCCGGCGGCGGCCCGGTGAAGTCCAGCCCGACCTGCGCCCGGTCGGCCACCGGGCGCCAAGCGGCCGTACGCGTACGGACCAGGGCCGCCACGTCGATCACCTGCGGGTGGCCTCCCGAGCTCTCGGCGACGGCCAGTCCCAGCAGGTCGTCCAGCACCTGGGCCAGCCGGTGCCCCTCCTCCTTGACCGCGTCGGCCTCGGTGTGGCCCTCGGGCAGTTCCAGGCCCAGCAGCTCGATCCGCAGCAGCAGCGCGGAGAGCGGGTTGCGCAGCTGGTGCGAGGCGTCGGCGACGAAGGCTCGCTGCTGGTCGAGCACCGCCTCGACGTTGTCGGCCATCTCGTTGAACGAACGGACCAGCCGGCGCAGTTCGGGCGGCCCGCCGGTCGCCCGGACCCGGGACTTCATCCGGCCGGTGGCGATGTCATGGGTGACGCGGTCCAGTTTCGCGACCGGCAGCAGCACCCAGGCGGTCAGCCGCACCGCGCAGAGCACGGCGATGACCATGGCCGCGAGTTCCCCCGCGGCGAGCAGCATCCAGCCGTGCAGGATGCGCGAGCGCAGGGCGCCGGTCGGGGAATCGGTCACGACCACCGCCACGACGTCGCCGTCCCGCACGATCGGTGACGCGATGGCCAGCCGCCGGTGCTGCCACGGCCAGACCTGCGCCGGGTCGTGGGCACGGCGGCCCAGCAGCGCCGACTCGTAGGCGTCGTAGAGCTCGCCCTCGGCGGGCAGTCGCCACTTCGCGGGCGCCTCGGCCATGGCGGTGCTGTCGCGGTAGAAGACCCCGGCGCTGATCCCGTACAGCTGCTGGTAGCGGACGAGTTCCGTGCGCAGCGTGTGCAGCCTCTCGCCGTCCACGCTGTCGACCATCGACTGCTCCTCGTTCCGCGCGGTCACGAACTGGGCCAGCGCCGCGAAGCGCGTGGTGTCGTCGATCCGGTCGACGACGACACGCTGCTGCTGGGCGGCCGCCTGGCTGACGGCGAGTGGGATGCCGAGGGCCAGCAGAACGCCTGCCATCAGCACGATGAGCAGCGGGAGCAGTCGGGTGCGCACGGTGGGAGATCCGCTTCGCGGGGCGGCTCAGCCGGCGGGCGGGACGACGAGCCGGTAGCCCACGCCGCGCACCGTCTCGATCATGGACGGGACACGGAGCTTGGACCGCAGGGACGCCACATGGACCTCCAGGGTGCGCCCTGTGCCCTCCCACGCGGTCCGCCACACCTCGCTGATGATCTGCTCCCGGCGGAAGACCACCCCGGGGTGCCCGGCGAGCAGCGCCAGCAGGTCGAACTCCTTGCGGGTCAGCACCACGGCCGCGCCCTCGACGGTGACGCTGCGGGTGGCCGGCTCGATGGCCATGGGGCCCAGTTGCAGCCGGGTGCGCGCCGCGGGGGGTGCGGCGGCCTGCGCGGCGCCGCCCGCGCCGTGGGCCGGCGGCGGTGAGCCGGCGCCCTCCGGGCGCAGCGGCGGGCGGCGGCTGACGGCATGGATGCGGGCGAGCAGTTCGCCGGTGTCGTACGGCTTGACGACGTAGTCGTCGGCGCCCAGGTTGAGGCCGTGGATGCGGGAGCGGACGTCCGCGCGGGCGGTGACCATGATCACCGGTGTGGCCGTCCTGCGCCGGATCCTGCTGCACACCTCGAAGCCGTCCTGGTCGGGAAGGCCGAGGTCGAGCAGGACGCAGTCGAACGCCGGTCCGCCGTCCGGCAGCAGGGCCTGGAGCGCCTCCTCGCCGTTGCGCGCGTGCCTGACGTCGAAACCGTGCTTGCCGAGGAGCGCCGAGACGGCCGCGGCAACCCGGTCGTCGTCCTCCACCAGCAGCAGCCGCATCTGTGCCACTCCTCTTTCTGTCGCCCGCCGGTCCGGCGGGGCCCCGGCGTGCCGGGGCGGGCGACGCCCGGCGGCAGGGTACGCGCCGGCTCGCTTCCGCTTCTGCTTTGTCACGGCATCCACCCCGATCCGGCGGGGGTGAGTCAAGGGGGTACCGGCTCGTGGTGCGGACCGTTACCGACCCGGTACGCGTCCCGCGCGCCACCCGATGTGCGCCGGTGCGCCCGCTGTGCCGCGCTCGCACCGCGCCGACGTGCGACTGTCGCTTGACGTGGGCAGGCGCAGTGAGTTGCATACGCTTTGTGACCGCACTCCTTCCCGGGACCGCTGAGTGGATCCGGTGATCGTCGCGGGGGCAGGCCCGGTCGGCCTGACCCTCGCCCTCGCGCTGGCCCGCCGCGACGTCCCCGTCATCCTGCTGGACGAGGCGGAGGTGATCGCCGACGCCGACGGGCTGCGGCGTTCGCGCACCGCCGTGCTCGGCCCGGCCGCGGCCGCCCTGGTCGAACGGCTGGGATACCCGGGCGTCCGGACCGAGGGCGCGGCCTGGAAGGGCTGGCGCACGGTCCGCCGGCGCGCGGAGGTGGCGCGGCTCGACTTCGGGGCGGACGACGCGCCCGTGCACATCGCCCAGCACCGGTTGGAGAACGGGCTGCGGCAGGCGCTGCTGGGTTGCGGCTCGGTCCGGATCGTGGCCGGCTGCCGGGTGGACGCGGTGGAGCAGGACGCGCGCGGTGTCACGGTGCACACCCGTGGCTCGCACGAGACGTGGTGGCGCGGCAGTTTCCTGGTGGGGTGCGACGGACCGCGGTCGACGGTCCGCAAACTGCTCGGGGTGCGCTTCCCCGGCCGCACGGCGGTGGACCGGCACGCCGTGGCGGTCGTACGCGCCGAGCTGCCCGAACCCGGTGTGGCGCTGCTGCACCGTGATCCGCCGGGCGCGCCGGCCGGGCAGGAGGTGACGGCGCGGCCGCTGCCCGGGGGGCTGTGGCGGCTGGACTGGCTGCTGCCGGTGCAGGCCCGCGCGCTGACGCCGGACGCGCTGGTGGAACGGCTGCGCGGCACGCTCGCGGCGTGGTGCGGCAGCGTGGTGCCCTACGAGGTCGTCGGCTCGGCGGACTACGCGGTGCACCAGCGGCTGGCCCGGCGGTGGCGGGTGCGCCGGGTGTTCCTGGCGGGCGATGCCGCCCACGTCATGGGGGCGCTGGGTGCGCAGAGCGTCGAGGAGGGTCTGCGGGACGCGGAGAACCTGTCCTGGAAGCTCGCCCTGGCGTGGCACGACGGTGCGTCCAAGGTGCTGCTGGACAGTTACGAGGCCGAGCGCCGCGGGGCGGTGGGGAGCCGGCTGCGGGCCACCGACCAGGCGCTTCCGCTGCTGCGGGCGAGCGGGGCGTGGCAGACGGTCCGGCAGTCGCTGCTGTCGGGTTCCGCCCGCGGCCATGCGGAGATGCTGACCGACAGCCACCTGGGGCGGGGCGCTTCCGCCGTCTCCCGGGTCTACGCGCGCTCGCCGCTCGCGCTGCCCGCGGCGCGGTCGGGCAGTGGCAGGGCCGGCGCGTCGCCGCTGGTGGCCGGATGCGACACACCGCCGGGCGGCCGGGTCGACGACGTGCCCGTCACGGCGCTCGACGGCACGGTGGGACGTCTGCGGGACCGGCTGGGCCAGGGCCTCGTGGTCCTGCTGGTCGCGCCCGGCACCGGCGTGTGGGAGAGCAGGCACTGGCTGACGGCCGGGCTGATGCCGCGGCTGGCGTCGGCGGTCGCGGCGCTTCCCACCCCGGCCGAACTGCTGGTCACTGAGTCCTATCCGGGGGCGACGGCGCACACCGTGCTGCTCATCCGGCCGGACGGGCACCTGGTCACAGCGATGGTCGGATGCCGCCCCGCCGAGCTGTACTCGTACGCCGACCTGGCGCGCGGCGGCCCCCCGACGGCGGCCGACGGCGACACCGGCGAGGGTCCGGACGGCACGGACGACGGGGCGCCCGGCGCCGCGGGTGGCATGCCGCGGGACGGCTCGGCGGGCGCCCGGGTCAGCGGGCGCACCCCGTAGAAGCCCTGCGGCTCACTCCCACGGCTCCGGACCGCCGGAACCGTGCCAGGAGCCGGAGTCGTCGTGGGCGCTGTCGGCTTCTGCGGCGAGGGCGTCGCGCACCACCTTCAGCGCCAGGCCCTCGCCGTATCCCTTGCGCGCCAGCATGCCGGCCAGCCGCCGGATCCGCCGGTCGCGGTCCAGGCCGCGGGTGCCGGGCAGCCGGCGCTGGACGAGGGCCTGGGCCGTCTCCTCCTCCTGCTCGGGATCGAGCAGGCCGACGGCCTCGGTGACCAGCTCGGCCTCCACTCCGCGGTGGCGCAGCTCCTGGGCGAGGGCCCGGCGGGCGAGGCCGCGCCCGCGGTGCCGGGACTCCACCCAGGCGTTGGCGAACGCCTGGTCGTCGATCAGCCCGACGTCCTGGAAGCGCTCCAGGACGCTCTCGGCCACTTCCTCGGGGATCTCCCGCTTGCGCAGGGCGTCGGCGAGTTGCTTGCGCGTACGGGGGCTCCCGGTGAGCAGGCGCAGGCACAGCGCCCTTGCCTGCTCCTCGGGACTGAGCGGCGGCTCTTGCGAGGCCCTCGACTCGGAAGAGCCGCCGCGCTCCTGGGACCTGCCCGCCACGGCGTCAGGCCTTGGCTGCGGTGGCCTTGGTCGCCTTCTTCGGTGCAGGCACCTCGGCCTTGGCCGCCGCCTCGGCACCGGCCGGCTCCGCTCCCGGCTGGGCTTCCGGCGTGTCGGTCTTCCGCACGCCGACGCCCAGCTTCTCCTTGATCCGCTTCTCGATCTCGTCGGCCAGGTCCGGATTGTCCTTGAGGAAATTCCGGACGTTCTCCTTGCCCTGGCCGAGCTGGTCGCCCTCGTACGTGTACCAGGCGCCGGACTTGCGGACGAAGCCGTGATCGACGCCCATGTCGATCAGACCGCCCTCGCGGCTGATGCCCTGGCCGTAGAGGATGTCGAACTCGGCCTGCTTGAAGGGCGGCGCCACCTTGTTCTTGACGATCTTGCAGCGGGTGCGGTTGCCGACCGCCTCCGTGCCGTCCTTGAGCGTCTCGATCCGGCGGATGTCGATCCGGACGGAGGCGTAGAACTTCAGTGCGCGGCCACCGGTGGTGGTCTCCGGCGAGCCGAACATCACACCGATCTTCTCGCGCAGCTGGTTGATGAAGATGGCGGTGGTCTTGGACTGGTTGAGCGCGCTGGTGATCTTGCGGAGCGCCTGGCTCATGAGCCGGGCCTGGAGACCCACGTGCGAGTCGCCCATCTCGCCCTCGATCTCGGCCCGCGGCACGAGGGCTGCCACGGAGTCGATCACGATGAGGTCGATCGCGCCCGAGCGGACCAGCATGTCCACGATCTCCAGCGCCTGCTCGCCGGTGTCCGGCTGGGACAGCAGCAGGTTGTCCGTGTCGACGCCGAGGGCCTTGGCGTACTCGGGGTCGAGGGCGTGCTCGGCGTCGACGAACGCCACAGTGCCACCGGCCCGCTGGGCGTTGGCCACCGCGTGCAGCGTCAAGGTCGTCTTGCCGGAGGACTCGGGGCCGTAGATCTCCACGACCCGGCCGCGCGGCAGACCGCCGACGCCGAGGGCCACGTCCAGGGCGGTCGACCCGGTGGAGATGACCTCGATGGGCTCATTCGGCCGGTCGCCCAGGCGCATGACCGCGCCCTTGCCGAACTGCCGTTCAATCTGTGCGAGCGCGGCGTCGAGCGCCTTGTCGCGGTCGTTTCCTGCCATGGGTTCCACCCGGGATGTCTGGTTCGATCGCTTCACGTCCACGACGCTAGCGCCTGCCACTGACAACGCGCCGGGAACGTCGCTCCGACCTGTGGATAACTTGGGCGGCTCCGGCCCGTCACCCGGGCCGGAATCCGTGCCGCCGGCGCGGAGAATCGGTCCCCGCTCATCCATCAGAATGGATGTTCGATTTTCGTGTCAAGCGACCCGCCGGGGGACGTCCGGGCCGTCACAGCCGCGGATCGGTCACTTCGTAGCGTCGCACATAGGCCGAGAAGAAACCTTGCAGCGTGGCGGTCGCGGGGATGGCGATGAGCGCGCCCACCGCTCCGAGCAGGGCCGTTCCCGCGACGACGGAGCCGAAGGCGACCGCCGGGTGGATGTCCACGGTCCGCGCGGTGATGCGCGGCTGGAGCAGGTAGTTCTCGAACTGCTGGTAGATCACGACGAAGCAGAGCACCCACAGGGCGTCCCACGGATCCTCGGCGAACGCGATCAGGACCGGCAGCGCACCCGCGAGATAGGTGCCGACGGTCGGGATGAACTGCGAGACGAGGCCGACCCACACCCCGAGCGCGGGCGCGTAGGGCACGCCGAGGACCTGCAGCAGGATGTAGTGCGCGACACCGGAGATCACCGCCATCAGCGCGCGGGAGTACAGGTAGCCGCCGGTCTTGGCGACGGCGATGTCCCATGCGCGCAGCACCTCGGCCTGCCGGGCGGGCGGCAGCACGGAGCACAGCGCCCTGCGCAGCCGCGGGCCGTCGGCGGCGAAGTAGAAGGTGAACAGCAGCACGGTGAAGAGCTGGAACACCGTGCCGACGACGGTGGCCGACAGGCCCCACACGCTGCTCGCCCCGTTGGCGAGGTAGGTGCGCACCCAGTCGGAGT
>NZ_JBSGHL010000027.1:0-99673 GCF_053604375.1 Streptomyces sp. NPDC004031 | reverse complement strand
GCCGCGCCCCTCTTCTCTGCTTCCCGCTACTTTTTGTTCCCCCCCACCTCCGGGGCCGTGTTTTTCTTGTTGACGCTCTCCCGCGGAGATCCGAACGACAGACCTAGCCGCCCGGGAGCGCCGGTCAGCCCGAGCAGGCGGTGCGCTGCGCCTCCTGCCACTCGCACACCGGGCAGTACGTGGCGCCGCGGGTGCTCGCGGGGTGCTCGGTCGGGTCGCCGCACAGCACGCAGTCCGCGCGCGGCTCGTCGGCCGTGTCGTCCTGGGGCCGGTCCTGCCGGTCGTCGGTCATACGTCCACGGTAGCGTCCACCGTCCGCAGCACCGCCGCCCCCCGGGCGGGCAGTTGCACGGCGGGGCCCGGCAGCAGCTTGCACGCCGGGCGGGACAGCACCACCTCGCAGGGCGCGTTCAGCGGGACCCGCGCGGGCGCGTCGGAGAAGTTGACGAGGACACGGAAGGGGCCGCGCGCGACCCGCAGCGTCCGGCCGCCCGCCGTCGCCGTGACGGTGTCCAGCTGCGGGTCGGTCAGGGCGGGTTCGGAGCGGCGCAGCGCGATCAGCGCCCGGTACCACTCCAGCAGTTCGCGGTGCCCCTCCTTCTCCGGCTCCGCCCAGTCCAGGCACGAGCGGTCGCGGGTGGCCGGGTCCTGCGGGTCGGGCACGTCCTGCTCGGCCCAGCCGTGCGCGGCGAACTCGCGCCGCCGCCCCGCGGTGATGGCCGCGCCCAGCTCCGCGTCGTGGTGGTCGGTGAAGAACTGCCACGGGGTGCTCGCGCCCCACTCCTCGCCCATGAAGAGCATCGGGGTGAAGGGCGAGGTCAGCACGAGCGCCGCGGCGACACCGAGCGCCTGCGGCGAAAGCCGGTCGCCGGTCGCGCGGTTGCCGATCTGGTCGTGCGTCTGCGCGTAGCCGAGCAGCCGGTGGCCCGGCAGCGTCGTCGGGTCGATCGGGCGGCCGTGGTGACGGCCGCGGAAGGAGGACCAGGTGCCGTCGTGGAAGAAGCCGTGGGTCAGCGTCCTGGCCACGGCGGCGGGACCCGCGGCGGCGAAGTCGGCGTAGTAGCCCTGCGCCTCGCCCGTCACCGCGGTGTGCAGGGCGTGGTGGAAGTCGTCGTTCCACTGCGCGTGCAGGCCCTGGCCGCCCGCCTCGCGCGGGGCGGTGGTGCGCGGGTCGTTGAGGTCGGACTCGGCGATCAGGAAGAGCGGGCGGCCGAGCGCCGCCGACAGCCCGTCCACGGCGGTGGACAGCTCCTCCAGGAAGTGCAGTGCGCGGGTGTCGACGAGCGCGTGCACCGCGTCCAGCCGCAGCCCGTCCAGGCGGTAGTCGCGCAGCCAGGCCAGGGCGCTGCCGACGAGGAAGGCGCGCACCTCGTCCGAGCCGGGCGCGTCCAGGTTCACCGCGTCGCCCCACGGGGTGTGGTGGCGGTCGGTGAAGTACGGGCCGAAGGCGGGCAGGTAGTTGCCGGACGGGCCGAGGTGGTTGTGCACCACGTCCAGGACGACACCGAGGCCGTGCCGGTGCGCCGCGTCGACAAAGCGCTTCATCGCCTCGGGCCCGCCGTAGGGCTCGTGCACCGACCACAGCGACACCCCCTCGTAGCCCCAGCCGTTGGTACCGGGGAAGGAGCACACCGGCATCAGCTGGACGTGCGTGACGCCGAGCCGGGCCAGGTGCGGCAGCCGCTCCACCGCCGCGTCGAAGGTCCCTGCGGGGGTGAAGGTGCCGACGTGCAGCTCGTAGAGCACCGCGCCGGGCAGACCGCGTCCGGGCCAGGGCGCCGACCAGGCGAAGGCGTCGTGGTCGACGACCGCGCTCGGCCCGTCGGGCCCGTCCGGCTGCCGCCGCGAGCGCGGATCGGGCAGTGGCGGGCCGCCGTCCAGGACGTACGCGTAGCGGGTGCCCGCCGGGGCCGACAGCTCCGCCCGCCACCACCCCTCCCGCGCCGGGTCGGGCCCGAGCCGGTGCGTGCGTCCGCCGGCCACCACCTCCACCCGCTGGGCCTGGGGCGCCCACACTTCGAACAGCACGCACATCTCCCGTCCGCCGCCGGCCACTGCGTCCCGCGCAGGATGCATGCCCGCGGGCAGGACCCGCTAGACCCGATTCACCCCCGGGCCCGGCGGCGGGCGGGCCTCAGGCCGACTGGTGCAGGGCGCGCCCGGCCAGCGTCAGGAAGACCTCGCCGACCGCCTCGGAGAGCGTCGGGTGCGGGTGGACGTGCGCGGCGACGTCCGCGGGGTCGGCCTCCCAGCCCACGATCAGCTGGCTCTCGGCGATCATCTCCGAGACATGCGGTCCCACCAGGTGGACGCCGAGGACCGGCCCGCCCGCCGCGGCGACCACCTTCACACTGCCGCCCCGGCCGTGCACCATGCCCTTGGCCACCGCCGTCAGCGGCATCGTGTTCACCACCACCTCGTGGCCCGCGTCCCTGGCCTGCTGCTCCGTCAGGCCGACCGCGGCGGTCTGCGGGCTGGAGTACGTCACCCGTGGCACCGCCGCGTAGTCCACCGGCCGCGGGCTCCGCCCGGCCAGCACCTCCGAGACCAGCAGGCCCTCCGCGAAGGACGCGTGCGCCAGGCCGGGGGAGGGCGGCGGCAGCAGGTCGCCCACCACGTGGACGCCGGGCACCGCGGTCTCCAGCCGCGCCCAGTCCGCGGGCGGCACGAAGCCGCGCGCGTCCGTGGCGAGCCCCGCCGCCGCGAGGCCGAGCCCGTCCGTGACCGGCTCGCGGCCCACCGCCACCAGCAGCCTGTCCACGTCGTGGACGCGCGTCTCGCCGCGCGCGCCCAGCACGGTGACCCGCACCCCGTCCGGGTACGGCTCCGCGCCCGTCGTCCGCGCGCCGGTCAGGATCTCCACGCCGCGCCTGCGCAGGCCCCGTTCGAGCTGCCGGGACACCTCGGCGTCCTCCAGCGGCAGCAGCCGGGCGGCCGCCTCGACCAGCACCACCCGGGCGCCCATCGAGCGGTGCAGCGACGCGTACTCCACGCCGATCGCACCGCCGCCCAGCACCAGCACGGAATCCGGCAGGCCCGGCGCGAACAGGGCGTCGTCGCTCGTCACGACCCGCCGCCCGTCGGTGACGAGACCCGGCAGCAGCCGCGGACGCGAGCCCGTCGCCAGGACGAGCCCGCGCCGCGCGGTGTACGTCCGCCCGCCCGCGGTCACCGAACGCGGCCCCGTCAGCCGTGCCTCGGCCCGCACCACCCGCACCCCCGCGTGCGCGAGGTGGCCCTCCACACCGCGGTGGTTGCGGGCCACGATGTCGTCGCGGGTCGCGGTCAGCGCGGGCCAGTCCACGCCGTCCAGCGTCGCCTTGACGCCCCACCGCTCGCGCGCCTCGGCGATGCCGTCGACCAGCTCGGCCGCGTGCAGCATCGCCTTGCTGGGGATACAGCCGCGGTGCAGGCAGGTGCCGCCGACCAGGTCCCGTTCGGCCAGCACCACGTCCAGGCCGAGGCCCGCGGCGCGCAGCGCCGTGCTGTAGCCGCCCGTGCCGCCGCCGACCACGATGACGTCCGCCGTTTCCGCGGGGGCGGCGCCCGGGGTGTTCTCGCTCGTCATGCGGCCAGTCTCCGGCCGCGCCAGGTCATGAGTCCAAGACATAATCAGCGCATTGCCCATGCAGGACGTTCATGAGGAGGCCCGCGGTGAGCCTGCGGCAGATGGAGTACTTCGTGACCGTCGTCGAGGCCGACTCCTTCACCCGCGCGGCCGAACTGCTGCACGTCACCCAGCCCGCGCTGTCCCACCAGATCAAGGCGCTCGAACGGCACGTCGGCGGGCCGCTGCTGGAACGGCTGCCGCGCGGGGTACGGCTCACCGCCATGGGCCGGGCCTTCCTGCCGCACGCCGAGCTGGCCGTGCGCAGCGCCGCGCAGGCCGAACGGGCCGCGCGCGCCGCCGCCGGGGCGGAGGGCGGCGAGATCCACGTCGCCGCCGTCCACTCCGTCGCCGCCGGGCTCCTGCCGCCCGCCTTCGCCCGCTGGCGGCGCGACCACCCGGGCGTGCAGCTCGTCCTGCACGAGTACGCGCGGGACGCGGACCTCGACGACGCGATGGCGCGGGGTGTCGCAGACCTCGCCGTCGGGCACGGCGGGGACGGCGCCGACGCCGCGGCGCGGGCGGTGATCGGCGAGGAGGAGGTCGTCGTCGTGCTCCCGCCGGGCGACCCGCTCGCGGGCGGCGGACCCGTACGGCTCGCCGCGCTCGCCGGGCGGGACTGGGTGCGGTGCGCGATGGAGCCCGTGGTGGACGGGCGGCCCTTCATCGACCTGGCCTGCGAACGCGCGGGGTTCGCACCCCGGGGCGCGGTGCGGACGGAGCACACGACGACGGCGGTCGCGATGGCCGCGGCGGGGGCGGGGGTCGTGGCGGTCCCCTCTTACGCGGTCCCGCCCGGGACCCCCGCGGTGTCCCTCACCCCGCCCTGGCGCCGCCCCCTCCACGCGTGGGCCCGCGCCGCCTTCTCCCCGCCGGTGGCCGAGATGATCTCCTACCTCGGCCCCGCGGTGGCTTCTGCCCGGTGACGCTCCGTTCTCCCCCAGAATTTCGCCTGGGAGGTGCCCTCACGCGCCCCTGATGTGTCCCCCTGCGCGGCAGACCCGAGCCCCCTGCGGGCGAGGGCACTCGTTTTCAGGGGCGCGGGGAACTGCGCGCTCAGCCCCCACCGGGGGAAGGCCGTGGGCACCACCGCACGTGGCAGGGCCTACGCGTTCGGCCCGCGCAGCGAGGGAGCCGACCAGCTGGCCAGGAGGGCGAGGCGGTCGGCCGTGGGGGAGCCCGGCGGGGCCGTGTACGCCACGAGCGTCTGGTCGCCCTCGCCCGGCAGCGCGAGCGTCTCGTAGGACAGGCGCAGTTCCCCGGCCACGGGGTGGTTGATCCGCTTGACGCCGTACGTCTTCTCCCGCACGAGGTGGTCGGCCCACAGCCGGCGGAAGGCCTCGCTCTTGAGCGACAGCTCGCACACCAGCGCGGCGAGCGCCTCGTCCCCGGGGCGGCGGCCGGCGCCGAGCCGCAGGTAGCAGACCGTCTCCGCGGCGACCGCGGGCCACTCCGGGAAGAGTTCGGGGGCCTGCGGGTCGAGGAAGACCAGCCGCGGCATGTTCCGCCGCAGCGGATCCGCGGTGAAGCCGTGCAGCGCGTCGCCGAGGGCGTTCCACGCCAGGACGTCCATGCGGTGGTCGAGCACCATGGCGGGGCAGTCGGCCATCCGGTCCAGCAGCAGCTGCACCCCCGGACGCACCGCGTCGGACGCCGGGACGGGGGCCGGGCCCCGGCACGGCCGGGCGAGCGCCAGCAGGTGCGCGTGCTCCGTGGCGTCGAGCCGCAGCACGCGCGCGACCGCGTCGAGCACAGCGTCGGACACGTTCTTGCCGCGCCCCTGTTCGAGCCGTATGTAGTAGTCGACGCTCACCCCCGCGAGCTGCGCGACCTCTTCCCGGCGCAGCCCCGGCACGCGGCGCCGCCCGTACGGCGGCAGGCCGACGTCCTCCGGCTGGATCGCGGCCCGCCTGGACTGCAGGAAATCCCCGAGCGTGTTGTCCATGCCAGAACCCTAGGGCCTGTCGTGTGGATCTCCGCGGCGTCGCGTGCCCCGGCACGCACATCTGCCGCGTTGTCGTCGGTCGACAACGCTCCGCGTTGCCTCCCTCCTCCGCCTTGCATCTGCACCCGCCGGACCCCGCTCCTTCCTCCACGGAGATCCACACGACAGGCCCTAGACGCACCCCCGCCCCCGATCCTGGTACTGCCGGACCCAGGTTCAGCTCAGCCCTGGGTGGGTGTCGCGGGGGCGCGCACAGTGGATCCCGTCAGCAGGACGAGCACCCGGCACACGGGTCACTTTCGGGGAGTCACTTCTTATGAGCATCTTCGGTTTCGAACGCCTCACCGGTCGCACCGCCGTCGTCACCGGCGCCGCCAGCGGGATGGGGGAGGCGACCGCGCGGCGGCTGGCCTCTCACGGGGTGCGGGTCGCGCTGCTCGCGCGGCGCGCCGAGCGGCTGGACGCGCTCGCCGGGAAGATCGCCGCGGACGGCGGCCAGGCGCTCGCCGTCGCCGCGGACGTCACCGACCCGGCGTCGGTGCGGGCCGCGGCCGGGCGGGTACGGGACGCGTTCGGGGCGGCCGACCTGGTGGTGAACTCCGCCGGGGTCATGCTGCCCAACCCGGTCGACGCGGGCCGCACGGACGAGTGGGCGCGGATGATCGACACCAACCTGGGCGGCGCGCTGCACGTCATCGACGCCTTCCGCGACGACCTGCTGGCGGCCGCGGCCGAGGGCCGTCCCGCCGACCTGGTGAACGTCTCCTCGATCGGCGCCCACGTGGTCTTCCCGAACTACGCGGTCTACGGCGCCACGAAGGCCGCGCTGACACAGCTCTCGGCGTCGCTGCGTACGGAGTTGGGCCCGCGCGGGGTGCGGGTGAGCAACATCGAGCCGGGACTGACCGACACCGAGCTGGGCAGCCACATCGACAACGCGGAGCTGTCGCAGGCCCTCGACGGCATGTTCGAGGCCTTCGGGCAGGCGCTGACGGCCGACGACGTCGCGGACCTGATCGCGTACACCACCAGCCGCCCGCGGCACGTCAACCTGCGGCAGCTCGTCGTCCTGCCGACCGTCCAGGCGTGACGGGCGCTCACTCGCGGGTCAGCAGCTCCACGGGGGAGTCCGCGAGCAGTTCGGCGAGCGGCACCCGGCCGGTGTACACGGCACCGGTCAGCCGGCTGCGCCAGCGGCCGGGCGGCAGCGGCAGCACGGTCCCGCGCCAGCCGTGCGCCTCCTCCAGGCGGCGCGACAGCCGGGTCACCGCGGTGAGCGCGCCGCCGCCGCGGACGAAGGCCACGCAGTGCGCGGCGGCCGGGCCGTCGGCGGCGAGCGGGTCGTACGCGGCCTGCGGGCCGTACCAGTGCGGGTTGTCGCGGCGCAGCCGCAGCGCCACCGCGGTCAGCAGCAGCTTGGCCTCGTCGCCGTTGCCCGGCGGGCGGCCGTCCAGCAGTTCGGTGAGGGTGCCGGAGGTGCCGGAGGTGCCGACGCGCCGGCCGTCGCCGGACGGCCCCGTCATCGGGGCGCGGTTGTCGGGATCGACCAGCGTGTGCACGGGGAATTCGGTGCCCTGGTAGACGTCGGGCACGCCCGGCATCGTCAGGTGCAGCAGCGCCGCGCCCAGCGTGTTGGCCTGGGCGTACGGCTGGAGCCGCCCGGCGAACTCGCCGATGTCGTAGACCTGCGGCCCGCACGGGCCGTGTGCGACGAAGTCGGTGACGGCCCGCTCGTAGGCCGCGTCCTGCTCGGTCCACGTGGTGTGCAGCCCCGCCTCCCGGACGGCCTTCAGCAGCGCGGGCACCAGCCGGTCGGGGTGGCAGAAGCCGAGGCCCAGTCCCGTCTGGTAGGCGGTGTACTGCACCTGCCGGTCGGGTGCGGGCGGGCAGGACAGCTGCTCCTCGCGGGCGTCGCGCTCGGCCATCCACGAGGCCCACGCCTCCGGCATCTCGGAGAGCACCGCGAGCCGCAGCCGCAGGTCGGCGCTGCGCTTGGTGTCGTGCGTGGAGAGCACCGTGCCCGTCGCGGGCCGCTCGCGCAGCAGGCCCGCGCAGAAGGTGTGGAACTGCGCGGGCGCGGTCGCGGGGGCGGACGGGTCCCGGCCGACCTCGCACAGCGGGAGCAGCGGGGTGTAGCGGTAGAAGGCGGTGTCCTCGACCGACTTGGCGTGCAGCGCGGAGGCGACCTGCGCGAAGCGCGCCGCGAAGTCCGCGGCGTCCGCGCCCTCGCCGCCCGGCGCGGGGCGGGCCAGCGCGAGGTCCCGGACGAAGTCCACCGCGCCGCCCAGGCCCGGCGCCGCCTCGGCGGCCTCGCGCGCCGCGCGCTCCAGCATCGCCTCGTCGCGCGCGGAGGCGGGCCCCGCGGGCGGCACGTACGGGCGGTAGACGGGCACCCGCACGAGCAGCTCGCGGATCGCGTCGTCCAGCACCTCGCGCCGGTAGGGCGGGGCGCCGGGGACGGCCGCGCGGGCGCGTTCCGCGGCGCGGCGCAGCCGGGCGACCTCGGCGGCGAGATCGTGGGTGACGACCCGGTGGGCCGCCCGCCGCACGGTCGGCGCCCAGCGCCCGCCGCGGTCGTCGTCGGCGCCGGTGTAGGAGCGGTGGAAGTCCGCGAGGCGCTCGGCGCCGGCAGGATCGGTGAACAGGCCGTCGATCCGGTCCAGCGCGTCGTAGCCGGTGGTCCCGGCGCAGGCCCAGTCGGCGGGCAGCGGCTCGTCGCGCTGGAGGATCTTCTCCACGACCGTCCAGCGCCCGCCGCTCGCCTCCGCGAGCCGCCGCAGATACCCGGCCGGGTCCGCCAGGCCGTCCGGGTGGTCGACGCGCAGCCCGTCCACGACCCCGTCGCGCAGCAGCCGCAGCACGGTCGCGTGCGTGGCCGCGAAGACCTCCGGGCGCTCGACGCGCACCGCGATCAGGTCGGAGACGGTGAAGAACCGGCGGTAGTTCAGCTGCGTGCGGGCGGTGCGCCAGTAGGCCAGGCGGTACCACTGGGCGTCCAGCAGCTCCGGCAGCGGCAGCTCCTGCGTGCCGGGGCGCAGCGGGAAGCGGTGGTCGTAGTAGGCCAGGACGGTGCCGCCCGCGGCCTTGTCCCGCACCACCGACAGCTTGTCCGCCGCGTCGGGCAGCGGCTCGCCCAGCACCGGCAGCAGCAGCCGGCCGCCGAGCGCGGCCCAGTCGATGTCGAACCAGTCCGCGTACGGCGACTGCGGGCCGTCGCGCAGCACCGCCCACAGCGGGCTGTTCAGATGCTCGGGGGCCGGGACGGCCATGTGGTTCGGGACGATGTCCAGGACCAGGCCGAGCCCGTGCTCGCGGGCCGTGCGGGACAGCTCCCGCAGGCCCTGCTCGCCGCCCAGCTCGGCCCGTACCCGGGTGTGGTCGACCACGTCGTAGCCGTGCCCGGACCCCGGCACCGCCTCCAGCACGGGCGAGAGGTGCAGGTGGCTGACGCCGAGGTCCTTCAGGTACGGGACGGCCCGCGCGGCCTGCGCGAAGGTGAAGCCGGGCTGTACCTGGAGCCGGTACGTGGCGCTCGGCGGCGCCGCCGCGGTGTGGGTCATGCCCTCCCTTCTACCCGGGATCCGCCCCTTCTGCCCCTTGAGCCGCCGCCCGGACCTCTTCGCCGCGCGGGTCAGTCCGCCGGGCGCTGGAGGACGACGAGGCTGCGGTCGGCCAGGAGCAGGCGGTCACCCGCGGCGACCCGCTCGCCCGTACCCGGCGCGACGCCGTCGGGCCGCTCCGTGTCGACGATGAGCTGCCACTCCTTGCCGTGGTGGGCGGGGACCAGGAACTCCTGGGCGCGGGGGGCCGCGTTGAACATCAGCAGGAAGGAGTCGTCCGTCACCCGTTCGCCGCGCGGACCCGGCTCGGAGATCGCGTTGCCGTTGAGGAAGACGACGAGCGAGCGGGCGTGCGCGGCCTGCCATTCGCGCTGGGTCATCTGGGTGCCCTCCGCGGTGAACCACGCGATGTCGGACAGCTCGTCGTGGGTGCCCTCCACGGGCCGCCCGTGGAAGAAGCGGCGGCGGCGGAAGACGGCGTGGTCGCGGCGCAGCCACACCATCCGGCGGACGAACTCGTGCATCCGGTGCGCGTCGTCCGCCTCGTCGTCGGTGCCCGCCTTGCCGGGCCAGGCGATCCAGGCCAGCTCGTTGTCCTGGCAGTACGCGTTGTTGTTGCCGCGCTGGGTGCGGCCGAACTCGTCGCCGTGCGAGAGCATCGGCACGCCCTGCGAGAGCATGAGCGTCGCGACGAAGTTGCGCATCTGCCGCTGCCGCAGCGCGTTGACGCGGCGGTCGTCGGTGGGGCCCTCGGCGCCGCAGTTCCAGGAGCGGTTGAAGCTCTCGCCGTCGCTGTTGTTCTCGCCGTTGGCCTCGTTGTGCTTCTCGTCGTACGAGACCAGGTCGCGCAGGGTGAAGCCGTCGTGGCAGGTGACGAAGTTGATGGAGGCGAGCGGGCGGCGGCCGTCGTCCTGGTAGAGGTCGGAGGAGCCGGTCAGGCGGGAGGCGAACTCGGCGAGCGTCGCACTCTCACCGCGCCACAGGTCCCGTACGGTGTCGCGGAATTTGCCGTTCCACTCGGTCCACAGCGGCGGGAAGTTGCCGACCTGGTAGCCGCCCTCGCCGACGTCCCAGGGCTCGGCGATCAGCTTGACCTGGGAGACCACCGGATCCTGCTGGACCAGGTCGAAGAACGACGACAGCCGGTCGACCTCGTGGAACTGCCGGGCGAGGGTCGCGGCGAGGTCGAAGCGGAAGCCGTCGACGTGCATCTCGGTGACCCAGTAGCGCAGCGAGTCCATGATCATCTGGAGCACGTGCGGGCTGCGCATCAGCAGCGAGTTCCCGGTGCCGGTGGTGTCCATGTAGTAACGGCGGTTGTCGGCGAGCCGGTAGTAGGAGGCGTTGTCCAGGCCGCGCAGCGACAGCGTGGGCCCGAGATGGCTGCCCTCGGCGGTGTGGTTGTAGACCACGTCGAGGATGACCTCGATGCCCGCCCGGTGCAGCGCGCGCACCGCCGTCTTGAACTCCAGCACCTGCTGCCCGCGGTCGCCCAGCGAGCAGTACGCGTGGTGCGGCGCGAAGAAGCCGATGGTGTTGTAGCCCCAGTAGTTCGCCAGGCCCGCGTCCACGAGCCGGTGGTCCTGGATGAACTGGTGCACGGGCATCAGCTCCAGGGTCGTCACACCGAGTTCCACCAGATGGCCGATCACGGCCGGGTGCGCGAGCGCCGCGTACGTGCCGCGGATCTCCTCCGGAAGACCGGGGTGGGTCATCGTCAGGCCCTTGACGTGCGCCTCGTAGATGACCGTGCGGTGGTAGTCGATGCGCGGCGCCCGGTCGTCGGCCCAGTCGAAGTACGGGTTCACCACGACCGAGGACATGGTGTGCGGGGCCGAGTCCAGGTCGTTGCGCGAGTCGGGCTGGCCGAAGCGGTAGCCGTACACCGCCTCGTCCCAGTCGATCTCGCCGCTCATCGCCTTGGCGTACGGGTCGAGCAGCAGCTTCGCGGAGTTGCAGCGGTCGCCGCCGGCGGGCTCGTACGGGCCGTGCACCCGGAAGCCGTACCGCTGGCCCGGCATCACCCCGGGGAGGTACGCGTGCCGGACGAAGGCGTCGGCCTCGCGCAGCTCCACGGCGGTCTCCGAGCCGTCGTCGTGCAGCAGGCACAGTTCGATACGGGAGGCCACCTCGGAGAAGACGGCGAAGTTGGTGCCCGCCCCGTCGAAGGTCGCTCCGAGGGGGTAGGACTGACCCGGCCAGACTTGCATGTCGAGACTCTTCCGTTCTGTCCGTTGTCCCGGCCGGGCGGGAGCGCCCGGCCTTCGGTCCTCGTACCCCGCGGTCCTTCCCGGCTGCGGTGGCGGAGCCGATGCGCTTGACAGTGTGCGGTGCGGTGCGATGCGGTTGCGGTGACGAAGCGTCATCTTCGCATCCCGTCCACCCGAGGGTGACACAGCCACAACGGGCTGCGACCGTACGAGTGATGGGGTTGTCCGGTAGTAGTCAAGTAGGGTCGATACTGCTGCGACGGCCCCCGCACCGCAGTACCCTTCCTTGATCGTGGACGGGGGTGGGAGGCGGTGGAGTGGTGACGTCCGGAGGTCTGATGCTCCCGGGAGGCGGTGAGCAGGGTGACCGGCAGGACACCACCGTGGAGGGCGGACCGCCGGCCGCGGTCACCCTCACCCAGCCCATGGAGATCGGCGCGGAACTCGACTGGGGCGCCGACGCCTGGGCTGAGGTCCGCACCCGCGCCCGGCGCGCCGGCCGCGCCTATGTGTGGCTGAACCTGGTCGAGCAGCGGCTGCGGGCCGTCGTCAACGCGGTGCTGCGGCCCATCTACGAGCCCGTGCACGGCGAGGAGTGGGTCGTCGCCGCCGCTGGCCCTGCCGGGCACGAATGGGTGCAGCGGGCCGTGGCCGTCCACGAGGTGAGCCGCCGCAAGGGCTACCTGCTCGACCCCGCCGACGACAACGTCCTGAGCTTCCTGACGCTGCCCCAGCTGCGCGAACTGGTCGTCCAGCACTGGCCGTGCTTCGAGCCCTACTTCGACGACCGCCGCGACCTCGAACTCGCCCTCGACGAGCTGGAGGTGGCCCGGCACGTCGTCTCCCGCAACCGCGCCCTGTCCCGCACCGTCCTGGACCAGGCCGAGCGCGCCTGCGCCCGGCTGCTGGAGCTGCTGGGCGCCGGGGCCGGGCGCGCCGCCTCGCAGCGGCTGCCGGTGGACGCCGTGGAGGAGCTGGTCGCCGACCGCTTCTCGGACGTCGTCGGGGTCTACGCCGACCGGGTGCGCCTGCAGCGGCAGCTGCCCGTCGAGGACCTCTTCGCCGGGGCGCGGCGGCTGGACGCCGTCGGCATCGGGCTCAACCTGCTGGTGCAGAACTACTCCGGACGGCGGCTCATCCGGCTCGCCGAGGACGGCTGCCGGGTGCGGCTGCTCTTCCTCAACCCCGCCAGCAGCGCGGTCCGCCGCCGGGAGCGGGAACTCGGACTCGGACGCGGCGAGATGGCCCGCTCCGTCGAGATGAACATCATGCACATGCGCCGGGTGCGCTCCCGGCTGCGCGACCCGGGCGCCTTCGAGATCCAGGTCTTCGACGAGACCCCGCGCTTCACCGCCTACCTCGTCGACGGGGACAGCGGCGACGGCCTCGCCGTCGTCCAGTCCTACCTGCGGCGGGCCCGGGGCATGGAGGTGCCGGTGATGGTGCTGCGCGGCGGCTCGCGCCGGGTCGTCGCCGACGACCGGCCCTCCGAGGCCGGACTCTTCGACGTCTACCGCGAGGAGTTCGAGGGCATCTGGACCGACGCCCGCCCCGTCTCCTGAACCCCGCCCGTCACCCGCCCCGTTACCACGCCCGGTCGGCGCCGCCCCGTGCGGGCGGGCGGGGGAGTGTCAGTGGGGCAGGCGATGATGGCAGGGCACATCGGGGGACAACGGGGCGGGAAGGGGACTTTCGCCATGGTTTGGCATGAGGATCTGCTGGTGGGCTTCGACCTGGAGACCACGGGGACGGACCCGCGGCAGGCGCGTATCGTCACCGCGGCGCTCACCGAGGTGAAGGACGGCCAGCCGGTGCGGCACCGCGCCTGGCTCGCCGACCCGGGGGTGCCGATACCGCCGGAGACCACCGCCATCCACGGGGTGAGCACCGCCCGCGCCACCGCCGAGGGGCGGCCCGCGCCGGAGGTGGCCGCCGAGGTCGCCGACGCCGTCCGCGGGTACTGGGCCGCGCAGGTCCCGGTCGTCGTCTACAACGCGCCCTTCGACCTCACCCTGCTGGACGCCGAGTTGCGGCGGTACGCGCTGCCGCCGCTGGTCGCGCCGGGCGGGCGGCCCGGCCCGGTGGTGGATCCGCTCGTCATCGACCGCGCCCTGGACCGCTACCGCCGCGGCAAGCGCACCCTGGAGGCCGCCTGCGCGGTCTACGGGGTGACGCTGGACGACGCGCACGACGCGGGCGCCGACGCCCTCGCCGCCGTCCGTGTCGCCCGCGCGCTGGCCGTCCGCTTCCCCGAGGCCGCCCAGGCCGATCTGTGGGAGCTCCAGCACGCGCAGTCCGGCTGGTACGCCACCTGGGCCGAGGACTTCACCGCGTGGCTGCGCCGCCGGGATTCCGCGGCCGCCACCATCCCGGGGGAGTGGCCGCTGCACACGGCGGCCTGAGCGGGGCCCCGTTCGGGTGGTCCGGGAGTGCGCCACGGGCCGCGCGCCGGGTGGACGGCCCGCGACCGGCTCCGCCGCGGGGCGGCGCGCGAAGGAGGCCCCCGGTGGGGGTCAGTCGGCGGTGGGCGCCGCGCCGTCGGCCGGGTCGGCGACGGGGCCCGCTCCGGGACGCTCGGCCGGTACGTCCTCGGTCTCGTCGTCGGCCGCCGCGTCCGGCTCCGGGCCGGGGCCGAGGACCAGCAGCGCCACCGGCACGCACAGCGCGGCCAGCCCTGCCGCGCCCAGGAAGGCGCTGTGGAAGCCCGCGTTGACCGCGTCCGCGGGGCTGCCGCCGTGGTGGTGGGAGGCGCGGGCGTTCGCGACCGCGGCCAGCACCGCCACGCCCAGGCCCGCGCCGAGCCGCTGCGCGGTGTTCACCACGCCCGACACCACACCGGTCTCGGCGGGGTCCGCCGCGCGCATCGCGGGCAGCGTGGAGCCCACGAAGCACGCGGGCAGCGCCACGGCGAAGACCAGCGCGGCGGGCAGGAAGTCCGTCATGTAGTCCGCGTGCGCGGGGATCCGGGAGAGCAGCAGCAGCGCCACCGCCAGCTGCCCCGCCCCGCCCGCGAGCACCACCCGCGGGCCCGCCGCCTTCAGGACCGGCGGCAGCGCCAGCCGGGCCACCGGGATCGCCACGAGCGCGAGCGGCAGCACCGCGAGGCCCGACGTGACGGCCGAATAGCCGCGCACCTCCTGGAAGTACAGCGACAGGAAGACGAAGACCGGCACGTGCGCCGCGCCGACCAGGAAGTTCGCCAGCGCCGAACCGGTGATGCCGCGCACCCGGAAGATCCGGAAGGGCAGCACCGGCGTCCCCGCCCGCCGCTCCACGGCCACGAACGCGGCACCGAGCAGCACCGCGAGCCCGGCGAGCACCCGGTGCGGAGTGTCCAGCGAGCCCTCCGCGCCCTTGGTCACCACGTACACCAGCAGCAGCAGGCCCGCGGTGCCGGTGACCATGCCCGGCAAGTCCAGCTCGCGCCGCCGCACCGCCCGCAGGTGGATGTCGTCGCGCGGCAGCAGCCGGCCGCTCGCCAGCAGACCCAGCACCCCGATCGGCACGTTGACCAGGAAGACCCAGCGCCAGCCGAGCCCCGAGACGATCACCCCGCCGACCGCGACCCCCGCCGCCCCGCCGACCGCGCCCATCGCACTCCACACCCCGAACGCCCGCCGGTAAGCCTCCGGTTCGGTGAACACCGCGGTGAGCAGGGCGAGTTCGGCGGGGATCAGGATCGCGGCGCCGATCCCCTGCGCCGCACGCGCGGCGATCAGCGCGGTGCCGCTGCCGGTGAGACCCGCGAGCAGGGAGGCCCCGGTGAAGACGGCGAGCCCGGTGCGGAACATCAGCCGCCGCCCGAGCCGGTCGGTGGCGCGGCCCGCACCCAGCTGGAAGCCGCCGAAGGTGACCTGGTAGGCGCTGCTGACCCAGACGAGCGTGGCCACGCTCAGGGCCAGCGCCTTGCCGATGCTCGGCATCGCGAGGTTGGTGACGGACGAGTCCAGGAAGACGATCAGCTCGACGCCGGTCAGAAGTAAGAGCGTTCCGCTGCGCGCGGTGGGCTTTTCGGGCATGACGGATCCCCTCTCCCGGGCCCCCGGTCGGCCCGGGGGCGGGCCCCGCCCTAATCTTTACACCGCTGATAAGGTTAGGTCCATGAGGATGCGCATCCCGCGCGGGGTAACCGCTTTCGGGGCGCGCGGGGACACCTCCCGGGCGAAGCTCCGGGGGAGAACTGCGGCGAGCAACCCACCACGGACCGGTGGTCCGGAAACGACAGCAACTGCCCCTTCGGGCCGGTTGACGACCCGCGCCAACCAAGAACGCGTGCCCGGCGCCGCAGCCGCAGTGCCCCGCAGGGGAAAGGTCAGAAGGAGAACCAGCGGACGGTGGGGTCGCCGGCGCGGAGCGAAGCGACGCGGCGGCGGAATTCCGTGCCGGCGGCCGGATTCGCCGCGGCGTGCTGCGCGACCCACGCGCACCCCGCGGTCTCGCGCGCCCCGCGCAGCGCCTCGCTGCCGTCCCACTCGGCGACGTCCCAGCCGTACGCGGCGGTGAAGGCGGCGTACGCGTCGGGGGTGACGCCGTAGCGGTCGCGGTCGAGGGTGTGGACGACGAGGTCGTGCTCGCGCAGGTCGGAGGAGAAGGTCTCCAGGTCGACCAGGACCGGGCCGTCGGGCCCGATGTGGACGTTGCGCGGCAGCGCGTCACCGTGGATCGGGCCGCGCGGCAGCATCGGCACCAGTTCGGCGATCTCGGCCGCGTGGCGGTCGCGCCGGGTGCGCAGGAAGGCCGCGTCGGCGGGGTCGATCGCGTCGCCCGCGAGCCGCAGCCAGCGTTCGACGCCGCCCAGCAGGTCGCGCGGCGGCAGCCCGAAGTCCGGTTCGGGCAGGGCGTGGACGCGCAGCAGCAGCGGGGCGACGTCCGCGGGTTCGGCGGGGCGCAGCGACTCGGGCAGCCGCTGCCAGTACGTGACGGGGTGGCCCTCGACGAGCCGTACCTCGGATTCGGCCGAGCGCACCGCGGGCACGTCGTGCTTGGCCAGCCAGTCGGCGGTGCGCACCTCGCGGCGGGCGCGGTCCAGCAGGTCGGCGCCGCGGCCGACCTTGATCACCAGCCGGCCGGCGGCGTAGACCGCGTTCTCGCCGAAGGAGATCAGCTCGGCCTTCGGGTGCCCCGCGGCGTCCAGTACCGCACGTGCCCGCTCCTGCGAGAACACCGCTTCCGCCATGCCCCGACCCTCCGCGCTCCGCCCCGCGGGCAGCCTCCGCCGCCCCGCCCTGTGCATATGCCACCGGCATCACCGGTGTTACGGCTCAGGGCAAGTCTTGCACTCCGGCGCCCGCACTTCGCGCCCCTTTGCCGCCGAACTGCTCAGAATACGTACCCGGCAATGACCGGAATGCACTCCCGGCGGTTCAGCCGTCCGCCGCGGCGGGCAGTTCCAGCGGGAGGCCGAAGAGCGGGAAGAGCCGGTCGGCGTCGTGGTACGACGTCATCGTGCTGATCCGGTCGCCGGACATCTCGATGACCTGGAGCGCGAACGCCCGGAAGCCGCCCTCCGGCGTGGGGCGGTACTGCGCGAAGCCGGGCAGGCCGCTGGCCGCGACCGGCACGACGCGCGAGCCCGCGCACCCCGCGCCGACCGTGCCCATGAACTCCCGTATGTCGTCGTGACCCTGCACCCACATCGGGAAGGGCGGCATGTTGAGGACCGCGTCCTCGTGCAGCAGTGTGGTGAGGGCCTGGAGGTCGTAGCGCTCGAAGGCGTCGACGTAGCGTGCCAGCAGGGCCTCGTGCTGCTCGTCGAGCTCGGTCCCGCGGGGGTCGGCCTCCGTGGAGGCACCGGCCTCGGCGAGGGTGGCGCGGGCGCGCTGGAGCGCGCTGTTGACCGACGGCACGCTCGTGCCGAGCAGTTCGGCGGTCTCGCTGGCCTTCCAGGCCAGCACCTCGCGCAGGATCAGCACCGCGCGCTGCCGCGGCGGCAGCAGCTGGAGCGCGGCGACGAACGCCAGCCGCACGCTCTCCCGGCTGACCACCACGTCCGCCGGGTCGCCGCCCTCGGGGAGCACCCGGCCGTCCGGCGCGGGCTCGACCCACATCCCCTCGGACGTCGGGTCGGGCAGCACCGCGTCGGCGTGCGAGGCGGGGGACAGGTCCATCGGGCGGGCGCGGCGCTTGCCCGCGTTGAGGCTGTCCAGGCACACGTTGGTCGCGATGCGGTAGAGCCAGGAGCGCAGCGAGGACCGGCCCTCGAAGCGGTCGGCGCCGCGCCAGGCCCGTACCAGTGTCTCCTGCACCGCGTCCTCGGCCTCGAAGGCCGAGCCCAGCATCCGGTAGCAGTAGCCGGTCAGTTCCACCCGGTGCTGTTCGAGACCGCGCTCGACCTCGGCGGCGCCGGGCGCCGCCTCCGCCGTCGCCGCGGTCGTTCCGCTTGCGCTGCTCTCCCGTACGGTCATGTCTCCCACCGTAACCGCGACCACTGACAGCGCCCCCGTACCGGCTCGGTACGGGGGCGCGTCGGCGCTCGCGGCGGGGGCCGCGCACCGTGGTCGCGGTGCGCGGCCGCAGGTCAGCGGTGGCTGTCCGCCCCGGCGAGCTGGGGCACCGGCTGCGGCTCGGCGGCCGGCGGCTGGGGCAGCGCGGACTCGTCGTGGGTCATGTCGGGCAGCCGGTTCATCCAGCGCGGCAGGTACCAGTTGCGGTCGCCCAGCAGCGTCATGACGGCCGGCAGCAGCACCCCGCGGATCACGGTGGCGTCGATCAGCACCGCGAAGGCCAGGCCGACGCCCATCTGCTTCATGCTCTGCATCGACAGCGTCCCGAAGATCGCGAAGACCGCGACCATGATGACGGCGGCGCTGGTGACGACGCCCGCGGTGGTGGTGATGCCGTGCTCGATCGCGGCCTTGGTGGACAGGCCGCGGGTGCGGGCCTCGCGGATCCGGGAGACCACGAAGACGTGGTAGTCCATGCTCAGCCCGAAGAGGATCACGAAGAGGAAGAGCGGCAGCCAGGCCACGACCGCGCCGGTGCCGTGCGCGCCGACCAGCGAGGCGCCCCAGCCGTGCTGGAAGACCGCGGTGAGGATGCCGTAGGCGGCGCCCACCGACAACAGGTTGAGCACGATCGAGGTGATCGCGATGGTCAGCGACCGGAAGGACAGCAGCATCAGCAGGAAGGCGAAGACGGTCACGAAGGCGAAGACCGGCGGCACACTGCTGGTGATCTTGTGGGTGAAGTCCATCGAGCCGGCCGTCTCACCGGTGATCGGTGCCTGGACCCCGGGAACCTTGCCGAGGGTGTCGGGCCGCACGTGGTCGCGCAGCGTCTTGACGTTGGCCTCGGCCTTGGCGCGGTCGCTGCCGCCGGCCAGCGGGACGTCGATCCGGGCGACGTTCTGCGCGCCGTGCACGGTGACCGTCACCGGGCCCTTGCTGGCGCCGGAGGAGACGGCCTCGGCCCGGAAGTCGGCGATGGCCTTCTTGACCTGGGGGGCGTTGATGTCGGCGGCCTTGACCACGACCTGGGCGGGTGCCGGGCCGCCGGGGAAGGCGGCGTCGATGTGCTCGTAGGTCTGGATGATCGGCAGCCCGTCGCCCAGCTCCTGCTGCATCGACAGGTTGGCGGTCTTCATGCCGAACGCGGGCAGTGCGACGACCAGCAGCGCGCCGCCGGCGATGACGGTGGCCGCCTTGGGGTGCCGCAGCACCGGGCGCAGCACGGTCCGCCACACCCGGCTGGTGCGGGGCGCGGACGGGCGTCCGGCGGCCTGCTTGCGGCCGCGATTGAGGAACGGGATACGGCCCTTCTCGACGCGGTGGCCGAGCAGCGACAGCAGCGCGGGCAGCACGGTGACGGAGCCGGCCATCGCGAGGGCGACCACGATCATGGTGGCGACGCCCATCGCCTCGAAGTCGCCGATGCCGGTGAAGAGCATGCCCGCCATGGCCACGATCACGGTGATGCCGGAGATCAGCACCGCCCGGCCGGAAGTGGCCGCGGCGATCTTCAGCGCGGTCTCCGGGTCGTGCCCCGCGGCCCGCTCCTCGCGCTCCCGGCGCAGGTAGAACAGGCAGTAGTCGACGCCCACCGCGAGGCCGACCAGCAGCATCACCGAGTTGGCGGTGTCGCTCATCGGCACCCAGTGGCTGACCAGCGCCACCACCCCGCCGGCCGCGATGAAGGCCGTCATGGCCAGCAGCACGGGCAGCAGCGCGGCGACGAGCGCGCCGAAGGCGATCAGCAGGATGCCCAGCGCGAGCGGTACCGCGGAGTATTCGGCGGTCTTGAAGTCGGTGCCGAAGGCGTCGTCCAGCACCTTGTTGGCGCTGGCGTCGCCGAACTCCTCGATGCGCAGGTCGGAGTGCTCGGCCTGCACCTTCTTCACCGCGTCCATGACCGGCTCGACCCGGTCGCCCGCGGTCTTCTCGTCGCCGAGCATGTCGAACCGCACGAGCGCCGAACGCCCGTCCGCGGAGATCGACTTGGTGTCGTACGGCGAGGTCACCGCGGTGACCTCGCCGGTGCCCTTGACCGCGGTGACGACATCGCCGACCGCCGCCCGGAAGGCCGGGTCGGTGGCCTTGACCGTGCCGCCCTCGGCCTGGACGATCACCATCTCGCCGGCCGGCGACTTCAGGCCCGCGTCGTCGTTGATGGTGGCGGCCTGGTTGACCTCGCCCGCCATCGACTTGTCCTGGTCCACATCGACCCGGCCCGCCGCCTGGCCCGCGAAGACCGCGAGAACGACCAGGAGCAGCCAGGCGCCCACCGCCGCCCAGCGGTGCCGGGCGCTCCAGGCGCCCATCGCCGCCGCTATTCCCATCCTGCTGCCGTGTGCGCGTCCGCGACTCACGGTGTCCCCCTTGTCAGGTGTCAGGTTCGTAGGTCCGTGCCGGGTGGCGGCGGGTGCCGCTCCGTCCACGAATGACGCTACGGGCCTGCGAGGGGCCCACCCATCCGGCTGACCGGTGACTTCGGGGAGGGCGGTCTCCCCCTTGAGGGTGGGGCTAACCCCACCTCCGCCGGACGCGTGCCCCTTACACCTAGGCGGCCGGACGCCCTGCTCAGGCCGACAGCAGTTGCCCGGCGGCGGCCGGCCGCAGCGCCTGGTCGTAGCGGCGCAGCAGCAGCGCGGCCAGCTCGGGGGCGTCGCCCAGCACCGGCGCCAGCAGGTCGGCGCCCGCCTCGCGTGCCCCGCGGGCGATGCGGTCCGGCAGGAAGCCCGGCGCGACGACGTACGGCGCGACCGCGACCTGCCGCACTCCGGGGACGGCCCGCAGCGCCCGCACGGCGTCCTCGGTGCGGGGCAGGGCGGCGGAGGCGAACGCGGGCCGCACGGCGCACCATCCGGTGTGCCGCCACTCCCGCGCGACGGCTGCGATCACCGCGCCCGCCTCCGGATCGGTGGAGCCCGCCGACGCCAGCACCAGGCCGGTCGACGGGCGGTCGGCGGGCCGCAGGCCCGCCTCGGTGAGCCGCCGCTCCAGGGCGGCGGTCAGCAGCGGTGAGGGGCCCAGCACCTCCGCCGTGCGCAGCCGCAGCGAGGGCAGCGCGGCGGTGGAGTCGCGCAGCACCGCGGGGATGTCGGTCTTGGCGTGGAAGGCCCGGGTCAGCAGCAGCGGCAGCGCCACCGCGTCCCGTACCCCGTCGGCGGCGAGCCGGCCGACGGCCTGCGGGACGGACGGGGCGTTGAAGTCCAGGAAGGCGGTGTCCACCCGCAGCCCCGGCCGGGCCGCCGCCACCCGTCGCGTCAGGGCGTGCACGGTCGCGGCGTGCCGCGGGTCGCGCGAGCCGTGCGCGATGACGAGCAGCGGCGGCCGGCTCCGGCCGGGGCGCACGGTCACTGGCTCCGTGCGGTCAGCCCGCGCGAGCGGAGCACCCAGCGCTCCAGCGGGCTGAAGACGATCAGGTCGATGGCGATGCCGACGACCAGGATCATCAGGATGCCGAGGAAGACCCCCGCCATGTCGGAGGCCTCCCGCATGTTCTCCAGGTAGCGGCCGAGCCCGACCCCGAGGTCGGGGGAGGACGCGATCAGCTCGGCGGCCATGAGCGAGCGCCAGGAGAAGGCCCAGCCCTGCTTGAGACCGGCGACGTACCCCGGCAGCGCGGCGGGCAGCAGGATGTACCACGCCCCGCGCAGCCCGGTCGCGCCGATGGTGCGTCCGGCCCGCAGGTACAGCGGCGGCACCTGGTCGATGCCGGCCACCAGGCCGTTGGCGATGGACGGCACCGCGCCGAGCAGGATCACCGCGTACATCGTGGAGTTGTTCAGGCCCAGCCAGATCACCGCGGCCGGCACCCACGCCACCGACGGCAGCGACTGGAGTCCGGACAGGATCGGCCCGATCGCCGCCCGCACGAACGGCACCCGTGCGACCACCAGGCCCAGCGGGGTGCCGATGACCAGCGCGGCGGCGAAGCCGAGCAGGCCGTGCGACACGCTGGTCCAGATGATGTCGAAGAGGTCGCCCGCCTGCCACCGCGCCTTCAGCTCGTCGGCGACCGCGGAGGGACTCGGCAGCTTCGTCTGGTCGGCGACGTGCCCCCACACCGCGAGCTGCCACACCACCAGGACCAGCACGACCGCCAGGACCGGCGGCAGCGCCTTCTTGACCAGCACCTGGCGCAGGGTCGCGCGCTCGACGACGACCGCGTCCAGCGCGTCCAGGCCCGCCTCCAGGCCCGACAGGTCGCTCTCGCCGGACCGCTCCCGGACCTTGTGCGGCGCCTTGTCGAGCGGGCCCGCGGTGTCCTGCGGGCCCGGACCGGGGGTCGGCTCTGTCTCAGTGCTGGCCATGGCGGCGGATCTCCCCACGCAGTTCCTCGGTGATCTCGACGGACAGGTCCGCCACGGCCGCGTCCTCGATCCGCCGCGGCTGCGGGATGCCGATCCGCCACTCGCGGTTGATCCGGCCCGGCCGGGAGGACAGCAGCACGACCCGCTCGGCCAGCCGCACCGCCTCGCGCACGTTGTGCGTCACGAACAGCACCGACAGACCGGTCTCGGACCAGATCCGGGTCAGCTCGTCGTGCAGCACGTCCCGCGTGATGGCGTCCAGCGCCGCGAACGGCTCGTCCATCAGCAGCAGTCGGCTGTCCTGGGCGAGCGCGCGGGCCAGCGCCACGCGCTGCCGCATGCCGCCGGACAGCTCGTGCACCCGCTTGCCGTACGCGCCGCCGAGCCGTACCAGCGACAGCAGCCGCTCGGCCTCCGGGCGCCGCTCCTCGCGCGGCAGACCGCGCAGCCGCAGCGCCAGCTCGATGTTCTTGCCCGCCGTCAGCCACGGGAAGAGCGCGTGCTCCTGGAACATCAGGGCCGGCCGGCCGCCGGGAGTCGTGATGCTCCCGGCGGACGGCTTGTCGAGTCCGGCGACCAGGTTCAGCAGCGTCGACTTGCCGCAGCCCGAGGCGCCCAGGAGGCAGACGAACTCGCCGGGGGCGACATCGAGCGTGATGTCGTCCAGCACGAGCTGCCGGCCGCCGGGCCCGCCGAAGGCCTTCGAGACGTGGTCGAGCCGGGCCGCGTGCGCGGCGCTCTCCACGGCCTGCTCCCCGGCACTGGTGAGGGTGTCGGCCATGTCACCTCCTGGGATTCTCGGTTCGGTTGTCACGCGGACCCGCGGCCCGTCACTCGCTGCCGAGGCCGGCGGCGCTCACGGCGGGCTGTCCCGCGGCCTTGAGCACCTTGTTGAGCAGCGTCAGGTCGTAGATGCCGTCCAGCTTCGGCTTGTCCAGCAGGCCCGCGGCCACCGCGTGGTCGGCCTCGCTCTTGGCGGTCGAGGCCAGCGGGTCGTCGGTCACCTGCAGCGAGGCCCACGCCGGGTCGAGGATGTCCGCCGGCAGCGCCTTCTGCGTCAGCCGCTCCAGCTCGGCGTTGGCGTCCGCCTTGGCCTTGTCGGAGTTGGCCTTGATCCAGGCGTTGGTCTTCACCGAGCCGCGCAGCACCGCCTCCACCACGTCCGGGTGCGCGGTCAGGAACTTCTGCGACACGATCACGTTGGTGATCACGAACAGCTTGTTCGGCCACAGCGTGCTCTCGTCGAGCAGCACCTTGGCGCCCTCGCTCACGAGCTTCGACGCGGTGGGTTCCGGCACCCACGCACCGTCGATGGAGCCGTTCTTGTACGCGTCCGGGGTGATCTTGTTGTCGGTGCGCACCACCGACACGTCGCCCTTGCCGGACTGCGCGTCGACCTTCCAGCCCTGGGTGGATATCCAGTTCAGCAGCGCCACGTCCTGGGTGTTGCCGAGCTGCGGGGTGGCGATCTTCTTGCCCTTGACGTCCGCGAGCGTCTTGATCTTCTGGGGGTTGACCACGAGCTTGACGCCGCCGGACGCCGACCCGGAGATGATCTTCAGGTTCTTGCCGTCGGACTTGGTGTAGCCGTTGATCGACGGGGAGGGGCCGATCCAGCCGATGTCGATGGACCCGGCGTTGAGCGCCTCGATCTCGGCGGGACCCGCGTTGAAGGTGGCTTCCTTGATCTTGGTGTCGCCCAGCTCCTGCTGGAAGAAGCCCTCCTTCAGCCCGACCAGCGCGGTGGCGTGCGTCAGGTTCGGGAAGTAGCCGATCTTCACCTGGTCGGCGGAGAGCTTGGCGGCGGGGGTGCTGCTGCCGGACGCCGCGGCGGCCGGCGAGGAGGAGCTGTCGTTGTCCGACTTGTCGTCGGAGCCGTAGCCGCAGGCGGCCAGCGAGCCGAGGAACAGCGGGAGGGCGGCGGCCACGGCGATGAGTCTGTGGCGGCGGGCGGTGGGGCGGGACGCGGGTCGGAGGTGCGCAGACACGGGTGTGTCCTCTCGTCAGGCCCGGCGTGTCGCGCGCTAGGGCGCGGCCGGAAGTTCGTCAGGTCTTCGAAAGCGGTGCATCGGGGCGCGCGGAGCGCGCATGGGGCGTGCGCCGGCGGCCACGGTCATGCCGTGGACCGCCGTCGTGCGGGTCAGCCCGCACATCGCGCGACCCCGCCCGTACCCGAGCCGAGCGAGCCGCTGCCGACGCGCCCGCCCTCCTTCGCGAATCCCGAAAAGGCTTCCTGAGCCATGGTCAGAAGTCCCAGCCCTCGTCGTCCGCGGCCGCCTGGGCCGCCGGGGGCTCCGCGAACGCCTCGCCCGCCATGCCGGCGGTCAGCGTGGTCCCGTCCGCGGGGTCGATCAGCAGGAAGGCGCCGGTGAGCCGGGCCTCCGCGTAGGCGTCGATCGGCAGCGGCTCGGCGGTGCGCAGCCGCACCGCGCCGATGTCGTTGACCTCCAGCGCCGCCGGGTCGTTGTCGTGGGCCAGGCCGTGCGACAGGTCGATCCGGTAGGGGATGGCCTTGACGATCGCCTTGACCGTGCGCGTCCCGTGCTTGAGCAGCACCCGCTCGCCGATCCGCAGCGGGCGCTCGTGCAGATGGCACACCGTCGCCCGGACGTCCTGCGTGACGGCGGGCGCGGACGCGGTGGGCGCGATCATGTCGCCGCGCGAGACGTCGATGTCGTCGGTGAGCCGTACGGTCACCGACTGCGGCGCCCACGCGGTGTCCACGCTCACGCCCAGCGCGTCGATGCCGGAGACCGTCGTCGTACGCCCCGAGGGCAGCACCGTCACCGGGTCGCCGACGCGCAGCATGCCGGAGGCGATCTGGCCCGCGTAGCCGCGGTAGTCCGGGTGCTCGGCGGACTGCGGCCGGATCACGTACTGCACCGGGAAACGCGCCGGGCAGTCCGTCAGGTCGTGGCTGACGGGGACGGTCTCCAGGTGCTCCAGCACCGTCGGGCCGCCGTACCAGTCCATGTTCGCGGACGGCTCCACGACGTTGTCGCCGGCCAGCGCGGAGATCGGGATCGCGGTGATCTCCGGCACCCCGAGGGAGGCGGCGTACGACGTGAACTCCTCGGCGATGGCGGCGAACACCGGCTCCGCGAAGTCCACCAGGTCCATCTTGTTGACCGCGAGCACCACGTGCGGCACCCGCAGCAGCGCGGCCACGGCGGCGTGCCTGCGGGTCTGCTCCACCACGCCGTTGCGGGCGTCGACGAGCACCACCGCCAGCTCCGCGGTCGAGGCACCGGTGACCATGTTGCGGGTGTACTGCACATGGCCCGGCGTGTCGGCCAGGATGAACCGGCGGCGCGCGGTGGCGAAGTAGCGGTAGGCCACGTCGATGGTGATGCCCTGCTCGCGCTCGGCCCGCAGGCCGTCGGTGAGCAGCGCCAGGTCGGGGGCCTCCTGGCCGCGGACCTGCGAGGCCCGCTCGACGGCTTCGAGCTGGTCGCTGAGCACCGACTTGGAGTCGTGCAGCAGCCGCCCGACCAGGGTGGACTTGCCGTCGTCGACGGAACCGGCGGTGGCGAACCGCAGCAGCGTGGTGGCCGACAGCTCCTCGGCCGTCAGCGGGCTGGTGGAGACGCTCATGTCTAGAAGTACCCCTCGCGCTTGCGGTCCTCCATCGCCGCCTCCGACATCTTGTCGTCGGCGCGGGTGGCCCCCCGTTCGGTCAGCCGGGAGGCGGCGATCTCGGTGATCACCGCGTCCAGCGTGGTCGCGGTCGAGTCGACCGCGCCGGTGCAGGACATGTCGCCGACCGTGCGGTAGCGGACCTGCCGGGTCTCGACCGGCTCGGCGGCCTTCGGGCCGCCCCACTCGCCGGCGGTCAGCCACATGCCGCTGCGCCGGAAGACCTCGCGCTCGTGCGCGAAGTAGATCGAGGGCAGCTCGATCTTCTCGCGCGCGATGTACTGCCACACGTCCAGCTCGGTCCAGTTGGACAGCGGGAAGACGCGGACGTGCTCGCCCGGCGCGTGCCGGCCGTTGTAGAGCTGCCACAGCTCGGGGCGCTGGCGGCGCGGGTCCCACTGGGAGAACTCGTCGCGCAGCGAGAACACCCGCTCCTTGGCGCGGGCCTTCTCCTCGTCGCGCCGCCCGCCGCCGAAGACCGCGTCGAAGCGGTGGCCGGCGATGGCCTCGGTCAGCGGCACGGTCTGCAGCGGGTTGCGCAGCCCGTCGGGGCGCTCGCGCAGCCGCCCGTCGTCGATGTAGTCCTGCACCTTGGCCACGTACAGCCGAAGGCCGTGCTCGGCGACCGTGCGGTCGCGCAGGTCCAGCACCTCGGGGAAGTTGTGCCCGGTGTCGACGTGCAGCAGCGAGAACGGCACCGGCGCGGGCGTGAACGCCTTCAGCGCCAGGTGCAGCATGACGATCGAGTCCTTGCCGCCGGAGAAGAGGATCACCGGCCGCTCGAACTCGCCCGCCACCTCGCGGATGATGTGGACCGCCTCGGACTCCAGCGCGTCCAGGTGGGTCAGCGCGTACGGGCTGTCCCGCTGCTCGGTGTGCGTCGCGATGGTGCTCATGTCGTCAGGCCCCTCTCGGCGAGCAGCGCGTGCACCGCTGCGGCGGACTCCTCGACGGTGCTGCCCTGGGTCTCGATCCGCAGGTCGGGGGTCTCCGGCACCTCGTAGGGGTCGTCCACCCCGGTCAGTCCGGTCAGTTCGCCCGCGGCCTGCCGCGCGTAGAGGCCCTTCACGTCCCGCACCGAGCACACGTCGACCGGCGTGGCCACGTGCACCTCCACATAGCCGGTGCCGCGCGCCTGGTGGCGCTTGCGGACCGCCTCGCGGCTGTCGGCGTACGGCGCGATGACCGGCACCAGCACCAGCACCCCGTGCGCGGCGAGCAGTTCGGCCACGAAGCCGATCCGCTGCACGTTGGTGTGCCGGTCCTCGCGGCTGAAGCCCAGACCCGCGGACAGGAACTCGCGGATCTCGTCGCCGTCCAGCACCTCGACCCGGTGGCCGTCCGCGCGCAGCCGGTCGGCGAGCGCGCGGGCGATCGTGGTCTTGCCGGCGCTCGGCAGGCCGGTGAGCCAGACGGTGGCGCCCGCTGTCATCGAAGCCTCCTGCGGCTGAGCCGCCGTCACTGGTGTATCCCGCACTCGGTCTTGCCGAACGCCGCCCAGCGCCCGGCCCGTACGTCCTCGCCCTCCAGCACCCGCCGGGTGCAGGGCGCGCAGCCGACGGAGGCGTAGCCGTCCGTCAGCAGCGGGTTGGTGAGCACCCCGTGCTCGGCCACGTAGGCCTCCACGTCGTCCTGCGTCCAGCGGGCGATCGGGGCGATCTTGACCTTCTGCCGCTTGGCGTCCCAGCCGACGACCGGGGTGTTCGCCCGGGTCGGCGACTCGTCCCGGCGCAGGCCCGTCGCCCACGCGTCGTAGCCGGCCAGCGAGCGCTCCAGCGGGGCGATCTTGCGCAGCGCGCAGCACCGGTCGGGGTCGCGGTCGTGCAGCCGGGGGCCGTACTGCGCGTCCTGCTCGGCGACGGTCTGCTCGGGCGTGACGGTGATGACGTGGACGTCCATGACCGCCGCGACCGCGTCACGCGTCCCGATGGTCTCCTCGAAGTGGTAGCCGGTGTCGAGGAAGACCACGTCGATACCGGGCAGCGCGCGCGAGGCGAGGTGCGCCACGACGGCGTCCTCCATCGACGACGTCACGCACAGGCGCGGGCCGAAGGTGTCGGCGGCCCAGCGCAGCACGTCGAGCGCGGACGCGTCCTCCAGGTCGCGGCCGGCCTGCTCGGCGAGTTCCTGCAACTGGTCGGCGGTGTACGAAGAAGCGGTGGTCACGAAGCGCCTCCCTGCGGGGAATCGGCGGCCGGCCTCCTGGCCAGCAGCCCGAGGAACGACAGCTTGAAGGCGCGGGAGCACGCCCGGCATTCCCAGGCGCCGTGCCCGCCCTCCTCGGAGGGGCGCAGGTCCTCGTCGCCGCAGTAGGGGCAGTAGAAGGGGGCGGCACGCTCGCTCACGACAGCGCCTCCTCGGAGGCGCGCGCCGCCCACTGGGCGAACCGCTCGCCGTCGGTGCGCTCGGCCTGGAAGCGTGTGAGCACCCGCTCGACGTAGTCCGGCAGTTCGGCCGAGGTGACCTTCAGGCCGCGCACCTTGCGGCCGAAGCCCGCGGTCAGGCCGAGGCTGCCGCCCAGGTGGACCTGGAAGCCCTCGGTCTGCTCGCCGTCGGGGCCGGTGACCAGCTGGCCCTTCAGACCGATGTCGGCGGTCTGGATGCGGGCGCAGGAGTTGGGGCAGCCGTTGATGTTGATGTTGACCGGCTCGTCGAAGTCCGGCAGGCGGCGCTCCAGTTCGTCGATGAGCGAGGCGCCGCGCGCCTTGGTCTCGACGATGGCCAGCTTGCAGAACTCGATGCCGGTGCACGCCAGGGTGCCGCGCCGGAAGGGCGACGGGCGCACCTGGAGGTCCAGCGACTCCAGGCCCGCGACGAGCGAGTCGACCTGGTCCTCGGCGACGTCCAGGACGATCATCTTCTGGTCGGTCGTGGTGCGCACCCGGTCCGAGCCGTGGCCCTGGGCCAGTTCGGCGATCTTGGTGAGCGTGGCGCCGTCCACGCGGCCGACGCGCGGGGCGAAGCCCACGTAGAAGCGGCCGTCCTTCTGCCGGTGCACCCCGATGTGGTCGCGCCACACCTGCTTCGGCAGCTCCGGCGCCGGGCCGTCGAGCAGCGGGCGCCCCAGGTACTCGTCCTCCAGCACCTGGCGGAACTTCTCCGGACCCCAGTCGGCCAGCAGGAACTTCAGCCGGGCGCGCGAGCGCAGCCGGCGGTAGCCGTAGTCGCGGAAGATGCCGACGACGCCCGCCCACACGTCGGGCACCTCGTCCAGCGGCACCCACGCGCCGAGCCGCTCGCCCAGCCGCGGGTTGGTGGACAGCGCGCCGCCGACCCACAGGTCGAAGCCCGGACCGTGCTCGGGGTGCTCGACACCGACGAACGACACGTCGTTGATCTCGTGCACCACGTCGAGCTGCGGCGAGCCGGAGATCGCGGTCTTGAACTTGCGCGGCAGGTTGGAGAACTCCTTGCTGCCGATGTAACGGGACTTGATCGCGTCGATCGCCGGGGTGCCGTCGATGATCTCGTCCTCGGCGATGCCCGCGACCGGGGAGCCCAGGATGGTGCGCGGGGTGTCGCCGCACGCCTCGGTCGTGGACAGGCCCACCGCTTCCAGCCGGCGCCAGATCTCCGGCACGTCCTCGATGCGGATCCAGTGGTACTGCACGTTCTGCCGGTCGGTGATGTCGGCGGTGCCGCGGGCGAACTCCTGCGAGATCTCGCCGACGACGCGCAGCTGCGCCACCGTCAGCCGGCCGCCGTCGATGCGGACCCGCATCATGAAGTAGCGGTCGTCCAGCTCCTCGGGCTCCAGGATCGCGGTGCGCCCGCCGTCGATCCCGGGGCGGCGCTGCGTGTACAGGCCGTACCAGCGCATGCGTCCGCGCAGGTCGGCACCGTCGATCGCGTCGAAACCCGCCTTGGCGTAGATCGTCTCAATGCGTGTCCGCACGTTGAGACCGTCGTCGTCCTTCTTCGTCTGCTCGTTGCCGTTGAGCGGAGTGAAGTGGCCCTTGGCCCACTGGCCTTCGCCGCGGTGCCGCGTCGACTTACGGCGGGCCGCGGCGGGTGTCCTGGGCGTCCCGGCAGACGGCTGCGGGGTGTCGGCGGGGCTGGATGCCATGGCGATGCGTCCTTCTGGCAGGCTCGAATACGGTCGTTGACGGCGCGGAAGTACCCTGTGGCCTGGGGAAACGCAGAGCGGTGGTACGACGGCCGCGGACACAGGGGAACTCCCGTGCATCCACGACGGCGGGGATGGCGGAGCAGTGCAGCTGTGCGGTCAGCCCGCCGGACAGATGGCGCTGGAAACGCGGCAGAAGTCGACGTGCGGCCGACCCACCAAGGCGATTCCAGTGCGAGACATGACGGAAGCGTGGCATGCACGTCTCGGGAGAGTCCACCGTTATCCATCATGTGGACGTCCGCATCTCACTATGTGGCAAACTATGGCGCACGTCACGTTCCCGCCGCGGACACGGAGGAGCAGGTGGGAGGCGGACAGCCGCCGTCGGACGGGGTGCGCGGCGGCGCCGGGCGCGACCGCGGCTCAGCCGCGCGGGGCGCGCCCGGCCAGCACCGCGGGCGCCACCGACTGCGGCAGCAGGTCGGCCGCCCGGCGCGGGCGCACCAGTTCGACCTCCACCCCCTCGGCGAAGCGGTACGGGCGGTGCGCCAGCACCCCCGCGAGCGTGCGCCGCAACCGCGACATCTCGGCCCGCACCGTCACCGTACGGGTCGGGTCGCCGAACAGGTCGCCCGCCAGCTCCGCCGCCGTCCGGCCCGCCCGGTGCACCGCCAGGACGTACAGCAGCTCCGCATGCCGGGGCGTGAGCGGCAGCGCCCAGCGGCCCGCCGGACCGGCCATGGTCACCGTCCAGCACGCCGGGCCGCTCACGTCCACCACCACCCGGCCGGCCGCGGCGGACGGCTCGCCGTCGCCGACGCGCACCAGCCAGCCGCCCGGCAGCGGTTCGATCCCGCACATCCCCAGCGCCGGCAGCCACACCTGCCCCGCGGTCACCGCGGCGGGCAGCGCGATGCGCTCGGCCGGGGCGATCCCGGTCGCGGCCGCCGTCCAGCCGTTGCGGTCCACCACCAGCGCGCGGCCGCCGATCCCCGCGAGCAGCGGCGCCGCGACCGACCGCAGCCGTTCCACCGCCGCCCAGTGCCGCCTGCGCAGCTCGCCCTCGGCGACCCGGGCGACCGCCGACACCAGCGACAGCGTCGCCGGGTGCACGGTCGAGGCGGGCCCGCTCACGTCCACCACGCCCAGCAGCCGCCCGTCGCGCGGGTCGTGCAGGGGCGCCGCGGCGCACGTCCACCCGTGGTGGGTGCGCACGAAGTGCTCGGCGGAATGCACCTGGAGCGGCCTGCGGGTGACGAGCGCGGTGCCGATCGCGTTGGTGCCGACGACCTCCTCCGACCAGGAGGCGCCCTCGGCGAAGCCCAGCCGGTCGGCGCTGCGGCGCACCGCGACGCTGCCGTCGCGCCACAGCACCCGGCCCTCCGCGTCGGTGACGACCATGATGTGCCAGGCCGCGTCCGCGACCGAGACCAGGCCGTCGGCCAGCACCGGCAGCACCTCGCCGAGCGGGCTGCCGTGCCGCCGGTGCTCGATCTCCTCGGCGGCCAGCAGCCCGCTGTGCCGCCCCACGTCCGGATCGACCCCGTGGTCCAGCGTCCGCGCCCAGGACGCCCCGATGACCGCGCGCGGCGCCTGCGGCGGGATGTCCCCGGCGAGCGTGGCCGCCCGCACCGAGGCGAGCAGGTGCGGCGACCTCGTCAGGTCCGACCCGTCGAGCCGCCCGTAGCCGATCGGCCGGTCTGCCACGCCGCCTCCGTCCCGGTGCCCCCGCAGCTCCCGCTGCCCATGGTGCCCGGTACGGCCCCGGGCCGCCGGGCTTTGGTGCAACGGTGTGCAACGGTTGCGCCGAGAGCGCTTACCGACGGACAGTGACGCCGCGTCACCTTCGGGGGTGGTGCCGAGTCGGCGCGGCGCCACCCCCGGCCGGGGACCGCCTCTTCCGGTCCGCAGGGCGCCCCGCGCGGCCTTGTCCGGCGCCCACCGCGTACCCCCTTCGTATACGACGCCCCGCTCACACCGCCGCGGCCAGGACCGGGGTCAGGGCGCGGCGCAGGAAGGCGCCCGCGGAGTCCAGCGCCGCGTCGGCCTCGTCGAGCAGCCCCGAACCGGCGAACCGCTGGAAGACGTGCGTGGCCCCGGCGGTGATCTCCAGCTCGACCGGCACGTCGTCGGCGGCCGCGCGGGAGGCCAGCGCCACCGCGTCGTCCAGCACGATCTCGTGCGAGCCCGCCTGCACCAGCAGTGGCGGCAGCCCCCGCAGGTCGTCCAGCACCGGCAGGGCGCCGGTCGCCGGGCCCCGGTAGGCGGCGGCGTACCGGCCCAGCATGTGCGCGGTCAGGATCGGGTCGTCGGCGGCCCGCGCGGTGATCGACGCCCCGGACATCGTCAGGTCGTACCAGGGGGACAGGACCACGGCGGCCGCGGGCAGCGGCAGCCCGGCGTCGCGGGCGGCGACCAGCGCCTGGAGCGCGAGCCCGCCGCCCGCCGAGTCGCCCGCGAAGGCGATCCGGGAGGGCGCCGTACCGTCGTCCAGCAGCGCGCGGTAGACGGCGAGGGTGTCCTCCACCGCGGCGGGGAAGGGGTGCTCGGGCGCCAGCCGGTAGCCCACCGAGACACCGCGGCCGCGCGCCCGGGAGGCCAGCCCCGCGGTGAGAGAGGTGCCCGAGCGGGCCGAGCCGACGACGAACCCGCCGCCGTGCAGGTAGAGCACGACCGGCGCGTCCGGGCCGCCCTCGGCCTGCGGGTGCGCGGTGTGCACGACCGGCACCCCGCCGAGCCGGCCCTCGGTGGTGACGGTGCCTTCCGGGAGCACCGCCGTGGAGGTGATCTCCTCGAAGAAGGCCCGCTGGTCGGCCACCGGCATGTCCGGGTCCAGGGCGGGGCGGCTGCGCAGCGTGTCCTGGAGGTTCTTGATCTGTGTCTGTGTCATGCCCCCACCTTGCCGCCGCCGCCCGGCGGTGAAAATCGGAGCGCTTCGCCTAGGACGGGCCGTCCTAGGCACCCCCGGCCGCACCCGCCGCCCGGCGCTGCATGATGGGTACATGCAGATGGACCGCGAGCAACTCGCCGACTTCCTGCGCCGGTCGCGCAACCGGCTGCGGCCCGAGGAGGCCGATCTGCCGGTCGGGCGGCACCGCCGCACCCCCGGGCTGCGCCGCGAGGAGGTCGCCCACCTCGCGGGCATGTCCGCGGACTACGTGATGCGGCTCGAACAGGCCCGCGGCCCGCAGCCCTCGACGCAGATCCTCGCCGCGCTGGCCCGCGCGCTGCGCCTGACCACCGACGAGCGCGACCACCTGTACCTGCTCGCGGGCCACCCCCCGCCGCTGCCGCCGGGCGCGGGCCTGCACGTCCGCCCCAGCCTGCGCTACCTGCTGGACCACATGACGCAGACCCCCGCGCAGCTCATCGGCGACCTCGGCGACCTGCTGGCGATGAACGCGCTCGCCGAGGCGCTGTTCGGCTGCGTGTGCACGGTGGCCGAGGCGGACCGCAACGTGCCCTGGCGCTGGTTCACCGACCCGGTGCTGCGCGAGGCATACCCGGTCGAGGAGCACACCGAGCGCAGCCGCGAGATGGTCGCCGACCTGCGGGCCGCCGTCGCCCGCCGGGGGAACGACCCCGTTGCGGCGGCGCTGGTCGCCCGGCTGCGCGCGGCGAGCGACGAGTTCTGCGAGCTGTGGGAGGCGCACGAGGTCGCGGTGAAGCAGCGCAGCAGCATGCGGGTGCTGCACCCCGAGGTCGGGCTGATCGTCTTCGACTACGAGGTGCTGCTCACGCCGTCGCAGGACCAGCGGCTGCTGGTCTTCACCCCGCAGCCCGGCTCGCCCGGCGTGGACGCGCTCGCCCTGCTCGGCGTCCTCGGCCCGGCCACCGCGCACCGCAGCCACCGCGGCGGACCGGCGGCCGTGACGGCACCGTAGGGCCCGGGGCCCGCCTGCCCCCCCCGGGCCCGCCGGATCCGCGACGGCCCCGCGGTACGGACGCCGGCCCGTACCGAGCCCCGCCCGTACAGACGCCGGCCCGTACCGAGCCCCGCCCGTACGGACGCCGGCCCGTACCGAGCCCCGCCCGTACGGAAGCCGCCGGGGCCGCTCAGCCCGCGACCGGTGCCGCCCGCTCCAGGACCGGTGCCAGGTCCAGGCCCGACGGGAGGGTGCCGAAGGTCGAGCCCCACTCGCCGCCCAGCCGGGAGGCGCAGAAGGCGTCGGCCACCGCGGACGGCGCGTACCGCACCAGCAGCGAGCCCTGGAGGACCAGCGCCATCCGCTCCACGACCCGGCGGGCGCGCGCCTCCACGCCCTCCAGGTCGCCGAGGTCCGACAGCAGGTCCTTGACCGCCGCGTCCAGCCGGTGGTCGGCGCCCCGCGCGCGTCCCACCTCGGTCAGGAACGCCTCGACGGCGAGCGGCTCGCGCCCCAGCACCCGCAGCACGTCCAGCGCCTGGACGTTGCCCGAGCCCTCCCACACCGAGTTCAGCGGCGACTCCCGGAAGATCCGCGGCATCCCGGACTCCTCCACATAGCCGTTGCCGCCCAGGCACTCCAGCGCCTCGGCCGCGACCGCCGGGCAGCGCTTGGTCACCCAGAACTTCGTCACCGCCACCCCGAGCCGCCGCAGGTGCCGCTCCTGCTCGGTGTCCGCGTCGTAGGACGCCGCGAGCCGCATGACGGCGGCCGTCGCGGCCTCCGACTCCAGCGCCATGTCGGCGAGCACGTTGCGCATCAGCGGCTTGTCGACGAGCGGGCCGCCGAAGGCCTCCCGGTGGGTGGCGTGGTGCACGGCCTGCGCGACGGCCTGCCGCATGAGCGCCGCGGAGCCGAGCGCGCAGTCCAGCCGGGTCGCGGCGACCATCTCGATGATCGTGGCGACCCCGCGGCCCTCCTCGCCGACCCGGCGCGCCCACGTGCCGTCGAACTCGACCTCGGCGGAGGCGTTGGAGCGGTTGCCCAGCTTGTCCTTGAGCCGCTGGATCGCGAAGACGTTCCGCGTCCCGTCCGGCAGCACGCGCGGCAGCAGGAAGCACGTCAGCCCGCCCGGCGCCTGGGCCAGCACCAGGAAGCCGTCCGACATCGGGGCCGAGCAGAACCACTTGTGCCCGGTCAGCGCGTACGTCCCGGGTTCGGCGAGCGGCACCGCCCGGGTGGTGTTGGCGCGCACGTCCGAGCCGCCCTGCTTCTCGGTCATGCCCATCCCGAACAGCGCCCCGGGCTTCTCGCCGGGGGCCACCAGCCGCGGGTCGTAGGAGTGCGAGCCGAGCCGCGGCTCCCACTCGGCGGCCAGTTCCGGGTCGGCGCGCAGCGCGGGCACGGCGGCGTGCGTCATCGACACCGGGCAGCCGTGCCCGGCCTCGACCTGCGACCACACCAGGAACCCGGCCGCCCGCCGCAGGTGCCCGTCGGGCCGCGACCAGGCGTCGGTCAGGCCCGCGGTGATCGCGTGCCCGAGCAGCCGGTGCCAGGACGGATGGAAGTCGACCTCGTCGATGCGGTGGCCGTAGCGGTCGTGGGTGCGCAGCACGGGGGAGCAGGTGTTGGCCTCCTCGCCCCAGCGCTGCGCCTGGGCGGAACCGGCGGCCTCGCCGAGCCGGACGAGTTCCTCGGTGACCTCCGCGAGCCCGGCCGGGTCCGCATGGCGGGCGACGGCCTCGGTCAGCGCGGTGTCGGTGCTGTATACGTCATGGCCGACCAGGGGCGGGGCCTGGTTCGCGACCGTGTGGGTGACGGCAGTCATGCCAGCTAACGTAAGGGGGTGCAAGCAGCAGAAGAAAGAAGCCACCGGCGTCCGAGCCGCTGGCGGCGGGCCCGGGTGCTCTACCGCAACGTCTCCAAGCGGAAGGTGGGCTGGCTGCTGCTCAAGGACACGGTCGACTCCTGCCTGGAGTACCGCGTCACCGGCCTGGCCGCCGAGGCGGCGTTCTTCGTGCTGCTGTCGCTGCCGCCGCTGCTGCTCGGCCTGGTCGGCGCGCTCGGCTACGTCGACACCGTCGTCGGTCTCGACACCATCGACCACATACGCCACAACATCCTCAGCGCGTCCGGGACCGTGCTCTCCGACAAGGGCGTCAACGACCTGGTCAAACCGCTCGTCGACGACGTCTTCCACGGCCGCCGCCCGGATCTGATCTCCATCGGCTTCGTCATCGCCCTGTGGTCCGGCTCCCGCGCGGTCAACGTCTTCGTCGACACCATCACCATCATGTACGGCCTGGAGGGCCGCCGCGGCATCGTCAAGACCCGGCTGATGTCGCTCGTCCTGTACGTCGTCGCGCTCGTGCTCGGCGCGGCCGTGCTGCCGCTGGTCGTCGTCGGCCCCGGCGCCGTGGACGACCTGATCCCCGGCGTCACCGGCACCGTCCACATCCTCTACTGGCCCGCCGTGCTGCTCGCCTCGGTCGCCTTCCTCACCACCCTCTACCACGTGTCCGTCCCCGTCCGGTCGCCCTGGTACGAGGACGTTCCCGGCGCGCTCGTCGCCCTGCTCATGTGGATGCTGGGCAGCTTCGTCCTGCGGATCTACCTCGGGCACGCCGTCGAGGGCCACACCATCTACGGCTCCCTCGCCGCGCCCATCGCCGTCCTGCTGTGGATCGGCGTGAGCGCCTTCGCCGTCCTGGTCGGCGCCGCCGTCAACGCCGCCGTCGACCGGGTGTGGCCGTCGCTGGCCACCGCCGCCGCCCGCGAGGAGAACAACCGCCGCAAGGAAGCCGTCGCCGCCGAGGTCGTCGCCCGCGCCGCCGCCCGCCGCGCCCGGCAGGCCGCCGCCGCCGGCAGCCTGGAGGACGACGCCGACGACGCCGACCCGCCCGCCGAATACCCCGAGCGCTGGGTGGACGTCCTCCCGCACGCCGACATCCGCTCCCGGCTGCGCGCCCGCCGCCCCCGCCCCGAGCGCCCCGAGCCGCTCGACCCGCCGCGCCGCCCCCGCCCGCTCGTGCCGCCCCGCCCCTCCGCGCCGCCCCCGCTGCCGCCCTTCCCGCCGCCGCCCCCGCAGACGCGGTGGGACGAGCACCGGCAGCGCTGAGGCCGCGCTGTCGGCGGTCCACGGCATCATGGGGAGGTGGGCGGATACCGTGAACGGCCGGGAGCCGTCCCCGGCGTCACCGTGTGGAGCCGCACGGACAGCGGGGACGCGCCCTACCGCGTGCTGCCCGACGGCTGCATGGACCTGATCTGGTACGACGGCACACTGCTCGTCGCCGGGCCCGACACCGCCGCCCACGTCGCCACCGCCCGCCCCGGCAGCGCCTTCGCCGGACTGCGCTTCGCCCCCGGCACCGCGCCCGCCCTGCTCGGCGCCCCCGCCGCCGAGGTGCGCGACCGCCGGGTGCCGCTCGCCGACCTCTGGCCCGCCGCCCGCGCCCGGCGGCTCGCCGCACGCGCCGACGCCGACCCCGTCGCCGCCCTCGAAGCCTGGGCTGTCGCCCGGACGCACGAGGCCGGCCCCGCCGATCCGCTGCCCGCCGCGGTGACCGCCGCTCTCGCCGCCGGGCGGTCCGTCCGGGACGTCGCCGCCGTGTGCGGCCTCGGGGAGCGCCAGCTGCGCCGCCGCTGCGAGGCCGCCTTCGGCTACGGGCCGCGCACCCTCGGCCGCGTCCTGCGCCTCCAGCGCGCCCTGGCCCTCGCCCGCGCGGGCGTCCCCTTCGCCCGCGTCGCCGCCGACACCGGCTACGCCGACCAGCCCCACCTGGCCCGTGAGGTCCGCGCGCTGGCGGGCGTCCCGCTCGGCGAACTGACCGGGTTGCCGCCCGCCGCCCCCGCCGGGTAGGAAGGCGGCATGCTACGAGGCCGTACGGTCGGGCTGCGGGCCCGGCACGAGGAGGACATCCCTATCCTGCGGGCCGAGCTCTTCGACGACGTGGCCACGGCCTCGCGCTCCGAGGCCGAGGCCTGGCGCCCGGCCGCGCCCGGCACGAAGGACCCCCGGTTCGTGGTCGACGACCTGGACCCGAAGAACGTCCCCTTCTCCGTGGTGGAACTGTCCGGCGGCGCGCTCGTCGGCCACGCCACCTTGTGGGGCATCGACACCCACAGCCGCTACGCCCACCTCGGCCTGAGCCTGCTGCCGTCCGCCCGCGGCAAGGGCTACGGCGCCGACGCGGTCGCGGTGCTGTGCCACTACGGCTTCGTCGTCCGCGGCCTCAACCGCCTCCAGATCGAGACCCTCGCCGACAACCCGGCGATGCTGCGCGCCGCCGAGGCCAACGGCTTCGTCCGCGAGGGCGTCCTGCGCTCCGCCGCCTGGGTCCTCGGCGCGTTCGTGGACGAGGTGGTCCTCGGCCTGCTCGCCCACGAGTGGCGGGCCCCGGCGTCCTGAGCCCCCGTCACGGGCGGGAGAACACGGCCACGTCGTAGCGCTCGGCCACCGGGCCCGCCCCGGCGCCGCGCGCCGCGGCCGCCAGGGACGCGAGCCCGGCCCGGAACTGCTCCGGCGTCAGCCGGGCGAACTTCGCCTGGGGCCGGGTGACCAGCCGGTCGTGGTAGGCGCCCAGGTCCGCCGCCACCGGCTGCGCGAAGGACAGCGTCTCCACCAGGGCGAATCCGCCCGCCGTGAAGTCCGCGACGACGTCCGCCGCGCTCGGGAAACGCTGCTCGTCGGCCTTCCGCAGCAGCGGCCAGTGGTCGTACACCACCGAGTCCAGGCGTTCGCGGAAGGTGGTGCGGACGACGACCCGCCCGCCGGTCCGCACGATCCGGGTCAGCTCGGCCACCGCCCGCGGCCGGTCCGGGAGATGGTGGATCACCCGCGAGAGGAGGGCCAGGTCGAAGGCCCCCGCCGGGGCGGGCACGGCTTCCGCGGACCCGGCCGCGTACCGCACCGCGGGATGCGTACGGTGCCGGCGCGCCTGCGCCAGCATCGCCTCCGAGGGGTCCACGGCCAGCACGGTGGAGCCCTCGATCCAGCGGGCCATCGCCGCGGAGAAGACGCCCGTCCCGGCGCCGACCTCGACGATCGCGGGCGCGGGGCGCGGCGCGAAGGAGGCGATCAGCTCCACCCAGGCCCGCAGGGAGGGCTCCGGCATGCCGTTGCCCCGGTCGTAGGCGGCGGCGAGCCGCTCGTCGTCGTAGGGACGGCTCATGCGGCCCGATCCTGGCGCGGTGCGCGGGCCCGCACAAGGGCGTCGTTCAGGCCGCGGCGAAGAGGTCGACCGGGTTGCCGTCCGGGTCGTGGACGACGGCGTAGCGCTGGCCCCAGAAGGCGTCCCACGGCTTGAGGTGCCCCTCGTGGCCCGCGCCCGTCAGGGTGTCCCACAGCGCGTCCACGCCCGCGGGGGTGCCGCAGTCGAAGGCGAGCGCGACGCGGTTGCCGCGGGCGGGCTGCCACGTCGGGTCGAAGGACCTGACGGTCTCGACGGTGTCCCACGCGAGCCGCAGCCCGCCGGGGAGCGTGACCTCGACGTGCGGCTCCCCGTCGGCGGCCGCGGGCAGGTCGATGCCCAGCAGCCGGTAGAAGCGCAGCGAGGCCGCCATGTCGGAGGCGACGATCCCGATCATGTCCAGGCGAGGTGTCACACGAGGTGCGTTCATGCCCCCGACGCTAGCCCGCGGGTCCGGGCCCGTCTTGAACGAAACGGACCCGCCGGGGGAGGCGCCGCCGCGAATGCGCACCCATGCTCCGCGGCGGCGCGGTCTCGGTTCCCCCGTGCCGGGGTCAGGCGGTGGGGAGGGTCCAGGTCTGGTTGGTGGCGGCGGTGCAGGTCCAGATCTGGAGGCGGGTGCCGTTCGCGGAGCTCTTGCCCGTGGCGTCCAGGCACTTGCCGGACTGCGGGTTCACCAGGGAGCCGGACGCGCCGGGCTGCCAGACCTGCGAGCCGGTCCCGTTGCAGTCGTAGAGCTGGACCTGCGTGCCGTTCGCCGTCCCGGCGGACACCACGTCCATGCACTTGCCCAGCGCCTGGAGGCTGCCGTCCGAGGCGACGGTCCAGGTCTGCGCGGCGGTGCCGTTGCAGTCGTAGAGCTGGACGGCCGCACCGTTGGTGCTGCTCGCGCCCGCGACGTCCACGCACTTGCCGCCGAGGCCCGTGATGGCGCCGGAGGTGGCGGGCGGGGGCGGGGTGGCGCCGCCCGGGGCGACGTCGGGGTTGTCGGCGTTCGTCAGGGTCTCCCACGCCACGAAGAGGTTGTTCGTGCCCGCGGGGCGCCGCGACTCGGTGAGCGTCTGGGTGTTGGTCATCGCGATGCCCATACGGTTGTGCAGCGCGTTGAAGCCGACCTCGGTGACCGGGCCGAGGCCCAGGTTGAGGCTGCCGCCGCACAGCCAGGACGGCGGGGTCGCGCCCAGCTCGTACTTCGCCTGGAAGCCGAGCGCCTGCTGGAGCCGCGGGCCGACCTGCGGGTAGAGGTCCTGGCCCTGGATGTACGCGGTCTCGGCGACGTCCGAGATGGACGCGATGCCGTAGCCGGTGTGCGTGAAGTCGCGGCAGGTCTCCTGCGTGAGGCCGTCGACGAAGGTGGACTGGCCCTGCCAGTAGCCGATGATCTGCGACGCCGTGGTGAGCCCGCTGCCCGGCACGGTCTTCGGCAGCGCGCCGTCCGAACTGAGGTAGACGTACGCCGGGACGCGGTTGAGGTAGCGCGCGATCGCCCGGTCGTAGGAGGAGGCGTCGTCGAGGAAGACGGAGATGCCGACCGCGGCCTCCATCATCGTCAGCTCCCAGTTGCCGTTGCTGTTGGAGCCGTTGATGACCTCGGGCAGGTAGACATTGCGCAGCATCGTCGCGAAGCGCCCGGCGTTGGGCCAGCCGCCGGTGTAGGTGTACTTGACGATCTCCGCGGCGCGCGGCCACACCGACCCGGCCCAGCCGGTCTGCAGCGGGGCGTTGCTGTTGGTGTGCGTCGTGATGGTCGCCGACCACGCGTCCATCAGCGCGATGGCCTTCTGCGCGTAGGCGGAGTTGCCGCTGATGTACCAGGCGAGCGCGTCGGTGTACGCGGCGATGGCGTCCTCGCGCTCGTCCGTACAGCCGTTGTTGGGGTTGGAGTACGGGCCGCAGTCGACGCTCGCGCGCGGCTTGGGCGTACGCGAGAGGGAGGCGTACGAGCTGGAGATCATCTGGTTGTACGCGGCCGTCCAGGGCGCGGCCCCCGCCTGCACCTTGCCGCGCACGAAGTCCAGTTGGGACCGGCTGACCATGACTCCGGGATGAACGAACGACGTCGGCGCGGCCGCGACCGCGGGTGCGGCAGCGGCGGCCGGCCGGGCGGCGGCGGGGGCCGCCTTCGCCGCGGCCGGGGTGGCGGCGGTCGCGGCGCCGGTACCGGTCACCAACGCGGCGACCGTTGTGATTGCTGCTCCGAAGGCGATGAGAGCGGGGACTTGACGAAACCGGTTACTTCGCTGCGTGGCGCGTCTCATGGGGGCTCCTCGAACGCGAGGGAAGGTGGGGGGATGTCGTCGGTGGTATGGACCATAGGTCATTGACATGAACACCGTCTAGACCTTTGAATCCCCCTACAGGCGCACGTCCCCCCACCGTCGCGCACAGGAAGGCCACCGATGGTCCCCACCCGCACCGCCGGACCCCGTACGGCGATACGCCTGCTGGCACTCGTCGCCCTGCTGCTCGCCGCACTGATGGCGCCGTTCCACCGCGCCCACGCGGCAGCACCGTTCAAGATCCTCGCGTTCTACGACGGCACGTACGACGCGGCGCACATCAGCTTCGTCCACGAGGCGAACACCTGGTTCCCGCAGCAGGCCGCCGCCAACGGCTTCACCTACACCGCCACCAACGACTGGAACCAGCTCAACACCGCGAACCTGGCGAACTACCAGGTCGTCATGTTCCTCGACAACTACCCGCACACCGCGGCCCAGCAGAGCGCCTTCCGCACGTACATGGAAGGCGGCGGCGGCTGGATGGGCTTCCATGTCGCGGCCTACAACGACCAGACGCCCAGCGACTGGTCCTGGTACCACGAGACGTTCCTCGGTACCGGCACCTTCCGCTCCAACAGCTGGGGCCCGACGTCCGAGACGCTGCGCATCGAGGACCCGAACCACGCGGCGACCGCGGGTCTGCCGTCCACGATCACCTCGTCGGTGAGCGAGTGGTACAGCTGGCAGAACGACCTGCGGCAGAACCCGGCCATCGACATCCTCGCGTCGATGGACCAGTCCACCTTCCCGATCGGGACCGACCCCAACCAGACCTGGTACAGCGGCTATTACCCGATCGTGTGGAGCAACCGCAACTACAAGATGATCTACAACAACTTCGGCCACAACGCGATGGACTACGCGACGAACACCACCCTGTCGTCGACCTTCGCGAGCCCCCAGCAGAACCAGCTCCTCCTCCAGGGCCTGCGCTGGCTCGGCGGCGCCACCGGCCCCGTCACCCCGCCCCCCGGCGGCGGCACCGGCGCGATCACGGGCCTGGGCGGCAAGTGCGTGGACGTCGCGGGCGCGAGCAGCACCAACGGTGCGGCCGTCCAGCTCTACGACTGCAACGGCACGAACGCCCAGAAGTGGACGGTCGGTTCCGACGGCACGCTGCGCGCGCTGGGCAAGTGCATGGACGTGGTGTCCGCCGGGACGGCGAACGGCACGCAGGTCCAGCTGTACGACTGCAACGGGACCGGCTCGCAGGTCTGGCAGCCCGGCGCGTCCGGCTCCCTGGTGAACCCGCAGTCCGGCAAGTGCCTGGACGCCACGGGCAAGAGTTCCGCGAACGGCACCCGCCTCCAGATCTGGACCTGCACCGCCGCCACCAACCAGACCTGGCACCTGCCCACCGCCTGACCCCGTCAGCCCGCGCCGGGTGGTGCTCCGCAGCCGCGGGGCACCACCCGGCTCGGTCGACAGCGTGGCGACGCACCCCACCGCCGGTCAGGCCGCGGCCGGTTCGGGGGTCGGGTGCAGCGTGGGGTAGTCCGTGTAGCCGGACGTGCCGCCACCCGGCGACGTGCCCGGCGCTGTGGATCGCGGTGATGTTGGGGTAGGTCCGGCCCACGGCGCTCGGCGTCGAGGCCTCGGCGATGATCAGCCCGGCGGTGGCGCGCTGGGCGTAGTAGGTTGCCATGACCGGTTCGGGGGTGCCGTCGGCCGCGGCCCGGTTGCGGGTCATCGGGGCCATCACCAGACCCCCGGCGGGCAGCGCGACTACGGGGACTGGGCGGTTGGCGGAGGAGCGCTGGGGCACCGCGGCGCGGGGGTCGTCGTGAGCGGCGGCGTCAGGTGATGGCCGAGGTCCTCCGCCACAGCGCGGCGAGGGCGGTGTCGCCGGTGACTGTTGCGGCGTCGGGCGGCAGCCGGTTCCACAGCATGAGGTAGAGGTCCTGCGCCGGGCCGGTCAGCTCGCAGTCGGCCGGGCCGTCGCCCGCGGACCGCTCGGTGAGCGGCGGCTCGTCGGCGGAGAGCCGTACCGTCCACGCCCCGGCGGCGTCCGTCGGCCGTACCCGCAGCACACGGGGCTGCCCGGTGCGTACCCGGCTGCGCGCGCGGGCGTGAAATCCGGTCAGCAGCTCGTCGATGCCGTCCGCGGCGAACTCCGGGTCCAGCGGGGAGAGTTCCCCGCCGCGCGCCGACTCGGCGTCCACCCGGTGCACCGCCGTCTCGTGCGCCTGGCGCCGGGCCCAGAACGCCCGCGGTGACTGCGCGGGCAGGAAGGCCCAGCACGCGGTGTCCTCACCGGCCGCCCGCAGCGTACGGACCAGGGCGCCGTGCCCCTCCAGGAACCACGGCAGCAGCGCCTCGCCCACCGGCCCCGCGGGCATCGGATCCTCCGGCACGGGCCCCGGCAGCCGCCCGGCCACGATGCGCGCCGCCCAGCGGTGGAAGGTGCTGGTGTGCCGGACCAGGTCGCCGGTCGTCCAGCCGGGACAGGTCGGCACGGGTGCGTTCTCGCCCGCCTCCGCGGCGGCGTCCGCGAGCAGTTCGCCCTCCCGCTGCAGGTGGGCGATGTGGTCGATCGTCCGCATGTCCCGGATTCTGCCCTGGCGCGGCCCCGGCGTCACGCCCGCGGTGATGCCCGGCGACGGTACTCGCGGCCTCGTTGACCTCAACTCATCGTCGGCAATGGAGAGTTGGCGACCGCTGCGATGACGCAGGCGCATCCGGGATTCCAGCGGGCGAGACGCCCTCGGCGCGGCTGACCCAGTGCCTATAGTGCTGGCCATGCCCCAGATTCAGCTGCTCCACCTCCGTCACGCCGCCGCGCTGCTCGCCTTCGAGGTGGAGAACCGGGCGTACTTCGCCGCCTCCGTCCCCGATCGGGGGGACGACTTCTTCGCACACTTCGGCGAGATGCTGCGGGCGCGGCTGGCGGAGCAGGAGGCCGGGGAGTGCTGGTTCCATGTCGTCGTCGGGGACGGCGGCGAGGTGCTGGGGCGGGTGAACCTCGTCGATGTGGCCGACGGTGAGGCCGAGTTGGGCTACCGGATCGCGGAGCGGGCGAGCGGGCGGGGCCTGGCGACGTGGGGGGTGGCGGAGGTCTGCGGACTGGCCGCCGGGCGGTACGGGCTGAAGTCCCTGCGGGCGGGGACCACGCTCGACAACGCCGCCTCGCGGGCGGTGCTGGCGCGGTCGGGGTTCGCGGTGGTCGGGGAGCGGGAGTATTCCGGGGGACCCGGGCTGACGTACCGGCGCGGCCTGGCGGGCGGCTCCTGACATCGGGCCCCGCAGCCTGCGCGTGCTGCCCCGGCAAGGACCGCGTCCCGGCCGCGCCGCCCTGCCGGGCCGGCGACGACGCGCCGGCCCGGCAGGGCGCGGTCCTACTTCAGGTGACGGGCGAAGAAGCGGTCGCCGTCCTCCCGTTCGAAGGCCGGGGTGCCGAGGTGGCCGCCCAGGTTGGCGTGCAGGGTCTTCTCCTTGCTGCCGAAGGCGTCGAAGAGGTCGAGGGCACGCTGACGCGGGTTGCCCTCGTCGTCCCACTGGAGCAGGAGGAGGAGCGGGACGGTGACCTGACCGGCCTGCTCGCGCTGCGCGCGGGGGACGTACCCCCCGGCGAAGAGCCCCGCGGCCTCGATCCGGGGATCGGCCACCGCGAGGGCGATGCCCAGGGCCGTCCAGCCCGAGTAGCCGACGCGGCCGTTGGCCTCGGGGAGAGAGAGGAGCGCGTCGAGGGTGGTCCGCCATTCCGGGACGGCGTTCGCGACCAGCGGTGCCACGAGGGACTCGAAGATCTCGTCCACCGGCTCGCCGGCCCGCATCGCCCGCCGCAGTTCGGCGCGGGCCTGCTCGGCGGCGGCCGACCGCGGCCGGTCACCGCATCCGGCGGTGTCGATACTGGCCACCGCGTAGCCGTACGCGGCCGTCAGCCGGGCGCGGCCCACGAGGCGCGGCTCCGTCCTCGGCAGGCCGTTGTTGTGGGCCATCAGGATCAGCGGAGCGGGTGCGGACCCGGTGGTCCAGAGGGTGCCGGGAATCTCGCCGAGGGTGAACTGGCGCTCGACGACCCCGTCGTCGAGAAGCCGCTCTGAAGTGAAGTGCACGGTCGTGCCTTTCGGGAGTACGCGTGACGGCGCTCCCGGACGACCTACCGTCCGACCGTGGCCCACGAGGGGAGCACCCATGTCGATTCTGCGTTCACGGGTACCACCTCCTCGTTCTCCTGCACGGCCTCGGCGAGATTAGCAGGGGCGGCGGCCGTCCGCCAAAGGGTTATCGCCGCAGGTGCCGGGAGCACGGTCCGTACCGGAGTGTCATACCTGTGTGCCACCATCGGCGAGTAGTCGAACATCAGGGCGAAAAGAGAAGTGATGTCCACACGAGATGAGCTTCTGCGGCTGCTGGAGCCACCCGCCCAGAAATGGGTCCCCCCTGCCCCGGACGAGATCGTGCGCGGGTACGGAACGGCGTTGCCCGCGGACTTTCTCTGGCTGATGGAGACGTACGGACCGGGGCTGATTTCGGATTACTTCGGAATCCTGCCCCCGGTCCGGGCCTCCGAGGTCGGAGAGACCTTTGGGGTCCTTTCGACCGCGGCTGTTGAGCAAGAAGGTCTGGAAGGCATCGAGCCGGAGTATCTGGTGCAGGGCGGTCTGGTCCTGTGGGGTTACACGCCCGATGGCGACAACGCCTTCTGGAGCACCGTCGGTGAGCCCGACGAGTGGCGCGTCGTCACTTTCCGCAGGCAGCACGGTCCCTACGAGCCGGCGGTGACCCGCTTCGACTGCGGCATCGTCGAATTCCTGGTGCGCATCTTCCAGGGGAGCCTGCCGCACAACCCCCTCAGCGGTACGGACCTCTGGGGGAACACGTCCCCCACCTTCCGCCGGGACTGAGCGGCTTCCTCACGCGTACGCCTCCCCCTCCGGCAGCGCCGCCCACACCGGCGCGTCGGGCTCCAGGGGGAGGGCGGTGAGGGAGTGGGCGGGGAGGTCGGCGGTCAGGGGGAGGGCGGCCTCAGCCGTGGTGAGGTGGACGCGGACGGCGTCGGCGTGGGATTCGAGGGTGCGGACGGTCGCGGGCCACACCGCCGCACCGGCCTGCGCGGCGGCGGCCCTCGTGGCATGGAGGGTCACCGCGGACGGCGGGAAGGCCACAAAGGCGGGGCCCTCCAGTTCCGCGGCGAGGGGCAGGGTGAGGCCCGGCGCGAGGCGGATCGTGCGGGCCGAGGCGTCGCCGCGGAAGAGGTTGAGGCCGACGAGGCGGGCCACGTAGTCCGTACGGGGGCGGCGGGCGACCTCCGCGGGGGTGCCCTCCTGGACGCGCCGCCCGTCCTCGATCACCAGCACCCGGTCGGCGAGCACCATCGCGTCCACCGGGTCGTGCGTGACCAGCACCGCGACCGCCTCGAACGCCGCGAGCCGGCGGCGCAGTTCGGCCCGTACGTCGAGCCGGGCGCCCGCGTCCAGGGCGGCGAGCGGCTCGTCCAGGAGCAGCAGCCGCGGGTTCGTCGCGAGCGCGCGGGCCAGCGCGACCCGCTGGGCCTGGCCGCCGGACAGCCGGCGCGGCTTCTTCCCGGCGTGGTCGGCGAGGCCCATCCGGCCGAGGAGTTCGGCGGCCAGCGCGCGGGCGGCGGCTCGTGGCACGCCGTGGCAGCGCGGGCCGAAGGCGACGTTCTCCAGCGCGGTCAGGTGCGGGAAGAGCAGGTAGTCCTGGAAGATCACGCCGACCGGGCGGTCCTCGGGCGCGGCCCGGCGGCGCAGCGCGGGCTCCTCCAGCGTCTTCCCGTCGAGCCGCAGCCGTCCTCCGGTGAGCGGGGCGAGCCCTGCGAGGGCGCGCAGCGCGGTGGTCTTGCCCGCCCCGTTGGGCCCGAGCAGCGCCAGCACCTCGCCGGGGCGCACCGCCAGTTCGACGTCGAGGGTGAAGTCGGGGCGGGCGAGGACCAGATGGGCGTCGAGGCCCTCGCCGGTCAGCAGGGCCGGGGGAGTGGTGGCCGTCATGTCGTCTCCCGTCGCCGCGCGCAGGCCTTCACAGCGCACCGCCCGTCCAGCGTTCCCGCAGGCCCGCCAGGACCGCGAGGGAGACCGCGAGGAGCACCAGGCTCAGGGCGATCGCGGCTGCCGGGTCGTCCTGGAGGGCGAGGTAGACGGCCAGCGGCATGGTCTGGGTGCGGCCGGGGAAGCTGCCCGCGAAGGTGATGGTCGCCCCGAACTCGCCGAGCGCCCGCGCCCACGCCAGGACCGCGCCCGCCGCGACACCCGGCGCGATCATCGGGAGCGTCACCCGGCGGAAGGCGGTCAGCCGGGAGGCGCCGAGCGTCGCCGCGGCCTCCTCGTAGCGGACGTCCGCGGCGCGCAGCGTGCCCTCGACGGTGATGACGAGGAAGGGCATCGCGACGAAGGCCTCCGCCACGACGACGCCCGACGTGGTGAACGGCAGCGTGACCCCGAACCACGTGTCCAGCCAGCGGCCGACCACGCCGTTGCGGCCGAGCGCCAGCAGCAGCGCCACACCGCCGACGACCGGCGGCAGCACCAGCGGCAGTGTCACCAGCGCGCGCACCAGGCGGCCGCCGGGGAAGGACGTGCGGGCCAGCAGCCAGGCGAGGGGCACGCCGAAGACCAGGGACACGGCGGTGGCCAGCGTCGCCGTCTGGAGCGAGAGCCGCAGCGCCTGCCAGACGGCCGCGCTGGTGAGCTGGTCCGGCATGCTCCGCCACGGCGCCCTGATCAGCAGCGCGACGAGCGGCAGCAGCAGGAACGCGAGCGCGAGCACGGCGGGCACCGCGAGCGCGACGGGCGCGCGCCCGCCCCGGGAGCGCCTGCGCCGGGCGGCCTCCAGAGTGCCGGGGCCGCCCCCGTACGGCAGCCCCGGCGCCCCCGGCAGGGCGGTCCCGGGGCCGGGCTCGGGCCCGGCCCCGCCACCGGCGGAGAAGACGCTCACGGGTTCAGGAAGCCCGCCTCGGTCAGGACCTTCTGGCCCTCCGCGGACTTCACCAGCGCGATGAAGGCCTGCGCGCCCGCCGTGTTGGGGGCGTGCGCGAGCTCCACGATCGGGTAGTCGTTGATCGCGCCCGCCGACTCGGGGAACCGCACGCCGTCCACCTTGCCGCCCGCCGCCTTGACGTCGGTCTGGTAGACCACCGAGGCGTCGACCTCCTTCAGCTCCACCTTCGTGAGCGCGGACTTCACGTCCTGCTCGTACGACACCGGGGTGAGCTTCAGGCTGCTCGCGGTGAGCGCCTTCTGCACGGCCGAGCCGCACGGCACGGTCTTGGCGCACAGCGCGACCTTGAGGCCGGACTTGGTGAGGTCCTTGAGGGTGGCGATGTGCTGCGGGTTGCCCGGCAGCGTGGCGATCTCCAGCTGGTTGCGCACGAAGGTGGAGGGCGTGCCCTTGCCGTCGCCCGCGTCCGTGACCGTCTTCATGGTCGTGGGGCTCGCGGCGGCGAAGACGTCGGCGGGGGCACCGGCGGTGATGGAGGCGGCGAGGGTGTCGCTGCCGCCGAAGTTGAAGGTCACCTTCGTTCCCGGGTAGGCGGCCTCGAACTCCTTGCCCAGCTCGGTGAAGGTCTCCTTGAGCGAGGCCGCCGCGAAGACCGTGACCGTACCGCTGACCTTCGGCGACGTGCTCGCCGAGGACGAGGGAGCCGACGAGCCCGAGGCGCCGGACGAGGCACCGGAGGAGGAGTCGGACGAGTCGGAGGAGGAGCAGGCGGTGAGCGCCAGCAGCAGCGCGGCGCCGCCCACGGCGAGGGGCAGCGTACGGCGTCGTGCGGAACGGGATGTCACAGGATGTCGTCCTCTCTGCCGCACGCGGGGTGCGGACACGGGGACGATCATAAGTCCGCAGGTGCGAGGCGGAAGGGGCCGCCCGCATTGCAGATTCCAAACGATCCGCTCACTGTGCCTCGCGCATGCGGTGAGGGCACCGCGGCGGTCGGTACGGAACCGGCCGCGCCACCGGGACGGGACGACCCGGGACGCGGCCGGCGGTCAGGACCGGGCCGGGGCCCGGAGCCGGTTCACGTCCGGCTCCGGGCACCGTTCGGTCAGCCTGTCGCCCAGCTCGTCAGCCCGGCGCCGTACTGGTAGAGCGGGTTGCCGTACGTCGGCGGCACGGTCTGGCCCGCGTCGATCTTCGCCCGGATGTCCGCCCGCTCGGCGGCGGTCGCGCCGAGGTCGTACGGCAGGTCCCACGCCTCGTTCGCGTCGGCCTGCACGTCGCCGCCGCCCGGCTTGAGGATCTGGTCCAGGCTGCGCGGCAGCTGCCAGGGCAGGTGGCCGTGCGGGGTGTAGTCGCCGAAGAGCAGGCTCGCCGTCGCGGGCCCGACCTCCTCGCCGCCGCGGTAGGTCACCACGATGGCGTCGGCCAGGTTGTTCCAGTCGCTGATCACGATGGGCCGCGGCAGCGTCAGCACGACGACCACCTTGAGCCCCTGGTTCTTGTACTGCTGGATCAGCGCCAGCTGGTCGGCCGGCAGGTACGGCTGGGTGTCCGGCCAGGCCGTGGCGTGGGTGTACGACGGCTCGCCGACGTACAGCACCGCGACCTTCGGATTGGTCGCCGTGCCCTGGGAGACGTTCACCCCGGCCTGCCCGGCTCTCGCCTTGAGGGCGTCGAGCTGGTCCAGGGAGCCGTAGTCCGGGTGGAAGTAGCTGGACCAGATGCAGCAGGCCGCACCGTCGGTCGCCCGGTCGCCGGCCACCACGATGTTGTCGCCCGAGTTGAGCTTGAGCGGCAGCACACCGTTGTTCTTCAGCACGGTGTTGGACTCGCGGGAGGCCTGGTTGGCCAGCTGCGTGTAGGAGGGCTGGTGGAAGCGGTACGGGCCGTTGACCGGGTCGCCGTACGGGTGCTCGAAGACGCCCAGCTCGAACTTGAGCGTGAGGATCCGCTTGACCGCGTCGTCGATCCGGGACTGCGGCACGTTCTGCTCGAAGGACGCCATGGTGAAGCCCACGGCGCCGGGGTCGGCGCCGCCCATGACGTCGGAACCGGCGTTGGCCGCGTTGACCCACGCGCCCGACGGCAGCCAGTCCGTGGTGATCAGACCGGTGTAGCCCATGTTCTGCCGCAGGTAGGTGAGGATCTTCGCGCTGTCGCCCGCGCCCGGACCGCCCGGGTCGAGGTACGAGCTGCCCGCGTAGCCCGGCATGATGTTGACCGCGCCGGCCTCCATCGCCGCCCGGAACGGGATCATGTGGTACTTGATCGTGGTGGCGTCGTAGACGATGCCCGCCTCGCCGCCCGCGCCCTCGCCCGGCCAGTGCTTGACCGTGGCCAGCACCGAGGACGGGTTCAGCTCGGGACCGCCCTGCAGACCAGCGACCAGCGCCTTGAGCTGCGCGGCCGCGACGTCGGCGTTCTCGCCGCCGCCTTCCTGGATGCGCGGGTAGAGCACCTTGGTGCCGACCTCGGCGAGCGGCGACAGGGTGCCGCGCGCGCCGACCTCCAGCTCCTCCTTGCGCTGCATGTCGCCGAGCTTGTAGTCGAGCGGGTAGTCCTTGCCCGCCGACAGGGTGCTCTGCAGCGGGTAGGTGGTCTGGTAGCCCGCGGTCGTGTCACCGGCGGAGACCGGCGGGATGCCGAGCCGGGTCGCGGCCGTGGACTTCAGCACGGTGTCCAGGTCCCCCGGCTGCGCCGGCCCGAAGTGCCAGCCGGACATCGGGTAGGTCTGGACGTTGTAGAACATCTGGTAGGCCTTCTCCTCCAGCGTCATACGGCTGAGAAGGTCGTTGACCCGTACGTCGACCGGCTGCCGCCAGTCCTCGTACGGCTCGATCTGCCCGTCCTTGTTGAGGTCGCGGGCGCCGTTGATGACGTTGACGCCGTCCGCGACCTGCTCGACGTCCGGCAGGTAGACGCTGAACTGCCGGATGTCGGACGTGGTCTTGGCTCCCGAGCCGGTCACGGCCACCACGAACCACTTGTACGTCCAGCGGTCGGTGATGTCCCAGCTCGGGGTGTACGTCGTGCCGGTGGGCTCGGCCACCTTGGTGTAGAGGTCCAGCAGGTTGCCGGACGCCGTCCAGTCGTAGTCGGTGCGGCTGATGTTGAGCCACACCTCGTAGTGGGCGGCGCCGGAGACCGCGTTCCAGCTCAGCTGGGGGCGGCGGGTGGTGGTGACCATCGCCTTGTTCGCGGGCGCCGCGAGCTGGAACTGACCCGTGGTGGCCGGGGCCTTGGTCGGGCCGGACAGCAGCGGCGGGGTCGCGGTGGAGGTGTCGACCGTGCCGTAGACCTGGAACTCCCACAGGGAGTAGCCGTATCCGGTGGCGCGGGCGGTGCCGGTGAAGCGCACGTAGCGGCCCTTGCCGGTGACGGGCAGCTTCTCGATGCCGCCCTTGCCGGTCGTGGTCGCGTACGCTTGCGTCCACGAGGTGCCGTTGTCGGAGACCTCGATGCGGTAGCCGGTGCCGTAGGCGGACTCCCAGTTGAGCACGAGGCCGCTGATGGTGCCGGTGCCGCCCAGGTCGACCTGGAGCCACTGGTTGTCGGTGGCCAGGCTCGACCAGCGGGTGGTCGTCCGGCCGTCGAGGGCGGCGGCCGGGGCGTTGCCGCCCTCGTAGGAGGAGGCCGTGACCTGCTTGAAGGCGGAGATCACGGTGCCGGAGAAGTCACCGCCGCCGGGGTCGGTGGGGGGCGGTGTGGTGGTGCCGCCGCCGGAGGTGGTGTGGACCTGGAACTCCCACAGGGAGTAGCCGTATCCGTTGGCCCGCACGGTGCCGTACATCCGCACGTAGCGGCCGGTGCCCGAGACGTCGAGGGTCTGGACGCCGCCCGGTCCGGTGGTCGTCGAGTAGACGTCGGTCCAGGTCTGCGCGTTGTCCGAGACCTGGATCTTGAAGGAGGTGCCGTACGCCGCCTCCCAGTTGAGCACCACCTGGCAGACGGTCTGCGACGAGCCGAGGTCCACCTGGAGCCACTGCGGGTCGCTCGCCGCGGAGGACCAGCGGGTGCCGGGGTCGCCGTCGACGGCCGCGGACGCGGGTGTGCCCGCGCCCTCGATGGAGGAGGCCGTCGCGGTCTTGCCCTGCGCCGCGTTGGCGGTGCCGCACGCGCCGGGGTTGGTGCCGCCGCCGGTGCTGCCGTAGACCTGGAACTCCCACAGGGAGTAGCCGTATCCGGTGGCGCGGGCCGTCCCGTACATCCGCACATAGCGTCCGGAAGCGTTTACGGGGATCGACTGCTGGCCGCCGGTGGCGGTCGTGGTGGAGTAGGCGTCGGTCCACGTCTGGCCGTTGTCGGAGACCTGGATCTTGAACGCCGTGGCGTACGCCGTCTCCCAGTTGAGCGAGACGGAGCTGAGGGTGTCGGTGGCGCCCAGGTCGACCTGGAGCCACTGCGGGTCACTGGCCGCCGACGACCAGCGGGTGCCGGTGTTGCCGTCGACGGCGGCGGAGGCCGGGGTACCGGCGTTCTCGGTGGAGGATGCCGTCGCGGTCTTGCCCTGCGACAGCAGTGTGGGGGCGGCGTGCGCGGTGCCGGACGTGGCGGTGAGCGCCCCGGCCACGGCGACCACGGCTGCCACCATCGCGGTCAGTAAAGGTCGTCTGCGCCGGACGCCCCGCCGGAAGGGGGACAGGAGGCTCATATGCATCTCCATGGGGGGTTGGGCCTCGTAGGAAGCTTGGAGAGCGCTCTCCCGGGGGAGTTTCACGGAGCCGCGAAGCGGTGTCAATGCCTGTGCACAGGAAGCCCGTTGCGGCCGCGGCCGGGCCGGGGCGCCGGGTCAGGACCCGCAGTGCTCCTCGTCGTGCGTCGGCATCGGGGCCGGGAGGGCGCTGCGCATCCGCTCCTCCGTCCAGTAGGACGCCACGGCGGTCGGATCCTGCGTACTGCGGTGACTCGTCGCGAGCCCGGCCGAAGCGGTGTCGCGCCCCACGGGACAACCGCTCCCCGCCCCCGCGTCCCCGCACCCTCCGACCAGCAGCACGACACCGGCCACGAGGGCCAGCGCGGCGGCCGGAGGCCTGCGGAGGCGGTGCGCGCCCGGTGTGCCGCGCCGCGGTCTCACGGCAGGTCCCGCAAGGTGAGCGCGGTCGCGGCCGGACGGCGGATTGAAGGGGACCCGGCACGGCAGACCGACGTACGAGGTCTTCACGTGGGACATGGCTCCAGGGTAAGGACGGGCGCCGGGCCAGGGGCTGCGCGGGCCGGCGGGGTGGCCGGTACGCGCAACCCCCGGCGGGCGTCAGCGGGTGGTGAGGGCGGTGTCGTCGAGGACGAAGGACGTCGTGCCGCCGTCTGTGTCGGTCTCGGTGCCGGTGAAGCGCAGGGTCACCGTGCGGCCGGCGTAGGCGGACACGTCGGCCGTGTGCTGGGTGTAGCCGTTCGCGTGGTCGAGGTTGGAGTAGGTGGCGAGCGTGGTCAGGACGGTGCCCGCCGGGTCGAGGAGCTGGACGGTGAAGGTGTCGGGGCGGGCCGTCGTGGTGTTCTCGGTCGTGTCGACGTGCAGCCAGTAGCTGAGGGTGGCGGCGCAGCCGGCCGGGATGGTCACCTGCTGGGCGACGGTGTCGGTGTCCGGTGACTCGTCGCCGTTGGTCCAGGCGTCCCAACTGCCGCTGTGCGCGGGCTCGTCGGCGGTGTCGTCGTTGACCGGCGCGAAGCCCAGGGTGGAGGTCTGCGTCCAGGGGGCGGGAGCGGCGCCGTTCTCGAAGCCGGGGTTGCCGAGGAGCTGGGCGGCCGTGCAGCCGCCCCCGGCCGGGGTGACGGTCAGGGTGTAGACGGCGGTGTGGCTGCCGGAGGCGGCGGTGGCGTGGACGGTGACGGGGTAGGTGCCCGCGGCCGCGCCGGAGCCGGCGGAGACGGTCATGGCGGCGGTGCCGCCCGCGGTGACGGTGGCCGGGCTGAAGGAGACGGTGACACCGGCGGGCGCGCCGGTGGCCGTGAGGGCGAGGGACTGGGCGGCGCCGGAGGTGACCTGGGTGCCGACGGTGGAGCTCTGCGTACCGCCGGGGGCCGCGCTGCCGGAGGCGGGGGACAGGCTCACCGAGAAGTCGTCGGCGGGCGCGGAGGCCGCGGCGGGGCTCCAGTAGTCGCCGGCCATGACGAGATAGACGAGGGTCTTGATCGTCTCGCCGAAGTACCCGTCCCCGAACGGGTTGCCGGCCAGCTGGTTCCAGATCGCGTCGGTCCACGCCTGGTCGCCGGCCGCCATGGCCGCCGGTCCGACCGAGTCACCGGCCTCCTCGGCCTGGTCGGAGGTCGACTGCACCGCGCAGTTGAGCTTCAGATGCGGATAGACCTTCTGCGGGTTGCCGCCGGAGACGGACTTGGCGCACGCCGACCACTTCTTCGCGTCGGCGTAGGAGGTCGCGGCGGTGGTGGCGCCGTACAGCAGGGCGTCGGTGCCCATGTGCCAGGGCACGCGGATGGAGTTGTAGCCGACGATGTTGTCGGGCTGGTCCTCCTGGTAGTCGGCGGGGGCGGGCTTGGGGCTGGTGGTCTGGGCGTTGACCACGAAGTCCGACAGCAGGCCGTCGGCCGCGGAGTACGCGCCGGTGAACTCGGTGACGATCGCCTCGGTGCGGGTGACGACCTTGTTCCAGTCGTGCGCGGTGTCGTACGCGGCGAACGCGCGCAGGTGGTCCAGCATCATGTCGGACGGCCGGGTGTCGGTGGACGGGCCGTCGTCCTCGCACTTCAGATGCCCGTCGGACGTCACGTCGTGGGCGTAGACGGCGGCCAGCCAGGCTTTGGCGTCGGCGGTGTAGCCGCCCCACTGCCGGTCGGCGAGGACGAGCCCGTAGCCGATGTCGAGGTCGCCGTCGGTGGCGGCGTCGGGGGTGCCGCTGTCGGCGTACTTGCAGGTGGAGCCGTCGAGTTGCCACTGCATCAGCCCGTACTGGTCCTTGTGGTCCTTGACGAGCTGCCACAGGCCGTCGAACTCGGCCTTGGCGTCGGGGTCGTACCCGGCCATCAGCGGCACGATGTTCATGCCGTAGCCCTGGCCCTCGGACACCGGCCCGTTGTGGGGCGCGTCGCCGTCGCCCTTCGTGGACACGTAGTACTCGTTCGACGCGCAGCCGTGCACCAGGTACGTGCTCTTCCACGCGTCGTACTGCTTCTCGACCGCGGCGTCGCGGGCCGACCGGCTCGCGGACGGGCTGACGCCGACCTTGTAGGTGACATGGGTGGGGAACGGGTTGGCCGGCGCGGTCGCAGCCCGTGCGTCGCTGCTGCCGGCGACCGCGAGGCCCAGGGCCGTACAGGCGGTGGCGACCGCGGTGGCGAGGGTTCGTCTCAGGAAGTGCATCACAACTCCCGTGGGGTGGAGGAGAATGAGCGTTAGGAAACTTTCCTAACTAATCGAGTTCATGTCAATCCCCTCGGCGGGTCGTCCCCTCCTCCGGCACCTCCGGCGGCGGCACGGGCCCGACCGGCGTCGCGGTGACACCCCGGCCCGGGAGCGTGCCGGAATCAATGCGGTGGCGCGCGACCGCGCGGGGCGCTACCGTCACTCGTGTTCGTACGGGATCCGCCGCGGGTTCCGTACCGGCCGTTCGAGCGAGCGAGGAGGTGTGGACCGATGGCTGTCGTTGCGCTGGGCGCTGCCCGAATTCAGCAGATCGTGCCATGCACTCCCGTGGTCTCCGGCTGACCTTACTTCCTGCGCGCTGGGCGCGCGGACGCCGGGACCACCCTTGTGAAGGGTTTCCCGTTGACTTTCGCTTTTCGTGACGCCTCCTCCCACGCCCTCACGCCCTACGGCTGGGACGACGTGTGGGAGGCGGAGTTCGCCCCGTACGCCGCGCAGGGGCTGCTGCCCGGACGGGTGGTGCGGGTGGACCGGGACCAGTGCGACCTGGTCACCCCCGGCGGGCAGGTGCGGGCGGACACCGCGCTGGTGATGCCGCCCGACCCGATGAAGGTGGTGTGCACGGGCGACTGGGCCGCCGTCGACGCCGCGGGCGACCCGCTGTTCGTCCGGGCGCTGCTGCCGCGGCGCACCGCCTTCGTCCGCTCCACCTCCTCCAAACGCTCCGAGGGGCAGGTGCTCGCGGCGAACACCGACTACGCGGTGGTGTGCGTCTCGCTCGCCGCCGATCTCGACCTCGGACGGCTGGAGCGCTTCGTGTCGCTGGCCTGGGAGAGCGGTTCCCGGCCGGTCGTGGTGCTCACCAAGGCCGACACCGTCGCCGACACCTCCTTCCTGCGGGCCGACGCCGAGGCCGCCGCGCCCGGCGTCGACGTGCTGGTCGTCAGCTCCGCCACCGGCGAGGGGCTCGACGCGCTCACCGCGGTGATCGGCGACGGCACCTCCGTCCTGCTCGGGCAGTCCGGCGCGGGCAAGTCCACCCTGACCAACGCGCTGGTCGGCCACGACGTCCAGGAGGTGCAGGCCACCCGGGACGCCGACGGCAAGGGCCGGCACACCACGACCACCCGCGACCTGCGGGTGCTGCCCGGCGGCGGGGCCGTCGTCGACACTCCCGGACTGCGCGGTGTCGGGCTGTGGGACGCGCAGGACGGCGTCGGCCAAGTCTTCGCCGAGATCGAGGAGATGGCCGCCGACTGCCGCTTCCAGGACTGCGCGCACGACACCGAGCCGGGCTGCGCCGTCCGGGCCGCCCTCGACGACGGCCGCCTCACCCACCGGCGCCTGGACAGCTACCGCAAACTGCTGCGCGAGAACGCCTGGATCGCCTCACGCACCGACCAGCGGCTGCGCGCCGAGATGCGCCGCGAGTGGAAGATGCGCTCGGCGGCCGGACGGGAGATGTACGAGCGCAAGCGCGGCGGAGGGGGTGGCCACCGCCGTACGGTCTGAGAGCCAGGACGCCGGACGTACCCCGGCTCCCACAACTCCCCTGCGGGCGCGGGCCCATGAGCCCCCGCCCGCAGGGCCCTTCTCACCCCGCGCCGCCGCCCCGTCCCTGGCGGCGGCGCGACCCGAGCGGGCTGCCCGCGCTCCAGAACGAGCCGATGACGACGGCCACCACGAGCGCGATTATCACGACTCCGAGAATCACGGAGTAGGCCATGGCAGTCCTCCTCGTCCTCTGGGGCGGCCTTCACCGCTCCCTCACGTTCGCTGCCTGACCGTGACCTTCCCGTTGCCCGTCGTTCCCAACCCACGCCACCCGCAACCGGTTTCACCCGCCGCCCACCCGAACGGGACGGCCCCGCGCAAACCGTGACGGCCCGCCGGTCCGGAGTCGTCGCGAGCCGTCGGAGCCGTCGGAGGCGGCCGGAGAAGCCCGGCCGTCACGCCGAGGCGCGCACCACCAGCTGGGTGGGGGTGACGATCGGCGCGAGCGGGACCGGGGCGACGCCGTCGCCGGACGGCGACTCCAGGGCGCGCAGCAGCAGTCGCGCCATCATGCGGCCCATCTCCTCGATGTCCTGCCGGATGGTGGTGAGCGGCGGGTCGGTCCACTCCGCCACCGACACGATGTCGTCGAAGCCGACGACCGCGACGTCCTCCGGCACCCGCAGCCCGCGCCGCCGCAGCAACCGCAGCGCACCGGACGCCATGACGTCGGAGGCGGCGAACACCGCGTCCAGGTCGGGAGCGCGCTCCAGCAACTGCTCCATCGCGCGGGCGCCGCCCTCGGGGGTGAAGTCGCCCTCGGCGATCAGCGCCGGGTCGGTGTTCGGCAGCACGTCGCGGAAACCGTCGAGGCGGTCGATGGACGCGGTCTGGTCCAGCGGGCCCGCGATGTGCGCGACACGGCGGCGCCCCAGGCCCAGCAGATGGCGTACGGCGTCGCGCGCGCCGCCCCGGTTGTCGCAGTCGACGTACAGCGTCGTCGGCCCGGCCACCGCGTCCGACCAGCCCGGCCGTCCGCCTATCACGGTGGCCACACCCGCCCGGCGGGCCATCTCCGGCAGCGAGTTGTCGTCGTGCAGCGAGAAGATGAGCGCCCCGTCCACATGGCCGCCGGCCAGATAGCGGCCCACCCGCTGGTAGTCGGCGGCGCCCTCGGTGAGCAGCAGCACCAACTGGTTGTCGTGGACGGTCAGTTCCTTGCTGATGCCGCGCACCTGCTGGGCGAAGAAGGGGTCGGCGAAGAAGCGCGTCTCCGGCTCGGCGACGACGACGGCGACCGCGCCGTTGCGCCGGGTCACCAGCGTGCGGGCGGCCTGGTTGGGCACGTAGCCCAGCTCGTCGACGGCCGCGCGCACCCGCTCGGCCAGCGGCGCCCGTACGCCCTCGCTGCCGTTGACCACCCGCGAGACCGTCGCCCGCGAGACCCCGGCGCGGGCGGCCACTTCCTCAAGCGTCGGGCGGGCCGCGAACGTCGGGTCGGACACGAGGAGGGCTCCTTCGCACGCGGATAACAGAAAATCCCGGGATCGGTACGGACACCGACAGCGTAACGGGTCACCGGGCGTGCGTGAGAGCGCTCTCTTATTTCACAGCGTGAGCTTTGTCCTGGCCGGAGCCGGGGGGAGGGACCCCGGGCGGACTCCCCCGGGAGGGGCCGGGGGACCGCGGGTTCAGTCCTCCACGCCCCAGCTGATGATCGCGTACGGGGTGATCCGGATCAGCTCGGGGCTCATGTGCGCCCCGAGGTCGTGCGGGCCGACGACCTGCTCGGCGGTGCCGCGGACCTCCACACCGCGCACCCGCCACGGCGTCACGCTCGCGATGTCGTCGACGACGAGCGAGACATGCGCGTTCGCGGCGACGTTCCGCCACTTCTTCGTGGTGCCCATCGAATAGCCGCCGATGTCGATCGTGCCGTCCGGGCGGAGGAAGTAGCCCACCGGGTTGTTCTGCGGGCGGCCCTTCGCGTCCACCGTCGCGAGCCGCCCGAGGCGCTGCCCCCGCAGATAGGCCAGCTCGGCGTCGTCCAGTTCGGTGCGCGTGCTCGGTTTCGTCATGCGGCCCACCCTGCCACCGCCCCACCGGGCCCGCATCGGGCGCACGGCGTAGGGCGTGTCGGGCGCCCCGCCCAGGTCGCAGGGCGGAGGCCGCCGGTCGCCCGGTCTCGGGCGGGGGTGGTAGGGCGGGGGCGTTCGGTCGCGTGGGCGGGCCTGGCAACGGGGGCGTGCCTCCGGTGACGGGGTGGTGCGGCGGCCGGAGGTCATCCCGTGCCGGCGGCCGAGGTCGTGCGCAGGAGACCGTCGAGGCCCGACGCGGCCGCGGCGGCACGCTGGCGGGTGGCGCCGCCGCCCTGTGCGCGGAGCCGGTCCACGCCCGCGGTGACCCGCGCGAGGTCGCCCGTGCTCCGCAGCGCCGGGGCCAGCCGGGCGGTGAACGCGTCCACGACCTCGTCCGCGCGGGCGAGCGTCCCGCGCACCGGGTGGACCAGCGTCCCCGTCACGCCGTGCCGGGCGGCGTGCCACGCGGCGGCGCGCAGGACGCCGTCGCCGGAGACGATCGGCTCGGTGCCCTCCGCCGCCTCCCGCAGCGCGGTCGCGACCAGGGCGCGGGCCAGGCCCGCCAGGGTGACGGCGGCGTCCGTGTCCAGCTGCACGTCGCACACCCGCACCTCCAGCGTGGGGTAGCTCTCCGACAGCCGGGCATGCCAGTAGACCTGCCCCAGGTCGGCGATCACCCCGGAGTCGAGGAGCGCGGACGTCTCCCGCGCGTAGTCCGCGCCGTCCGCGGTGTACGGCGGCGGCCCGGTGACCGGCCAGCGGTCGCTGACGATCGTGCGCCAGCCCGCGAAGCCGGTGTCGCGGCCGTCCCAGAACGGCGAGTTCGCCCCCAGCGCCAGGAGCACCGGCAGCCACGGCCGGATCCGGCCCAGCGCGGCGGCCCCGCGCTCCCGGTCCGGGACGGCGACGTGCACATGCATGCCGCAGATCAGCTGCTCGTCCACCAGCCGCCGCGCCTGGGCGCGCATGTCGCGGTACCGCTGCTCCGGGCTCACCGGCACGGCGTCCTCGGGTGCGAAGGGGGCCGCGCCCGTCGCGGCGAGCCGGCAGCCCGCGCGGTCCGCCGCGCGCACCACCGTCTCGCGCAGCCGGGTCAGCTGGCCGGCCACCTCCGCGAGATCGCCGCACACCGGTGTGGCGATCTCGATCTGCGCCTGGAGCAGTTCGTTGCCGACCTCGGAGCGGTGCAGGAAGGGGATGTCCCGGGCGGCGGACCGCACCTCGCCCACCCGGGGGCAGGGCCGTCCCGACTCCCGGTCCAGGAGCAGGTACTCCTCCTCCACGCCGAGGGTCGGGCCCGCGCCGCCCGCCGGGTGCGCCGGGTTCGCCGTGTCGTCCGCGCCGCTCATGCACCGCGCCTACCCGCGCAGCGCCGGGTCACCGGTCGATCTGCGGGGAGCGGCGGCGGGCGTGGTGGAATGGACGGGGGTCCGCGTGTCCACGGGCCCGGCCGTCAGCGGAGGGAAGCAGACCGTGTCCGTACGCCGTGTGGTGCCTGTCGTCCACTCCCTGGCCGCCGAGCAGAGCCGGGAGTTCTACGGGCTCATCGGCCTGGAGCCGGTCATGGACCACGGCTGGATCATGACGTTCGCCTCGCCCGTCGAACCGTCCGCGCAGCTCAGCGTGATGTCCGCCGACGCGACCGCGCCCGTCAGCCCGGACATCAGCATCGAGGTGGACGACGTGGACGCCGTCTACGCCCGCGTACTGCGCAGCGGGGCGGAGATCGTCCACCCGTTGCAGGACGAGGAGTGGGGCGTGCGGCGTTTCTTCGTCCGGGACCCGAGCGGGCAGGTGGTCAACGTCCTCGGCCACCGCTGAGACCTCCCCGGCGGGAGCTCAGGACGCGATCACCGCGCCCAGCCAGGTGCCCGCGACCAGCAGGCACGCCAGTAGTTCCACCAGCACTGACGTGCCCACCGCGCGCATCGCCGTACGGGTCGCACCCCACGCCGCACGGTGGCCGCCGCCCAGCCGGACGCGCTGGGACACGTAGAGATAGCCCACGAAGGCCAGGACGGCACCGAGCACCGGCACGAGGAAGAAGCCCGCGATGGCGACCGCCCCCGCGTCGATCACCGTGCGCCAGGTGAGACCGGACGCGCGGATACGGCGGTTCGGCAGCAGCCACAGCGCCACCTGGGCGACCGCCAGCACCCCCGTGGCCCCGGCGAGCACGCCCCACGTCAGGCTCGTGTGCTCGGACGTCGCCCACCACAGCACCGCCGCCCAGCACAGCAGGGTGCCCGGGACACCGGGCACCGGCACGCACACCAGGCCGAGCAGCATCACGACGCCGATCAGCCCCGTCTGTGCGGTCCCCATGGCCCCACCCTGCCGGATCCGCGCGCTTCCCGCCGCCGCGGGTGGAGGTTGGCACCTCCGTACGGGTACGGGCCGCCGTGTCCGCGGGAAGCCGGGCGATGGTGCTGGTGGGGCGGGTGCGGTGGGGGAGCGGACGGCGAGGGGTGGCGCGCGGTGCGGCGATTCCACGTTTCCCGGCGGGCCCGGCGGTGGACAATAAGGGCATGAGGCAGCAGGGGGACTCACCGAAGCGTCAAGAGGACGACTGGTGGCGGCAGTTGTACGACGAGGAGGCCGGCGGCGCGGCCGGTGCGGGGGGCGCGGGAGGTCCCGCGCCGGACTCGGTCGACGAGCACTTCGACACCGCGCTGACGGCGATGTCCCCGCCGCCCCCGGCGTCACCCCCTGCTGAAACGCTCCGGCTGCGCCGCCCGGTGCCGCCGCCCCCGCCCCCGTCCTGGCCCCGCCCGACCCGCACGCCCCCGGCGGTTCCGCCGGAGGCGGTGGATGAGCCGGTGCCGCCGGAGGCGGGCGCGCCTGCCGGGCCCGGGGCGGAGGGAGGTCGTGCGGGGGACGCGCCGTTCCCGCCGGAAGCGGAGGGTGGAGCTGCGGGGGCTGCGCCGGGCGTGTCCGCCGGGTCTGGGGCGGCGGGGGATGCGCCGCGGGTGCCGGTGGTGCGGTTGCCGGGGCGGGCCGTTGCGGTGACTCCGCCGCAGGGCGCGGTGGCGGGCGGGCGAGGACCGGTGCCGCCGGGGGCGCCCGCAGGTGAAGAGCGCGTGCCGGTGGTCCCGGTCCCGGGGGTGCCTTCGCCCGAGTCCGACGGGCGCGGGGCCGTTCCGCCGGAAGGCCGGGGAGACGTCGCGCCGTCGTCGGCCGGGTCCGCGAGTGCGGACGAGGGCGGCCGGGCGCCGGACGAGGTCGCGCAGGAGCGGGGCGCCGAGGCGCCGCCGTGGGACGTGTGGGCGGCCCGCCCGATGTTCCCCTCGCCGGACGAGGATCGCGTGGGCGGTGCCGACGCCCCGGCTTCCGCGGAGGCGCAGGCCGGGCCCGCGGCAGAAGCAGAAGCAGAGGCAGAAGCAGAGGCAGGGGCCGAGGAGCCGCGCCGCTGGCCCGTGTGGTCGCCGCGGCCCGGAGCGGCGGAGGGCCGCCCCGTGCAGCCCCGACCCGAGCCGGAGCCGCGGGCCGGGCAGCCGGAGGAGGCCCCTGCGGCCCAGGAGTGGGGCGCCGCGCCGCCCGCCCCGGCGGAACCCTGGGCGTCGGCCCCGCCCGCGGGGTGGCCGGTGCCGCGCTTCCCCGAGCAGCAGGAGCGCCCGCCCGCGCCGGGCCCTGACGCCACGTTCAGCCCGGCGGAGCCCTGGTCGACCCCCGCCCCCGCCGAACGCGGCCCGTACGCCCCGCCCCGCCCACCCCGTGTCGCCCCTGAGGAGAACCCTTACCGCACCCCACCCGCGAGCGAGCCCGACACGGCGCCTCCCGCTGCCGGGCCGGAGCCGAGCCCGCCGCCTGCCGGGTCTGCGGTGCCGCCGGTCGCGCCTGTTGCTGCCGGTCCCGGTCCGGTCGTGTCGTCCGGGCCGTCCGCTGAGGCGCCTGCCGTGCCGCGTGGTTCCGGGCCGTACTCTGCGCAGCCGTATCCTCCCGGGGAGCCTGTCGCCGGGCGGGAGCCGAGCCAGCCGCCCGCCGCGTCGTCGGTCGCGCCCGTGGCGCCTGTCGCCGGGTCCGTGCCGGGTGTCCCAGGGCCGTACGCGTCGCCGCCGGTGACGCCTCCCGCTGCCGGGCGCGAGCCGTTCGCACCGCCTTCCGATGCCGGGGCCGGGCCGGTTGTGTCGGCCGAGTCGTCCGACGGGGCGGCTGCGGGGTCTGACGGGGGCACCGGCGGGCCGAGTGCTGCGGCTTCCCGGGAGGAGGAGAACCCTTATCGCGCGGCGGGCGGGGCGTACTCACCCCAGGGTGGGGTCGAGGTGCCGACCGGGCGGGTGCGGGTGGGGGTGCCGCGGCCGGGGGTGGGGCGCGGGGGTGAGTCCGATGCGTACCGCTCGCTCGCTGACGCGTTCGCGTCGCCGGGACGCGCCGTGCCGGAGACGGAGACGGAGCCGGAGCCGGAGACGGAGCCCGCGCCCGTGGCCCCGGCGGAGGGGGCCGATCCCGCGGGGGCGCCCGCGCTGCGGCCCGCCGCGGCCGGTGGGGTCGGCCCCGGCGCGGGTCCCGCCGCGATCGAGCCGCCCGCCGTGCGGGCCGAGTTGCCGCCCGCCGGGGACGGGGCGTGGGGGGACACGGCGTTCACGGAGGGCACCGTGCGCTGGGCGCCCGAGTTGCCGCCCGGGTGGGTGGCGGCGGGGGAGGAGGAGCCGGCCGCGACCGTGGTGGGCGGCGGGCCGCCGACGTACGCGGCCGAGCCGACCGCGTGGCCCGAGGCCGATCCCGACGGGCTGGACGGCCTGGTGCCGGACACCGTGCTGGACGGCGCGCAGTACGCGGGCATGACGCTGCGTACGGTCAGCCTGCGCGGGGATTCCGCGCGCTACCGCGGCCAGCCGCGTCGCGACGCGCTGCTCACCGCCCGTTTCGGCTCGGGCGAGGACGCCCTGCTGCTGGTCGCGATGGCCAGTGGCGCGCGGGCCGCGGACGACGCGCACCGTGCCGCGCAGGACGCCGTGCGGTGGATCGCCGCGGCGGTCGGCCGCAGCCGGGAGCGGCTGGCGGGCGACCTGCGGGCGGCCCGGCGCGGCGCGCTGAAGTCGGGTCTGCACCGGCTCACCGACCGCTGCTACGGGCGGCTGCGGGCGCGCGGCGAGGATCTCGGCCTGGAGGAGGGCGCGTACACCGCTGCGCTGCGCTGCCTGCTGCTGCCGGTGGATCCGCGCTGCCCGATCCGGCTCTTCTTCGGGGTCGGCGACGGCGGGCTCTTCCGGGTGCGGGACGGTGCCTGGCAGGACCTGGACATCGCCCCGGAGGACGACGGCTCGCCCTTCCGCTTCCGGGCGACGTCCGCCCAGCCGGGTGACGCCCTGGTGATGTGCAGCGCGGGGCTGGCCGAGCCGCTGCGGGGCGAGCCGGAGCTGGCGGCGCTGCTCGCCGAGCGCTGGGGCGGCGGGCGCGCGCCGGGCCTCGCGGGCTACCTCGCCGACGTCCAGACCCGCGTCAAGGGCTACGCCGACGACCGTACGGCGGTGACCGTCTGGGACGCCTGACCCACACGGCCCGTGACGCCCACCTCGCCCCCGGGGAGCCGCACCGCGGATGCGGAGCCGCCGGACTCGTGCGGAGATGGGTACATGGCGAAGCAGACCGTGGCCGAGCAGTTCGTCGACATTCTCGTGCGCGCGGGTGTGCAGCGGCTGTACGGGGTCGTGGGCGACAGCCTCAACCCCGTCGTGGACGCCGTGCGGCGCACCCGGTCGCTCGAATGGGTGCACGTGCGGCACGAGGAGACCGCCGCGTTCGCCGCGGGCGCGGAGGCGCAGCTGACCGGGCGGCTCGCGGCGTGCGCCGGGTCGTGCGGGCCGGGCAACCTGCACCTCATCAACGGGCTCTTCGACGCGCACCGCTCGATGGCCCCGGTGCTCGCGCTCGCCTCGCACATCCCCAGCAGCGAGATCGGCACGAGCTACTTCCAGGAGACGCACCCGGACCGGCTGTTCGCAGAGTGCAGCCACTACAGCGAGCTGATCTCCAGCGCGTCCCAGATGCCACGGGTGCTCCAGACCGCGATCCAGCACGCGGTGGGCCGTGGCGGCGTGGCGGTCATCAGCCTGCCCGGCGACATCGCGGCGCACCCCGCGCCGCAGCGCAGCATCGAGCACGCGCTCGTCACCCGCCGCCCCACGGTGCGCCCGGGGGACGCCGAACTCGACGCGCTGGCCCGCATGGTGGACGGCGCCCGGCGGATCACGCTGTTCTGCGGCAGCGGCACCGCGGGCGCGCACGACGAGGTCATGGCCTTCGCCGAGCGCGTCAAGTCGCCGGTGGGGCACGCGCTTCGGGGCAAAGAATGGATCCAGTTCGACAACCCCTACGACGTCGGCATGAGCGGGCTGCTCGGTTACGGGGCCGCGTACGAGGCGATGCACGAGTGCGATCTGCTGATCCTGCTGGGCACGGACTTCCCGTACAACGCCTTCCTGCCCGACGACGTGGCGATCGTCCAGGTGGACATGCGGCCCGAACACCTGGGCCGCCGCTCGAAGCTGGATCTCGCGGTGTGGGGGGACGTCGGCGAGACGCTGCGCTGCCTCACCCCGAAGGTGCGGGAGAAGTCCGACCGGCGGTTCCTGGACCGGATGCTGAAGAAGCACAGCGACGCGCTGGAGGGCGTCGTCAAGGCCTACACCCGCAAGGTCGACAAGCACCGGCCGATCCACCCCGAGTACGTGGCCTCGGTGCTGGACGAGGAGGCCGACGACGACGCGGTCTTCACCGTCGACACCGGGATGTGCAACGTGTGGGCGGCCCGCTACCTCACGCCCAACGGCCGCCGCCGGGTGATCGGTTCGTTCACGCACGGCTCGATGGCCAACGCGCTGCCGCAGGCGATCGGCGCGCAGTTCCTGGACCGCGGGCGGCAGGTCGTGTCGATGTCCGGTGACGGCGGGTTCAGCATGCTGATGGGCGACTTCCTCACCCTGGTGCAGTACGACCTGCCGGTGAAGGTCGTGCTGTTCGACAACTCCTCGCTCGGCATGGTCGAGCTGGAGATGATGGTCGAGGGCCTGCCCGCGTACGGGACCACCAACCACAACCCGGACTTCGCGGCGGTGGCGCGCGCGGCGGGCGCGTACGGGGTGCGGGTGGAGAAGCCCAAGGAGCTGCGTGCGGCGCTGCGGGACGCCTTCCGGCACAAGGGCCCGGCACTGGTGGACGTGGTGACCGACCCGCACGCGCTGTCCATCCCGCCGAAGATCACCGGCGAGCAGATCGGCGGTTTCGCACTGTCGGTCGGCAAGGTGGTGCTGGACGGCGGGGTCGGCAAGATGGTGCAGCTGGCCCGCTCGAACCTGCGCAACGTGCCGCGCCCGTAGAACCGCTGCGGGACGCGGCACGCTGCCTGCCGTGCGGGTGCGGTCAGTTGGTGATCAGGTCGAACTCCTCCCAGGGGCCGATCGCGGTGCGGTTGGCGATGAGCGCCGCGGCGCCCCCGTTCTCCGCGGTCACGTAGTCGCCGTTGACGCGCGCCTTGAGGCTGACGCTGCCGTCACCGTTGTGGATCAGCTGGAACTGCTCCCAGGTGCCGACCGCGTCGACCTTCGCCAGCAGCGGCGCGGCTCCGGCGTTGTCGGCGGTGACGTACTTGTTGTTGGCGTGCGCGCGCAGCGCGATGTAGCCGCCGCCCGCGTCGATCTCGTCGAACTGCTCCCACGGCCCGATCGCCGTGCGGTTGGCGATGAGCGGTGACGCCCCGGCGTCCTCGGCCGTGACGTAGTCGCCGTTGGCGTGCGCCCGCAGGCTGATGACGCTGCCGTTGCCGGGGTTGGTGCCGCCCCCGCCGTCCAGGCCAATCTGGACGTTGCCCAGGTGCTTGGCGGCGGTCGCGGGCGAACCGCCGACCTGCGCGTACGGCAGCGAACTCGTGGGCGTGCCGGTGCGCTCGACCAGGTAGGACTGGCCGGAGGCGACGGGCACGCTGATGGTGCCCGCGGTGGTGGAGGAGACCACGACCGCGCCCGACGACCCGTTGACGACCCGGATCGCCTGGCCCGGCCAGGGGTTGCGCACACGCATGGTCTGCGACGACCCGGCCTGGATGGCGACCGTGACCGGGGTGCCGCCCTGCACCTGCACATCGACCTTGGTGTTGCCCTGCACCGCGACCGTGCCGCTGACGTCCCAGCCGGACGGCCACGCGGGCGCGATCCGCAGCAGCCCGTCGTAGTCCTGCACCAGCGCCTCGTTCAGCGCGGTGGCGACCCCCGAGATCTGCTCGATGTAGCCTTCCGTGCCCACGCTGTTGCCGAGGTCGGCCAGGCCGTTGATGTAGACCTGGTGGCCCTGCGTGATGGACACCAGCTTGGCCGCGACCTCGCTCGCCAGCCCCAGCCGGGCCGCGTCGATGGCGTCCATGCTCCAGTCGTTGCCGCCGGTCACCGGCCGGTGGTTGTAGGTGCGCACGCCCAGGTCGTGCAGCGCGCCCGGCTCGTCGGTGATGAGGTTGTACGGCCACACCGGCTCCAGGCCGATGTTCTCGCTGTTCCTGATCTGCGCGGTCGGCTGGTAGGAGTCCGCGATCATGTCGTTGCCCTGCGCGTCGGCGGACGGCGGCAGCACCTGCGTGCGGCCGTAGTCCGTACGCGCCCAGTCCGGTATCTGGCCCTGCGCGGTGGTGAGCTGGTTGATCAGGGTGGTGTCACCGGTGTTCAGCAGTTGCGCCGCCTTGATCACCGCCGGGAAGAGGGCGGCGTCCGCCGCGAGGTCGGTGGTCGGGTCCTGCACCGCCCACTGGGTCTCGTGCGCGTTGGCGACCGCGTGCAGCTTCCCGTCGGAGCCGACCTTCTGGTAGGCGAGCAGGAAGACCGCGGAGTCCTTCATCAGCGGGTAGTAGGTCCGCAGGAAGTTCAGGTCGCCGGTGTCCTGGTACTGCTGCCACACGTAGAGGCTGATCTCCGCGCCCGAAGTGACGTTCAGCGCGTTCCAGTTGGGGCTGCCGGGCTGGCTGCACGCCGCGTTGGCCCCGGCGCCCGGGTCGCCGCCGTTGCCGTTGAAGCGCATGACCTCGGGCACGCAGGCGCCTGGCAGGCCGCCCATCTGCTGCTTGGTCCACGCCTCGATACCGGCGAGGCTGTTCTGGTAGAGGTTGAAGATCGGGATGTTGAGGGCGAAGTTGCCCGAGGACATGTTCGCGGAGATCTGGGTGCGCAGATTCCACAGCCAGGTCGCCGAGGGCGTCCAGTTCTGGTGGTCCTGGCCGAAGTTGAACATGTCGGCCACGCCCGCCTGGCTGCCCGGGATGGTCCCGCGCATCGAGGCGGCCTCCATGAAGAGGTAGATCGTGCGCAGCGACTCCATGTACTGGGCCTGGCCGTCGGAGGAGTTGGCCTCCAGGATGCCGGTGTTCGCCCAGTAGTTGGCCCACCACGACTGCTGCGAGCCGAGCAGCGACGACTCGGAGGCGGTCGCGTCCGAGCCCAGCAGGCCCGACGCGGTGCTGCCGGCGTTGCCGCCCGTCCAGGTGGGGGAGCCGACGATCACGCGGTACGAACCGTCGGTGTTCGGCGTGAAGTTGACCTTCACCTGGGTGCTGTTGACGACCTGGGCCGACACGTTGCGGCCGCCCGCCGACAGTGCGGCGAGCGAGCCGAACGTCTTTCCGGAGTAACCGGCCTCCTGGTTGTCCACCCACGTCTCGGCGAGGGTGCCGATCGCACCGGACGCGGCGGCCTGCGGGCTGCGGCCCGACCACAGGCTGACGGTCGCGGACTGCGCGGTGTTCGGGTCGGCGCCGGTCACGTCGACGATCAGCTCGTCCTTGGTGGCCGACACCCATGCCTTGAGCGTCATGCCGCCGCCGGTCTCGGTGAGCACCCCGGTGTACAGGTCGAGGGTGCCCTTGAAGTCCGAGGCGCCGGTGAGCTTGGACAGGCCCGGGATCTGCACCTGGCCCGGCGACTTGCGGCCGGGCAGCGTGTCGGCCCGGTTGAGCTGCGCGGTGAAGCCGCCGGCCGCCCACGCGGCGACGCCGAGCGAGCCGTTGCCGAGCGGCAGCGACTGCGCGGCCTGGGAGTTGGGCGAGCCCAGCACGATGTCGGAGCGGCGCACCACGTTGGGTGTGTCCACGTGGTAGCTGCCGTTCTGCCACGCGGTGGTCGCCGTCGCCGCCGAAGCGGACGTGGGGGAGACGGCGGGGACCAGCACACCGGCCGCGAGCAGCGCCGCAACGGCCAGGGCTGGTGGTCGGATCATTCGGCGTCGGCCGAAAGTGTGGGGCTTTCGGTTCACGAGCGGTTCCTCCTGAGGCGAGAAGACCTGTGGTACAGGCGCATTCACCCATGGATGGCGAGGGGTGAATGGGCCACACAGTGGCGGGAGGGCGGGGTCGTGTCAAGACATCGGCACGTCATACATCCGACCTATCAAGGTCCCCTGGCGGAAAGCCCGTTGCCGCTCCGCCGCCCCGGCAGGCCCCGCCGCCCCGCGTCCGCCCCGCGTGCCGCGCCGTCGCGCGCGTCACAGGACTGGACGGGGTGCACGCGGGGCATGCCTCTGTCAGGGGAATCGGTCCGGACCAGAACGGGGGAGGCTCACGGACAGCACGGGGAATCGTCTACGGTACGCGGTCCGTCGCGCGGATCTGCGGGCCGTCGCGGAATCCCGCAGACGCCTGCGGGACCACCTGCGCCAGTGGGGTGTACCGGCACTCGCCGACACCGCCGAACTGCTCACCACCGAGATCGTCACCAACGCGCTCCAGCACACCGGCGGCGGCGCCGTGTTGACGGCCACACTCTCCGCGGGCCCCGCGCGCAAACTGCGGGTGGAGGTGCACGACTCGCTCGGCCGTCGCCCGCCCGGCGGTGGACGCCCCGCCGACGACGCGACATCCGGCCGCGGGCTGCTCCTCGTCGAGGCGCTCGCCGACACGTGGGGCGTCCAGGCGCGCGGCGCGGGCAAGGTCGTGTGGTTCGAGATCGAGGCGGCGGCCGCCGCCTGAGACGCGCCGGGTCAGGGCGCCCCAGGTGGTGCGAGGCGCCCTCCGCCGGGCGGTGCTCAGCGGACAGGCCCTAGGCCAGGCCGCCCGTCGCGCGCAGGTTCTGGCCGGTGATCCAGCGGCCGTCGGGGCCGGTGAGGAAGGCGACGGCGGCGGCGATGTCGGACGGCAGCCCGAGCCGGCCGAGCGGGGTGATCCCGGCGACGGCCTCCAGCGCCTCCGCCGGGTTGACCGACCGCAGCAGGTCGGTGTCCGTGGCGCCGGGCGACACCGTGTTCGCCGTGATGCCTCGCGGTCCCAGCTCCTGTGCGGCCACCGCCGTGAGCTGCTCGATCGCGCCCTTGCTCGCCGCGTACGCCCCGATGCCGCGTGCGGCCCGCGCGGTGTTGACCGACGAGACGGTGACGATCCGCCCGCCGTCGCGCATCCGGCGGGCCGCGTACCGCAGCGTCAGGAAGACCGCGCGGGTGTTCACCGCGAGCACCGCGTCGAAGAGGTCGGTGCCGGTCTCGGCGAGCGTCGTCGCCTTGTGCGAGAGCGCCGCGTTGTTGACCAGGATGTCGAGGCCGCCGAGCTGCTCCTCGGCGGTGCGCATCAGCTCCTCCGGCCCGTCCGGGTCGGCCAGGTCGACGCGCACGGCGTGCGCCCGGCCGCCCGCCGCGCGGACCGCGGCCGTGACGTCGGCCGCCGCGCGCTCGTCGCTGCGGTACCCGAAGACGACCTCGGCCCCGTCCGCGCACAGCCGTTCCACGACGGCCCGTCCGATCCCCCGCGAGCCGCCCGTGACGACCGCCGCCCTGCCCCGTACGCCCTCGTCCACTGCCGCCGCCTCCCGGTTGCCGAGTCAGGCGACCGACGCTAGCGGCAACCGGCGGTGAAAAGGCGGCAGTTCGCGGTGAGCGATCCGCGGGGTCCGCCCGCAGAAGCCGCGGGACCGCGTACGGGCGGCCAGTGCCCGTACGCGGTCCCGCGCGGTCCTCGGTGCGGCGGCGGTCAGCCGAACTGCCGCTCCATCTCGGCCAGTTTGCGCTCCAGCGAGTCCAGCCGCGGCAGCGTCATGGTGTCGTCCTCGGCCGTCAGGTCGATCGGAAAGGACCCGGCGGCCGCCGCCTTTCCGGCGCCCTCCGCGGCCTCGTCGCGCACCGGCTGGAGCGCGGGCAGCGCCCGGACCGGGAGGTCGGACGAGGCCGAGCCGGAACCGGTTATGGCGGGCTCCGAGGAGGCCTCGGCCGTACCGGCCAGGCTCGTCGCGGGCAGCTCCACCGGCACCTGGCGGCCGCCACCGCCGCGCGGCCAGGAACGGCCCTGCCGGCTCAGCGCCTTGATCTTGGCCCGCTCCAGCCGGTCGTGCTCGCGGCGGCGCAGCTGGTTGTTCTCGCGCTGCCGCTTGTCCTCGCGGACCTCCTCGACCGCCTCGTCGAGCGAGCGGACGCCCTCCAGCAGCATCAGCGACCACGCGGCGAAGGTCTCGCGCGGGGCGCGCAGCCAGCGCACCATGCGGATCTGCGGCAGCGGGCGCGGCACGAGGCCCTGCTCGCGCAGCGCCGCCCGGCGGGTCTGCTTCAGGGCGCGGTCGAAGAGGACCGCGGCCGACAGCGACATGCCGGCGAAGAACTGCGGCGCGCCCGCGTGGCCCATGCCGCGCGGCGCGTGCACCCAGTTGAACCAGGCCGCGGCGCCCGCGAACAGCCACACCAGCATGCGCGAGCCCAGTGCCGCGTCACCGTGGCTGGCCTCCCGCACCGCCAGCACGGAGCAGAACATCGCCGCCCCGTCCAGGCCGAACGGCACCAGGTACTCCCACCCGCCGGTCAGGTTCAGGTTCTCCCGGCCGAAGCCCACCAGGCCGTGGAAGGAGAGCGCGGCCGCGACCGCGGCGCAGCAGAACAGCAGTACGTACGACGCGCTGCCGTAGACCGCCTCCTTGCGGCGGCGGCGCTCCTCGCTGCGCTCCCAGGAGTCCGCGGGCTTGTTCTCCGCGTTCTGCGTGCGGCGGGTGCGGAACACGACCGCGCACGCCGCGAGCACGACCAGGCCTACGATGCCCGAGAGCACCCAGTCCAGCGATATGTCTCTCATATGCGTTTCCTAGAGTCGCTTCCCGTCGCGCTCGGGCCGCGGGACGGCGTACGACCGACATCTTTGCGAAGAGCGCGGGTGAGTGCAGACGTTATGGCACAAGAGTCCCGGCGAAATCCCGTGAAGAGGGACGTTTGCTCGAACTCGCGTGCCAGAGCAGTCTAGTTGAGCGAGATCGTAGCGCGGCCCGTCAGGCCGCCGCCGCGCGGCGCCCGATCCGGTCGGAAGCGGTCGCGCGCGGGCACGAAACGCAACTCTGCTCGGGGCTGACGGTGTAGAAGAGGCAGCAGGTGAGCCGGTCGCGCGCGCAACCGTCCGCGGGCGCGCCCCCGTTGCCCGCGAGGGACGCGGTACGGAAGCCCGCGCCGCCCGCGAACGGGGCGGTGCCGCCCGGCAGCAGCCCGGTCAGCTCCGCGACGGCGCGCTCCTGCTCGCCCAGCAACCCCGCGACGTAGTACAGGCCTTCGGTGATCTCGTCGGTCGCCATCGCCCACAGCGCGCGCGGCCCGCGCCGCATACGCGGCCCGAACGCGTCCAGCAGCGGCGCCAGATGCTCGGCCACCGCCGCCCGCAGCTCGTCGCGCAGCGCCGCCTCGTCCGGCACCGTACGCGCCCCCGGCAGGTCCGCCGCCGGGTCGTCCGGCAGGCAGGCGAAGGCGCCGGCGCGTACGGTCATGGCGCCCGTCGCGCGGTGGAAGGACACCTCCGCGACCGGCAGCCGCGGCACCCGGCGGTGCAGGAACCACGGCACCGTGAAGAGCAGGCACGCGGGCCAGGCGTAGCGGTGCAGGGCGAGCGCGGCCGCGACATGCGGGCGCGGCGGGCGGCCGTACTCCCGCGTCAGCTCCTCGGTGTCCTGCCCGGTGAAGGCGTCCAGGGCCGCGCCGCCCCCCGCCAGCTCCGCCGCCGCGACCCAGCCGCCGCCGGAGCGCGGCGCGCCCTCGGCGACCCGCAGGCCGGGGAAGGCCGCGGCGAGCCGGGCGTAAGCGGTGCTGGTCACGGACATGCGGGGGCCCTCCGGGGAGCCGAAGATCAGCAAAGGTGAGGCTTACCTTACCCTGTGAGAACGGCGATTATGCTCACCGCAGTACGCCATAGGGGTGACCCAGGGGGCGCGCGGTATCCCCGCCGGGCGGTCCGGCCACAACGACGGGACGGGAGAGGTGGAGCGGCTGATGGAGGCTTCAGCGTCCCTGCGGGACGGCGCCCACGGCCGGGCGCCGCTGCCCGAGCCGCGGCGGATGCCCGAGCGGCACTCCGTACGCGGGCAGGTGCTCGCCGAGCTGCGGGCCGCGCTGCTCACCGCCGAGCTGCCGCCGGGCTCGGTGCATTCCGCGCCCGCGCTCGCCGCGCGCTACGGCGTGTCGGCCACGCCCGTCCGGGAGGCCATGCAGCTGCTCGCCCAGGAGGGCGCCCTGGAGGTGCTGCCCAACCGCGGCTTCCGGGTGACCCGCAGCACACCCGCCGACCTCGCGGAGATCGCGCAGGTGCGGATGCTGGTCGAGATACCCGTCGTGCAGTCGCTGGCCCGCAGCGTCCCGGCCGCGCGCTGGGCCGAGCTGCGGCCGCTCGCCGACGCCGCGCACGCCGCCGCCGCGTCCGGCGACCGCGCCGGGTACGCCGAGGCCGACCGCGCCTTCCACCGCGCGCTGCTGCGGCACATGGGCAACACCCACCTGCTCGACGTCGCCGACGGCCTGCACCGCCGCGCCCAGTGGCCCACCGACGGCCCGCGCCCCGACCTGCGCGCCCACGCCGCGCACCACGACGCCCTGCTCGACGCGCTCGCCACCGGCGCCCCGACCGAACCGCTGCTGCGCACCCACCTCGCCGCCTGCCCCTGAGCCCGCCGCCTGAGCCCGCCGTCCCGGTGGGTGAGGCCTGCGCGGCCCGCTGACCTGCGGCGCAAGGGTGCACCGGGGGAATTCCGTCCTCCGGGTGGCAGTGCGGCCATTGGCCGGGGAACGGCCACCGGCGGCCCTTCCGCCGCACTACAGTCGTCCCGTCGGCGACGGATGCGTTCCGTGGGCCGATCTGTCGGGTTCATGAGGTTCGTCGGGGTGGGGGGCGTCGTGGCCGGTGCGGACACGTCTCAGCGGATCGGTCCGGAGACGGAACCGGACCGCTACCGGCTGGTCCGCTCGCTCGGCAGGGGCGGCGAGGCGCTGCTCTTCCTCGCCGAACTCGAACTCGCCGGGCAGACCGAGCCGGTCGTCCTCAAGGTCTTCGACACCGCCGCCACCGTGAGCCAGGAGGAGTTCGAGCGGATCGGCCGCCGCTGGAAGGAGCAGGCGGAACTGCTGCGCTTCGTGCACCGCCCCGGCGTCGTCGGCGTGCGCGAGTACTTCGAGGCCCAGCCCGTCCACCGCCCCGGCGAGGCCGCCACGGTGAGCGGCCGCGCCCTCGTCCTGGTGCTCAACTACGTCGACGGGCTCGACCTGCGCGACTGGCGCGCCGCGCGCGGCCCCGCGGACGGCTCCGCGCCGGGCACCGCGCACGGCGCGGACCGGCAGGAGGTCGCCCACGTCCTCGCCCAGCTCGCCGAGACGCTCGACTTCCTGCACTCCGGACTCGCCACCCCCTCGCGCCGGCTCGTCGTGCACGGCGACCTCTCGCCCGGCAACGTCATGGTCGACGAGCGCGGCCGGACCACCCTCGTCGACTTCGGGCTCAGCAAGCTCACCGCCGAAGGCAGCACCGCCCAGGTGTGGTTCACCCCCGGATACGCCGCGCCCGAGGTCTTCGAGGGCAAGCGGACCCCCGCCACCGACCGCTACGCCTTCGGCGGCCTCGCCTACTTCCTGCTCAGCGGCCAGACGCCGCCGGTCGTCCCCGACCAGCTGGCGCACGCCCTCGGCGCCCTCCCGCAGCTCGCGGCGCTGCCCGCGGACACCCGCGAACGGCTGTGCGCCATCGCCGCGGCGGACCCGGAGCGGCGGCCCCGGGAGCTGACGGCATGGGTCGCGGAGCTGCGCCGGTCCGTCGGGAGCACGCCCTCGCCGGAGGCGCAGACGCTGCGCGCGGCTCCGCCCGCCGCCGGGTCCGCTTCCGCGGGGCCCGCCGCCTCGCCCTACGCGCCGCCGCCCTCCGCGTACCCGGCCGCGCCCGCCGCGCCGCCGCGGCTGACCGAGCCCTACCGGCCGGGCACCCTGCTCCAGCCCGGCCCGCCCCCGGCCCGGTCCCGGGGGCCGCGCAGGGCGCTGGTCGCGTTCGCCGTCCTCGCCGCGGTCATCGCGGTCTCCCTCGTCGCCTACCTCGTCACCGACCACGGGACCGGGGGCGGGTCGGCCAAGGACCGGGACACCCCGCAGCCCGGCTCGACGGGCACCACGAGCCCGGTGCCGTCCTCCGCCCCCGCGGCGGCCCCGGGCACCGAACCCACCACCGAGCCGCCCACGACGACGCCGTCCACCCTGTCCCTGACGGACCTCCAGCCCGTCGCCCGCGACCCGGACGGCTCCCTGCAGAACGGCAGCGGAACCGTCGACACCACTCCCTACCCCGAAGCGCTCGTCGTCGACAACGGGCGGACGGCCCGCTGCGGGGGATCGGTCTCCTACAACCTGGGACGCGACTGGAACCGCCTCACCATGGTCGCCGGGATCGACGACGACTCCTCCGACATCGCCGCGAAAGTCACGCTCTACGTCGACGACCAGCAGGTGTACACCGATGAGGTCGACGTCGGCCGTCCCGCCTCGATCGACGTCCCCGTGACCGGCGGCCTGCGGCTGACCATCGTCTTCTCCGACACCGAGCCCAACCCCCACTGCCTGATGGGCGATCTCGTCCTCGGCGCCCCGACCCTCAGGCGGTGAGACCGCCCGCGGCCCCCCGCGCCGGGTGCGTACGCGGCTCGCCGCCGCCCGCAAGGAGGCCGTGACGTAAGGCGATTGAGTACGCGTACTCAGGCAAGACGTTCGAATCGGCTCATAGCATCGCGGCATGGCAACGGACCTCCAGACCACCGCGCCCCGCGCGGGCGTCGCACCCCGCGCGATACGGGCGGGCATCACCGCGGCAGCCGCATGGCTGCCCGAACGGAGCGTCAGCTCAGCCGAGTTGCAGGAGCGGATCAGCGCGGCGGCCGGACTGCGGCTGCCGCCCCGGATGGTCGAGCGGGCCACCGGGATCGCCACCCGCCGCGCCGCCGGGGAGGGCGAGTACGCCTCGACCCTCGCCGTCCGCGCGGCCCGCACCGCACTCGCCCGCGCGGACCTGGCACCCGGCGACCTCGACCTCCTGGTCTTCGCCTCCGCCACCCGCGACGTCGTCGAACCCGCTACCGCCCACATCGTCCAGGCCGAACTCGGCTCCAGCGCCCACGCGCTGGACGTCACCAACGCCTGCAACAGCTTCGTCAACGGCATCGACACCGCCCGCGCGATGATCCTCGCCGGGCGCGCCCGCCGCGCCCTCGTCGTCACCGGCGAGACCCCCAGCCGCGCCGTACGGCACGCCCCGTCCGGCCCCGACCAGCTCAAGGACGGCTTCGCGGGCTACACCTTCGGCGACGCCGGAGCCGCCGTCGTCGTCGAACCCGTCGCACGCGGCGGCATCCTCGACGTCGACACCGAGACCCGCTCCGAACACTGGCCGCTCGGCGGCATCTTCGGCGGCGGCTCGCGCCACCCGCGCGGCGACGAGCACACCTACTTCCACGGCGACGGCCGCCAACTGCGCACCGTCTTCGAACGGTTCGGCATGCGCGTGCTCGACCGCATGCGCGAGCGCACCGGACTGGAATGGGACGACTTCCGGTACGTCCTCGTCCACCAGGTCACCCTGCCCTACCTCGACCGCTTCGTGGAACTCACCGGGGTGCCGCGCGACCGGCTCGTCGTCACCGTCCCCGAACTCGGCAACATGGCCAGCGCCACGCTCGGCGTCCAGCTCGACCGCGTCCACGCCGGGCTCGCCCCCGGCGACCGGGTGCTCTTCGTCGGACTCGGCGGCGGCGCCAGCGTCATGTCGATGGTCTGGGAGAAGGCATGAGCGCGCTGTGGGTCGTCGTCCCCGCCCACCAGGAGGCCGCGCGCATCAGCGGCACACTCGAAGCGCTCGCCGCGCAACACGACCGCGACTTCACCCTCGTCGTCGTCGACAACGCCTCCACGGACGGCACATCCGCGCTCGCCTGCGACTTCGCCCGCTGGGCGCCCTTCCCCGTGCACGTCATCGACGAGCCCGACAAGGGCGTCGGCTGCGCCGTCGACACCGGATTCCGCTACGCGATACGCAGCGGGGCCACGCTGCTCGCCCGCACCGACGCGGACTGCCTGCCCCGGCCCGACTGGACCGCCGCGGCACGCGACGCGCTCGCGCGCGGCGCGGGGCTCGTCTGCGGCCGCATCGACGCGCGCCGCGACGAGCACGGGGCGCTCGGGCGCGCGGCCTTCCGCGGACTCGTGCGCGCCGCCGCGCTCTTCGGCCGGCTCCGCCCCGCGCACCGCCGCAGCCACGGCTACCTCGCGCCGTACCGCATGCACGCCGGCAACAACATGGCCGTCACCGCGGCGCTGTACGAGGCGGTGGGGGGCATGCCGAGGCGTCCGTCGCCGACGGATCGCCTCTTCCTCAACCGGGTGCGGCGGCACACCGCGTCGATCGTGCACGCCCGGGGCATGGTCGTGGAGAACTCCACGCGGCGGCTGCGGGCGTACGGGGTGGTGGGGACGGCGCGCTGGTACCTGGACCGCGGGGCGGGGCTGCGGGGGGAGGATCCGCGGTGAGGTGCGGTTGCGGTTGCGCTTGCGGTTGCGGTTGCGCTCGGGGGTGGGTGGTGAGGTTTGTCGTGCGACCTTCTGTGGGTGGGGGCTTGTCGCGCCGTTCCACGCGCCCCTGTCGCGGCGCGCCGCGGGTGGGGCGGGGGCCGCCACGGGGCACCTCCTCGGAATGCGCGTTCACCCTCGTATTGAGTTGGTGAGGCACTGACAGCGCATTCCTGCGGGGGCACCCCGCACCGTCCCCCTCCGGGGCGGCTCGGCGGCTGCCTGTCGGTGGGGGTGTTGTTCGAACTCGGCTTCGTCATAGGGGGAATCGGATCGTGCTGGACGAACTCGCGCGGGGGCTGCGCAAGGCGCCGGAGAGGCCTGCCGTGTTGCGGGGTGTGCGGACTGCCGTCACCCGGGGGGAGTTGGGCGATCTCGCCGACCGGTACGCGCGGGCGCTGCACGCGCGGGGGATCGGGGTGGGCGGGACGGTCGGGGTCGCCGTGCGGCCGGGGCCGCGGGCGCTCGCGGTGCTGCTGGCCGTGCACCGGCTCGGGGCGCGCGGGGCGGTGCTGGATCCGGGGGCCGGGCCCGATGTGCTGCGGGCCCGGCTGGCGCTCGCGCGGCCCGATGTCGTGCTCGCGGACGCGACGGCGCAGGCGGTGGCCGGGTGGGCGCGTCCGCTCGCCCGGCGGGCGCAGCTCGCTCTGCCGGACCTGGCGGAGCTGGGGCCCGTCGCCACCGTCGGGCCGCGGCTGCCGGGCTGTGCGGCCGGGCTGGACGCGGGGGCGCGGTCGGGCGTTATGCCGCGGGCCGTGGACGGGGACGGTGACGCCGCGATCGTCTTCACCTCCGGGACGACGTCGCGGCCACGGGCCGTCGTCCACACCCGGGCCTCGCTGGCCGCCGGTATGCGGACCGTCGCCGATCTCGTCCGGCCCGCGCCGGACCGGCCCGTGCTCGGCGGGACCTTCTTCGTCCTCGTCCCCTCCCTCGCCTCCGGCGCGCCCGTCGCCCTGCCCGCGCGCTCACCGCGTGCGCTGGCCCGCCAGTTGCGGCGGCTCAAGCCGCAGGCGACGTATCTGACGCCGCCTCAGCTGCGGCGGGTGCTCGCGGAGGGCGCCGCCTTCACCGGCCGGGTGTGGACGGGCTCCGCCCCCGCGAGCGCCGAACTCCTCACCCGCGTCCGGCGGGCGGGCGCCGACGAGGCGTGGGGTGTCTACGCGCTCACCGAACTCTTCCCGGCCGCCGCGGTCGAGCAGGCGGAGAAAGCCGCGTACGGGGGTCCCGGGGACCTCGTCGGTGCCCCACTGCCCGGCGTACGCGCCCGTACGGACGACGGCGGCCAGTTGCTGCTGGCAGGTCCGGCGGCGCGGGACCGCTACCTGGGCGAGGCGGCGGAGGAGTGGGTCGCGACCGGCGACCGGGGCGGTGTGGACGGGGGTGGCCGGATCGTCCTGGAGGGGCGGGTGAAGGACATGGTGCTGCGCGACGCGGAGAACATCTACCCGGGGCTGTACGAGCCCGCGCTGCACGTGGCCGGGGTGGAACTGGCGCTGCTGGTGGGCGTGCCCGCGGAGGACGGGGACGAGCGGCTGGTCGCCGTCGTCCAGCCCGTCGCGGGTGTGGATGCGCGGGAGGTGCGGGCGGCGCTGGCGGCCCCGCTCGCCCGGATGGGCGCCGCGCGGCCGGACGCGGTGGTCCTGGCGGACGTCCCGCTGGGGGGCCGTTCGCGGAAACCGGACCGTGCGGCGGCGGCCCGGCTGGCGGCGGACCGCCTCCGAGGAGGGGGATCCCGTGGGTGAAGGGGCCGCACGGCGGTTCGACCGGCGGGTGTACGGCAGGGCTCATCCCGTGCTGTTCGCCCTGCTCGCGGGGGTGCGGAGGAGGGAGGTCGTCCGGCTGGGGAGGACCGTGGTGGTGAACGGGGCCGGGCCGTACCGGGAAGCCCTCACCCGGATCCCGCTCGATCGCGCCGCGGCCGGTACCACGGGCGGTGCGGTGCGGGAACTCGGCTCCGGCGGAGGCCTGTTCGACGAGGAGGGCGGCGAACACCGGGGCAGTCGGCGCGCCGTCGCGGAGGGGCTCGGGGCCGCGGGAACGGAGCGGCTGCGGCCCGTGTGGCGTGCGGTCCTGGACCGCCGGATCGCCCCGCTCGGCGCGGGCCGCGACGTGGATCTCGTGCCGCTGGCCCGCGAGTTGGCGGGCGCCACGGTGTGCGCGCTGCTCGGGGTGACGGCGCCGCCGGAGGCCGTCGCGGAGGCGGCGAGCGCGGCGGCCGCGGCTGCGGTACGGGCCGAACTGCCCGGCCCACGGCGCCCGTTCGCGGCGCGGCGGGCCGCGGAGGCCGCGAAGGAGCTGGCGTCGCTGGTGGGGACCGGAGGGCTGCCGGGGGTGCTCGCCGTGGCCGGGGTGAACACGACGGTCGCGGCGGTGCCCCGGGCCGCGGCATGGTGCGCGCGGGCGGGGTGGTGGGGGTACGCGGCGGACGCGGACAGCCGGGCCGCGCTCGTGGGCGAACTGCTGCGGGTGACCGCCCCGTCGCCGGTGCTGCCGCGGGTGGCCGCCGCGGACGCGGAGCTGGGCGGGTGCCCGGTGCGCCGCGGGGACCGCCTCGTCCTGGTCGCCCGGCACGCCGTACGGGCCCACCGGACGCCGCCGGACGTGCGCCACCCGGCGCCGCCCGCGCTCGCGCACCTGGTCTTCGGGGCCGGGAGCCACGCGTGCCCGGGGGCGCGGCTGGCGCGGGAGCAGCTCGACGACGTGCTCGCCGCGCTCGCGCCGTACCATCCCGTCGTCGTACGGGCCCGGGTGGACCGGCGGGCCGCGCTGCCCGGCTGGCGGACCCTCGTCGTACGGGCGGGCCGGTGACCACCGTCGCCGTGACGGGCGCGAGCGGCTTCTGCGGCGGATACGTCGCGGCGCGGGCGGCGGCGCGGGGCGCCCGCGTGCTGTGCGTCGGACGCCGTCCGGGGCCGGTCGGGCGGCACGTCCCGTGGGACGCGGCGCGGGAGGTGCCGGACCTGGACGGCGCGGACGTCGTCGTCCACTGCGCGGCGGCGGTCGGCGACCCCGTACCGGGCTCGGCCGCGGAGGCCGCCATGCACGCGGTCAACGTCGCGGGCACCGCACGGCTGCTGCGGGCCGCCGCCGGGCGGCCCCTGGTGTGGGTGAGCAGCGCCAGCGTCTACGCGCCCGTCGCACGGTCGGGCGTCCCGGTCGCGGAGGACCATCCCGTGCGCGACCAGCTCAACGCGTACGGCCGCACGAAAGCGGCGGGCGAGGCGCTGGCCCTCGCGGCGGGCGCGGTCGTGCTGCGGCCCCGCGCGGTGTACGGCGCCGGGGACCCGCACCTCGTGCCACGACTGCTGGCCCGCGTCCGCGGGGGAGTGCTGCTGCTGCCCGGCTCCGACGTGCGGCTCAGCCTCACGGCGGTGGAGAACCTGGCGGAGGCCTGCCTTGCCGCTGCCGCGTGGGCGCCCGGGGCGTACAACATCGCCGACGCGGGCGCGTACGGGCGGGACGCGGCGGTGGGGTTCGTGCTCGGTGCCCACGGTGTACGGGCGAGGGTGCGGCACGTGCCCGTGCCTCTCGCCGGGCTGGCGGCGCGGGTGACCGAAGCGGTGGGCCGTGTCCGGCCCGGGAGGGAGCCCCCGCTGACCCGCTACGCGGTGGACCAGCTCGCCCGCGGGGTCGTCCTCGACATCTCCCGTGCCCGGTCCCGGGGCTGGACCCCCACCCACTCGCTGGACTCCTACACGGGATGAGCCCAGCCCTCCGGGCTGCCTCGTGCGGTCCGTGCCGGGATCTCCCCGCCGTCGGTGGCTGGTCGCGCAGTTCCCCGCGCCCCTTGCGCTCCGGGGTGCCCCCCGGGGGCGCTTTGCGCGATCTTCCGCGCGTTGTGGCTGGTCGCGCAGTTCCCCGCGCCCCTGGTTTGTCAGCCTGCGCGGCATGCGCACGCCGTTACCGCGTCGGGCACCCGTTTTTCAGGGCGCGTGGGGGCACCTCCCGGGCGGAGCCTGGGGGAGAACTGCGCGACCAGCCCACCGCAAGGGGCAGCCCGGGGCGTCCCCCTGCGCAAGCTCAGCGCAGGGACGGGGCCAGCCAGGTGGGGATCGCGCCCAGGAGGGTGAAGAGGCGGGTTGCTTCGGCGCGGAGGGGGGCGGCCTCGTCGTCGGGGGAGACCTCGGCGAGGGAGAGGAGCGCGGGGGCGGTGCCGACGAGGTGGCCGAGGGTCACCCGGAGGCGGAGGGATTCGGCGAATCCGTGCCGGGCCTCGGCGATGTCGCCGTCCGCCGCGGCGAGTCCGGCGAGGTGGCGCCAGGTGAAGGACGTCAGGAAGGTGTTGCCGTGGGCGACGGCCCCGGCGTGGGCGCGGCGGTAGGCGGCACGCGCGGCGGCGGGGTTGGCGGCGATGTGTTCGGCGACGAGGCCGCGGCGGAAGTCGAGCAGGGGGCGGCCCGGCGAGCTGGGCGACAGCAGCGCGGCGCTGCGGCCGAACGCGGAGCGGGCCTCGTCGGCGCGGTCGCGGACGTGGTGGAGGGTGGCGCCGTAGGCGAGGTAGCCGCGTTCGGAGGCGGCGGCGCCGCGTTCCTCGTCGGTGCCGGCCATCGCTTCGGCGACGCGCAGCGCGTCCTCGGCCTCGGCCCATCCGTCGAGGTGGTAGAAGCAGCCTTCGATGAGGATCTCCGCGCGCTGCCGTGCGGCTCCCGGGTCGTTGGCGCAGTGCGGTGCGAGCAGCGCCGCGGCTTCCGCCCAGCAGCCGCGGGCGCGCAGCCGCCAGACGTCCGGTGTTCCGACCACAGATTCCGACAGGGCGGTTTCCGCCACTTCTCCCCCAAGCGCGTCGTCGAGCCAGTGCGAGTTGTGCGTGCCGTGCAGCAGTGCAGGAACGTGGACGTCCGCGCCGACCCCCCGCGGTGCGGTATCGGGTTCATGTGTCCGGCAGTTGTCCGCGTGCCTGCCGGTGGCCGAAGTTCAGCACGCGGCGGGGGCTTCCGCCAAGGGGTCGGAGATCACATCTTGTGAACGGGATCACTAGCTCATCCGGAGCGCCAGGAAGAAATCCAGCTTGTCCTCGAGCCGGGACAGGTCACGGCCCGTCAGCTGCTCGATGCGGGTGATGCGGTACCGCAGTGTGTTGACGTGCAGGTGCAGCCGGGTGGCGCAGCGGGTCCAGGAGCCGTCGCAGTCGAGGAAGGCCTCCAGGGTGGTGATGAGGTCGGAGCGGTGCCGCCGGTCGTAGGCGCGCAGCGGGTCGAGGAGGCGGGCGGTGAAGGCGCGGCGGACGTCGTCGGGGACGAAGGGCAGCAGCAGGACGTGCGAGGCGAGTTCCTCGTGCCCGGCGACGGAGACGGTGCCGGGGCGGGCGGCGGCGACCCGGCGGGCGTGCCGGGCCTCCTCCAGGGCGCCGCGCAGGCCTTCGGGGGAGGAGACGGCGGCGCTGACGCCCGCGGTGAGCCGGCCCTCGTCGCCGAGGCCGCGGGCGAGCGGGCCGCGCAGCAGGGCGTGCAGGGAGTCGGCGGTGAGCGGGTCGTGGGGGCCGCCGGGTTCGCCGGGGGCGTGTGCGGCTCCGGTGAGCGGGACGAGCGCCATGGCCTGGCCTTCGGCGTGGGCGACGGCGACGCGTCCGGGTCCGCCGTCGGCGGGGCCGGCCAGTACCTCTTCGAGCAGCGCCTGCGCGGCGGGTCCTGCGGCGGGGCCGCCGCCGGGCCAGTCGACGGCGGCGACGACGATCTGCCAGTAGGTCGGGCCCTCGGCGCCGGGGGCGAGGACGGGGGCGGCGGCGCGCAGCCGGGCGCCGGTCTCGGCGGGAGCGCCGCCGCCCGCGACGAGGTCGAAGATCTCCCCGGCCAGCCGCCGTCCGACGGCTCGGGCGCCGTCGCGCCGGTCGCGTTCGACGGCGATCAGCTGGGTGACGCCGCGCAGCAGGTCGAGCCGTTCGTCGGGCCAGTCGCCCGCATCGGCCTCGACGGCGAGGAACCAGTCGGTGAGCACCCGGGCGCGGGGGTCGGTGTCGGCGGCTCCGCCGCGTACCGGGAAGAGGGAGTACGTCCGGCCCTGCACCGCGATGCGGTAGGGCCCGCGGCGGCCGGTGCGGGCGGCGGCCTGCTGGGCTCCGGCGAGTTCGGCGCCCAGGTGCGGGGGCAGCGGGCGGCCCGGCCCGGCGATCTCCCGCCCGGTGGCGGACAGCACCCACGCCCGCAGATCGAGGTCGCTGCCGAGCAGGTCGAGGACGGCGTCCGGGCCGCCGCCCGCGGGGCCGGAGGACATCAGCCGCCGGTGGCGTTCGACGACGGCCGCGAGGTCTCCGGCGCGCTCGCCGGAGACCTGCCGGGCGACGTACTCGGTGATGGTGGCGAACGCGACCCGCTCGTCGACGGCGAGCAGCGGCAGCCGGTGCCGGGCGCACGCCTCGACGAGGTCGTCGGGGACCCCGCGCAGCTCGGCCTCGCCGACGGCGAGCGCGGCGACCCCGGCGGCCGCCAGCAGCCGGACGAACGCCTCGCTGTCGGCGGGGGTGTGCCGCCAGGTCAGCCCGGTGAGCACCAGTTCGCCGCCGCTGAGGTAGCGGCTGGGGTCGCGCAGATCCGTGGTCATCACGCCGCGGACGGTGCGGTCCAGTTCGGCCTCGCCGCCCAGCAGCCGCAGGCCGAGGGTTCCGGTGTCGAGGAGCGCGCGCAGCCGCATCGTGGTCGCCCTGTCCTGTCGTGCTCGGTCCGGTGCCGTGCCGCCGCGGGGCCCGCGGGTGGCCGGCCGGCGTCCGGTGTGGCCGGTGGGAAACCGTGAGGTTTCCGCACGGTCTCTTTCAGAGGAATCTACAAGACGGGGGGTGTGGCCAGCCAAGCGCTTCATGGTTTCGGTGACTGCACCCGGACGGCCCAGCCGCCGTGTACTGGGCGTACGCAGCGTGTAACAGGACAGGAAGAGCCGCCGCCCGCGCCGAGACGAAGAGTGAGGCACCGCATGGACTTCCTGCGCCCTGCCAGCTGGCAGGAGGCGCTCGCCGCCAAGGCCGCGCACCCCGAGGCCGTGCCGCTCGCGGGCGGCACCGACGTGATGGTCGAGATCACCTACGACCACCGCAGGCCGCGGCAGCTGCTGGACCTCGGCCGGATCGCCGAGCTGGCCCGCTGGGAGAGCGCCGGGCCGGACGTACGGCTCGGCGCCACCGTCCCGTACGCCCAGGTCATCGACCACCTGGCCGGCGAGCTGCCGGGCCTGGCGCTCGCCAGCCGTACGGTCGCCTCGCCGCAGATCCGCAACCGCGGTGGGGTCGGCGGCAACCTGGGCACCGCCTCGCCCGCGGGCGACGCCCACCCGGCGCTGCTCGCGGCGGGCGCGCGGGTCGAGGCGGAGTCGGTGCGGGGGCGGCGGATGATCCCCATCGACGACTTCTACACCGGCGTCAAGCGCAACGCGCTCGCGCCCGACGAGCTGATCCGCGCCGTGCACGTGACCAGGGCGACCGGCCCGCAGCAGTTCTCCAAGGTCGGCACGCGCAATGCGATGGTGATCGCGGTGTGCGCCTTCGGCATCGCCCTGCACCCGGACACCCGCACCGTCCGCACCGGCATCGGCTCGGCCGCGCCGACCCCGGTCCGCGCCCGTACCGCCGAGGAGTTCCTGGCCGCGGTGCTCGACGAGGAGGGGCTGTGGGACAGCGGCCGGCCCGTACCGCCGTCCGCGGCCGGGGAGTTCGCCGCCCTGGTGGCCGCCGCTGCGAGCCCGATCGACGACGTGCGCGGCACCGCCACGTACCGCAGGCACGCGCTGGGCGTGCTCGCCCGGCGCACCCTGGAATGGACCTGGCGGCAGTACCGCGACGAGAGGGGGAGCAGGACATGCGCGTGACGTTCACCGTCAACGGCCGCCGCCGGCAGGCCGACGACGTCTGGGAGGGCGAGAGCCTGCTGTACGTGCTGCGTGAGCGGCTCGGCCTGCCGGGCGCCAAGAACGCCTGCGAGCAGGGCGAGTGCGGCTCGTGCACGGTGCGCCTGGACGGCGTCCTGGTGTGCTCCTGCCTGGTCGCGGCGGGGCAGGCCGAGGGCCGCCGGGTCGACACCGTCGAGGGGCTGGCCGGACCGGACGGCGCGCTCGCCCCCGTGCAGCAGGCGTTCGTGGACGCGGGCGCCGTGCAGTGCGGCTTCTGCACGCCGGGCCTGCTGGTCGCCGCCGACGAGCTGCTGGAGCGCAACCCCTCGCCGTCGGACGCCGACATCCGCGAGGCGCTGTCGGGCAACCTGTGCCGCTGCACGGGCTACGAGAAGATCCTCGACGCGGTCCGCCTCGCGGCCGCCCGTACCGGACAGGCCGGGTGAACGCGATGGACTCCGCCCGGGGCACCCGCCTCGCCCCCACCGGCCTCACCCAGTCCAGTTCCGGCCGTGCGGGCGGTGTGGGCGAGTCCACCCTGCGCCCGGACGGCACGCTCAAGGTCACCGGCGAGTTCGCGTACGCCTCCGACCTGTGGCACGAGGACATGCTGTGGGGCCACACGCTGCGCAGCACCGTCGCGCACGCGACGATCACCGCGATCGACACCTCCGATGCGCTCGCCACCCCCGGGGTGTACGCCGTGCTCACCCACGACGACCTGCCCACCGACGTGCGCCACTACGGGCTGGAGTTCCGCGACACGCCCGTCCTCGCGTACGGCAAGGTCCGCCACCACGGCGAGCCGGTCGCGCTGGTCGCCGCCGACCACCCGGAGACCGCGCGCCGCGCCGCCGCGAAGATCCGGGTGGACTACGCGCCGCTGCCCGTCGTGACGGACGAGGCGAGCGCGACCGGTCCCGGCGCCGTCCTGGTCCACGAGGCGCGCGACGACCACCACGCGGCGCACGTCCCGCACCCCAACGTCGTCCACCGGCAGCCGGTCGTGCGCGGCGACGCCGCCGCGGCCGCCGCGCGGGCCGACGTCGTGGTGCGCGGCGAGTACGTCTTCGGCATGCAGGACCAGGCCTTCCTCGGCCCCGAGTCGGGCCTCGCGGTGCCCGCCGAGGACGGCGGCGTGGACCTCTACGTCGCCACCCAGTGGCTGCACTCCGACCTGCGGCAGATCGCCCCCGTCCTGGGCCTGCCCGAGCGCAAGGTGCGGATGACGCTGTCCGGCGTCGGCGGCGCCTTCGGCGGCCGCGAGGACCTGTCGATGCAGATCCACGGCTGCCTGCTGGCGCTGCGCACCGGCAAGCCGGTGAAGATGGTCTACAACCGCTTCGAGTCCTTCTTCGGCCACGTCCACCGCCACCCCGCCAAGCTCGCCTACGAGCACGGTGCGACGCGCGACGGCAAGCTCACCCACGTGCGCTGCCGCATCGTCCTGGACGGCGGCGCGTACGCCTCCTCCTCGCCCGCCGTCGTCGGCAACGCGGCCTCGCTCGCGGTCGGCCCCTACGTCGTGGACGACGTCGACATCGAGGCGCTCGCCCTCTACACCAACAACCCGCCCTGCGGGGCGATGCGCGGCTTCGGCGCCGTCCAGGCGTGCTTCGCCTACGAGGCCCAGATGGACAAGTTGGCGGCCGAACTCGGCCTGGACCCGGTCGACTTCCGGCGCCGCAACGCCATGAGCCAGGGCTCGGTCATGCCCACCGGGCAGGTCGTCGACGCCCCCGCGCCCGTCGCCGAACTGCTGCGCCGCGTCAAGGCCCGCCCGCTGCCGCCGGAACGCCAGTGGGAGACCACCGAGGGCCCCGACCTGCGGGCCCTGCCCGGCGGGCTGTCCAACACCACGCACGGCGAGGGCGTCGTGCGCGGGGTCGGCTACGCCGTCGGCATCAAGAACGTCGGCTTCTCCGAGGGCTTCGACGACTACTCCACCGCGCGCGTCCGCATCGAGGCCGTCGCCGGTGAGCCCGTCGTCACCGTGCACACCGCGATGGCCGAGGTCGGCCAGGGCGGGGTGACCGTCCAGGCGCAGATCGCCCGCAGCGAACTGGGCGTCGCCCAGGTCACCCTGGCGCCCGCCGACACCACCGTGGGCTCGGCCGGCTCCACGTCCGCCTCCCGCCAGACGTACATGACCGGCGGCGCCGTCAAGCACACCTGCGAGGCCGTGCGGGAGCGGGTGTTCGACCTCGGCCGCCGCAAGTTCGGCAGCCACCACCCGGCGTGGGCCACCGCCGAACTCGTCCTGGAGGACGGCAAGGTGGCCACCGACGGCGGCGAGGTGCTCGCCGGCCTCGCCGACGTCCTCGGCGACCAGGCCATCGACCTGGAGCTGGAATTCCGCCACCGCCCCACCCAGCCCTTCGACCTGCGCACCGGGCAGGGCAACGGGCACGTCCAGTACAGCTTCGCCGCGCACCGCGCGGTTGTGGAGGTCGACACCGAACTGGGCCTGGTCAAGGTCGTCGAGCTGGCGTGCGCGCAGGACGTCGGCAAGGCCGTCAACCCGCTGTCGGTGACCGGCCAGATCCAGGGCGGCAGCACCCAGGGCCTCGGGGTGGCGGTGATGGAGGAGATCGTCATCGACCCCACCACCGCGCTGGTCCGCAACCCGTCCTTCACCGACTACCTGATCCCCACCATCCTCGACACCCCGCCCATGCCCGTCGACATCCTCGAACTCGCCGACACCCACGCCCCGTACGGGCTGCGCGGGGTGGGCGAGGCGCCGACGCTGTCCTCGACCCCGGCGATCCTGGCCGCCATCCGCCAGGCCACCGGCCGCGCCCTGACCCGCACCCCGGTCCGCCCGGAACACCTGACCGGACCCTAGGACGCGTCCGTCCCGCACCCGTCCCCACCCGGCGGGACCGCCCCGCACCCACACGTCCCACCGGCCCCGAGGAGGTGAAGGCGATGCTCGACATCGCAGCCGACCTGCACCGGTGGTGCGCCGCGGGCCGCCCCTTCGCCGTGGCGACGGTCGTGGCCGTCAGCGGCAGCGCGCCCCGGCAGCCCGGGGCCGCGCTCGCCGTCGACGCGGACGGCACCGCGGTCGGCAGCGTGTCCGGCGGGTGCGTGGAGGCCGACGTCTACCTGCTGTGCCAGGAGGCCCTGGCCGCGGGGGAGCCGGCGCGGCCGCTGCTGCGCCGCTACGGCTGGTCCGACGACGACGCCTTCGCCGTCGGCCTGACCTGCGGCGGCGAGATCGACGTCCTCGTCCAGCGCGTCGACCCCGCCGCCCGGCCCGAACTCGCCGCCGCACTGGCCGCGTTCGCCGCCGGTGAGGTGGCGGCGCTGGCCCGGGTGGTGGCGGGCCCGGCCGAACTCCTGGGCCGCGCCCTGCTCGTACGCCCGGACCTGCCCTACGAGGGCGGCCTCGGCGACGAGCGGCGCGACGCCACCGCCGCCGACGGGGCCCGCGCGCTGCTCGCCGCCGGGCGCACCGGCACCTTCGTGATCGGCGCGGACGGCAGCCGGTGCGGCGAGCCGCTGACGCTGCTGGCCGAGTGCGCCGCCGCGCCGCCGCGGATGCTCGTCCTCGGCGCGACGGACGTCGCCGCGGCGCTCGCCCGCGCCGGATCCTTCCTCGGCTACCGGGTCACGGTGTGCGACGCGCGGCCCGTGTTCACCACCCCGCGGCGCTTCCCGGACGCGGCCGAGGTCGTCGTCGACCACCCGGACCGCTACCTGGACGCCGAAGCCGCGGCCGGCCGCCTCGACGCCCGTACCGTGGTGTGCGTCCTCACCCACGACGCGCGGTTCGACGTGCCTGTCCTGGCACGGGCGCTGCGGCTGCCGCTCGGCTACGTCGGGGCGATGGGCTCGCGCCGCACCCACGCCGACCGGACGGCCCGGCTGCGCGCGGCCGGTGTCCCCGCCGCGGCACTGGCCCGGCTGCACTCCCCGATCGGGCTGGACCTCGGCGCCCGCACACCGGAGGAGACGGCGCTGTCGGTCACCGCGGAGATCCTGGCGTGCCGCACGGGCGCCACGGGGATGCCGCTGACCGGCGCGTCCATGCCCATCCACGCCCTGCCCGCCTGACCGCGTCCGTACGGCTCCCGTGGGGGCGCGGTCCGGCCGTCATGCAGAGGAATCTCTGCAAATGACTCTATGCAGAGGATCCTCTGCAACCTATGCTGCCCTCATGACCGACCCGACCCCGCCCGGGGAACCCGTGCCCCCGCCGCCCACCCGCCGGATCGACGCCCGCAGCCTGCGCGGGCTCGCCCACCCCCTGCGCATGAAGATCTTCGAGATCCTCAGCCTGGACGGCCCGGCCACCGCCACCATGCTCGCCGAGCGCCTCGGCGAGAACACCGGAACCGTCAGCTGGCACCTGCGGCACCTGGCCGAGCACGACTTCATCGAGGAGGAGGTCGGGCGCGGCACCAAGCGGGAGCGCTGGTGGCGCCGGGTGGACACCAGGAACGAGCTGAACAGCGCCGACTTCCGCGACGACCCCGACACCCGCGGCGCGTTCGGCGTCTACCTGCACGAACTGCTGCACCAGTACTTCAGCCGCGTCACGGCCTACGTCAACGAGGACTGGGACACCGCCTGGCGCGCCGCAGGCACCGTCGCGGACTGGCGCGACCTGCGGCTGACGCCCGACCAGCTCAAGGCGCTCAACGCGGAACTCGCCGACGTCGTCGCACGCCACACCCCGGCCCCCGGCACCGAGCCCGCGCCCGGCGCGCTCCCCGTCGTCGTCCAGTTGCAGTCCTTCCCGCGCAGACCGCGGGGCACCGGATGAGCGGCGGCGCACGCGGCGGCCTGCTGCGCCGCCACCGGGACTTCCGCCTGCTGTGGTGCGGCGAGACCGCAGGCAAGTTCGGCGCGTCCGTCACCGGGGTGTCGATGCCGCTCATCGCCGTCTCCGTGCTGCACGCCGGGACGTTCGAGGTCGGGCTGCTGAGCGCGAGCGCCTGGGCGCCCTGGCTGTTCATCGGCCTGCCCGTCGGCGCGTGGGTGGACCGGCTGCCGCGCCGCCCGGTCATGATGTCGTCGGCCGCCGCCTCCCTCGCCCTGTTCACCGCGGCGCCGCTCGCCGCGCGGTGCGGGCTGCTGAGCATGGGGCTGCTCCTCACGGTGGCCCTGCTGACGGGCACCGCGGCGGTCTTCTTCCAGACCGCCTGGACCGCCTACCTCCCCACCCTCCTGGAACCCGCCGACCAGCCCGAGGGCAACGCCAAGCTGCACGGCAGCGCGTCCGCCGCGCAGTTCGCCGGGCTCGGCTCGGGCGGTGTCATCGCGCAGGCCGCCGGGGCGGTCAACGGGCTGTTCGCCAACGCCGCGACCTTCCTCGTCTCGCTGCTGTGCCTGGCCGGCATCCGCCACCGCGAGCCCCGCCCCGCCCGCACCGGCCGCCGCGCCCGCGGAGCGCTCGGCGCCGAGGTCCGCGCGGGCCTGCGGCTCATCGCGGGCGACCCGTGGTTCCGCACCTTCGCCCTCTTCGGGGCCGCCTCCAACCTGGCCCTCATGGGCTACCAGTCCCTCCAGGTCGTCTTCCTCGTCCGCACCGTCGGCCTGCCCCCCGGCCTCGTCGGCACGCTCATCGCCGCCACCAGCACCGGCGGCGTCGCCGGGGCCTTCGCCGCCCGCCGGGTCGCCCGCCGCGTCGGCACCGCGCGCGCCACGCTGCTGTTCGAACTGGCTGTCCCCGTCCTCGCCCTGCTCATGCCGCTCACCACCCGAGGCGCCGGAGTGCTGCTCTTCGTGACCGGCGGCTTCTGCGTCACCGCGGGCGTCGTCGGCGGCAACGTCGTCAAGGCGGGCTTCCAGCAGCGCTACTGCCCGCCCGAACTCCTCGGCCGCCTCACCGCGAGCGCCGCCTTCCTCGGCTACGGCACGATCCCGCTCGGCGCGCTCCTCGGCGGCGCCCTCGGCACCGCCCTGGGCCCCCGCGCCGCGATGACCGTCATGACGGCGGGCATCCCGCTCGCCGCGCTGATCCTCGCCTTCTCCCCGATCCGCCGCGTACGGGACCTCCCCGACCACCGGCGGACGCCCGCCGCCGCACCCCCGCGCACGGCGGAGCAGGCGGCCTGAGCCCCGGCTCCCTCCCCCCGCAGGCGGGGCGCTAGGGGCAGTCGCGGACCGCACCTGTCCGCATCGGGGCCTACCGTAAGATCCATGCCCCTCAGCCTGCGCACGCTCAACCGGACACTGCTCAGCCGTCAGCGCCTCCTGCACCGGGCGGGGCCCGCGACCGGCGCCGAGGATGTCGTCGGGCATCTGCTCGGGATGCAGTCGCAGGTGCCCTCCTCCCCGTATCCGGGGCTGTGGAGCCGGCTCGACGGCTTCGACGTGGCCGAGCTGGGGCGGCTGCTCACCGAACGGCGGGTCGTCCGGCTGGCGATGATGCGCAGCACCGTGCATCTGGTGACGGCGCGGGACGCGTCGCGGTTGCGGCCGTGGGTGGATCCGATGCTGCGGCGGTCGTTCGCGAGTTCGCAGTGGGCGAAGGGGCTGGCGGGGGCGGACGAGGCCGCGCTGACCGCCGAGGGGCGGGCGCTGCTGCGCGAGAAGCCGCGCACCCCCGCGGAGTTGCGCGCGGCGCTCGCCCCGCGCTTCCCCGCCGCGGACCCGGCGGCGCTGGTGAACGCGCTGCGGTCGTGGCTGCCGCTCGTGCAGCTGCCGCCGCGCGGGGTGTGGGGCGCGGGCGGGGAGACGACGTACGCCCTGCTGGAGGAGTGGCTCGGGGAGGAGGCCGCCGACACGGCGCCGGACAGCGCGGACATCGTCCGCCGCTACCTCGCCGCCTTCGGACCCGCCACCCCCGCGGACCTCCAGAAGTGGTCGGGTCTGACGGGGCTGAAGTCCGCCTTCGCGCCGCTGGACCTGCGCACGTACACGACCGACGACGGCCGGGAGCTGTACGACCTGCCGGAGGCGGAACTCGCCGACCCGGACGTGCCGGTGACGGCCCGGCTCGTCGCGGACTTCGACAACGTCCTGCTGTCGCACGTGGACCGGACACGTATCGTGCCGGAGGCGTACCGCTCGCGTGTGATGACGGTCAACGGCATCGTGCGCGGCACGATCCTGGTCGACGGCTTCGTGGCGGGCACCTGGCGTTTCGCGCGGGCACGCGGGAAGGCGGCGGTGGAGGTCACGCACTTTGCTCCGCTGGCGGCGGCGGACCGCGCGTCGCTGACGTCGGAGGGGCTGCGCCTGCTGGCGACGACCGACGCGGGGGCGGCGCCCGAGGTGACCTTCACGGCGGCCTGAGCCCCGGGCGGGCCGCGCCGCCCCTACCGTGCCGCCCCTACCGTGCCGCCTCGAACGCCCGCCCCGCGGCCGTCTCGGCGGCACCGCTGCGGAAGAGCCCGCTGCTGGGCTTCGTGTCGTCGGCCCCGAGGCCGAACCACGCGTACCGCTGCAGGTAGGGCAGGCCGTCCAGCATCTTCGTCGCGGACGTCACGAACGCGGCCTGCTGGGCGTCGGTCGGGAAGCGCGTGCCGTGGGAGAAGTCGATGAGGGCGAACTCGGTGAGCCAGATCGGCTTGTGGTAGCGGTTGTACACCGCCTGGAGGTAGGACTTGAGCTGGGCGACCGCCTCGGGGGTGCGGAAGTCGCCGCCGTACCAGTGCAGGGCGATGAAGTCGACGCGGTAGCCCTTGGCCTTCGCCCCGGACATGAACTGGTCCAGCCAGCCGCCCGGGGTGTCGCCGCCGTAGGCGACGGCGGGGCTGCCCAGCACCTTCCCGCTCGCCATGAGCTTCGGCCACAGGGCGAGCGCCTGGTCCGCGCTCATGTCGGACTGCCCCGACATGTCGGGCTCGTTGAAGCCCAGCAGGTAGGGACCGGCCTTCTTCGCCTGGGCGAGCGAGGCCGCGTCGGTGCTCGCGGAGCCCCAGATCATCGGGACGAAGCCGGGGCCGCTGACGCCGCTGTGGGTGGTGGACCAGGTGTAGTACCAGCTCGCGCCGGACTTGCCGAGGGCGGAGTTCACCCCGTCGAAGGTCCAGACGCCGACGCCCTTGCGGGTCGAGGACGCGGGAGCGACGGGCGGCGCGGCCTTGGCCGGGGCGTGGGCGGTGGCCTTGGCGGAGGGCGTCGCGGAGGACGGGGTGGGGGAGGCCGAGGGCGTCGTGGGGGACGGCGCGGCGGTGGTGGGCGCGGCGGCGGCCGACGTGCTGCTCGCCGCCGGGCGCGGCGTGGCGGAGGCGTCGGCGGCAGGCGCCGAGTCGCCGCCCGCGGACAGGTGGACGGCGAGCAGCGCGCCCGCCGCGACCGCGGCGACGGTACCGGCCGCGGCCGTGGTCACCCCGGCGGGGCCGTGCAGCAGCCGGGGCCTGGCCCGGTGTCCGTGCCGCGCACCGCTCCGGCGTGGGGGGTGTGCCGGAGCGGTGCGCGGGGCCGCGGCATGGGGCGCGGCCTGGGTGGGGGGTGTGGGGGCGGGCCCTGCGAGGCCCGCGGGGTCGAGGGCACCCGCGCCGGCGGCGGCCCCGGAGCCCGCCGCGTGGCCGAGTCCGAGCCCGATCGGCACCGGCAGCAGCGGCAGCCCGCTCAGCAGCCGGTCCATCGGCAGCAGTCCGCCCGTGCGGGCGGTGCAGTCGGCGCAGCCGCGGATGTGCCGGGCCAGGCGCTTGCGCCACAGCGGGCTCGGCACCCCGTCCCACCCGGCGGCGGCGTGCCGCAGCCCGTCGCAGGGCGGGGTGGCGCCGAGCGCGCGGACCACCGCGCGGGAGACGTCCAGTTGCTCCTTCATGCGCTGGACCTTGACCGCCGCGTGCTGCCGGGACAGGCCGAGCGCGTCGGCGAGTTCGGCGCGGCCGAGGTCCCCGGTCTCCTCCAGCCACCACAGCGCGAGCAGGGTGCGGTCGTCGCCGTCGAGCCAGCGGGTGGCCTCGGCGATCTCCCGGCGCTGGTCGGTGAGGCCGAGCCGCAGGATGGTGAGGGCGGCGAAGTCGGAGGCCGGGTCGGGGATCAGCTCGGCGGCGTCCAGCGCGGTGCGGTGGTGCCAGGACGCCTTGCGGGCCTGTTCGCGGTCGCGGACCTGGCGTACGGCGATGGCCACCAGCCAGGAGCGGAAGGCCGCCGGGTCGCGCAGGCCGTCCAGCCCGCGGACGACCCGCAGCAGCGTCTCCTGGACCACGTCGTCGACGTCGTCGTGCCCGTCGAGCGCGCGGCCCACGATGTTGTAGACGAGCGGCAGGCACTGCGCGACCAGCCGGTCGAGCGCCTGCTGGTCGCCCGCCCGCGCGGCCGCCACCAGTGCGGGGTCGGGTCCGACACGGCCGTCTGCGCGCATGCTGCTCCGTTCCGATCTTCCGTCGTCCGTCGTCCGTCCGCGCCGTGCGGACGGCGCTTCTTCCCCCGGACAGGAGACGGTGCCACGCCCGGCGGATAACGGAAACCCGCTGGGCGCGGCTCACGGCTCACGGATTGGGCACGGTGTCCGTGAAGGTCGTCCCCGCCGCCCGGTATCCGGCCACCCGCGCGCTGACCTGCGCGGGGGTCAGCACCTGGTCCTTGACGAAGGCGACGTAGTCCACCTGCTCGTGGTACGAGCGGGAGGTGCTGCTGGTCTGGCCCGTGAGGTCGATGAGCCAGTGGTTGAAGTCGATCCACTGCGGCGTCTCGGGCAGGTACGGCTCGCCGTGCGTCGCGACGACCTGGCCGTCGATGTAGTAGGTGATGTTGGTGTTGTCGATGGTGATCTGGAGGTCGTGCCAGCCGTTGAGGCTGCCGTACTGCTGCCCGTGGGTGTTGACGGCGTTCCACGGGTCGGGGTTGTACGTCTCCCAGGACGTCTCGTACATGATGTTCTGCGTCTCGCCCCAGCCGCCGTTGGGCAGGTACTCGAAGTCCTGCTCGCTGTAGTCGGGATCCATGGGGGCGTTCAGCGGGGTGAAGGTGAAGAACGTCTGGTTGATGTGGTCGCCGTCCGGGCCGCTGTCGGGGGAGTCGCCGAAGCGGACCCGGGCCGCGTACGTCCCGTTCTTGAACTTCCGCGCGGTGGTCTGGAGTTCGGTCTCCCGGGTGCCGGACGCGGTGCCGTCGGTGGTGAGTTTGAGGTCCATGACGCGGTTGCTGCTGCCGTCGGCGGCGAAGGTGATGTCGCCGGGCGACCAGGTCGCGCCCGCCACGCCCGGACCGCCCTGGCCGGACTTGACCGTCCAGCCGTGCTGGGAGACGGCCGCGTCGGAGCTGGAGGTGTAGGAGAAGTCGTCGAAGAGCGCGGGCGCCCCCGGGTCGTCGCCGCCTCCTCCGGAGGTGGGCGGGGTGGTCGGCGGGGTGGTGGGCGGCGAGGTGGGGTCGTTGCCCGCGGGCGCGGTGCCGAAGACGACCGAGCCGTTCTCCTGCACGGTGACCTTCGTCCAGTTCGCGTACGAGGTCTGGGTGGCGCCGAAGGAGTAGTCGTCGGACTGCGTGAGGGTCTGCCAGTCGGCGCGGTAGAAGCGCAGCTGCATGTCGCCGGTGTTCTGGCCGGGGGCCAGCGAGCCCGCGCCGGAGGTGAAGCCGATCTCCAGGTAGCGGTCGGCGGTCGCAGTCGGGTGGGCGAGGGTGCCGAAGGTGCCGGTGATGTTCCCGCAGCCCTTGACGGCCCACGAGCAGGCGAAGCGGTAGGTGACGGAGGGGCCGTCGGACTTGAAGTAGTAGCGCAGGGTGACCTGGCTGAGCGGTACGGACGAGCTGCCGGTGTTGGTGACCTGGAGCCAGGGCTCCGACTGGTCGGCGGTCGCGCCCGTCGCGCTGGTGCGGTACTGCGCGGTGAGCGCGTCCTGCGCGGCGGAGGCGGGCAGCGCGGTGAGGGCCGCGCAGCCGAGCCCGGCGGCCGCGCACAGCGCCATGGCGGCGCGCATGCGGACCGGGCGGCGTGCGGTGCGTGCGGTGGTGCTTCGTGCGGTCTTACCTGACACGGTGATCCCTTTCCAGTGGGGTGGGTGGGTCCGGTGGGCCAAGTGGGCCGAGGGGAGGGAGGTGGTGCGCGCCGGGCTCGGGGCCCGGCGGGTCGGGGGGCCGCGCGCGTCCCGCGGGTCAGCGCGAGGACGCCGTCGCGGGGGCGCCGCCGGGTTCGCGGCGGTGGTGCACGCGCAGCGCGTCCAGCCGGGACTGGTGGTGGCGCAGCGCGGGGCGGAAGTCGGCCGACCAGCTGCTCGCCGGGTTCCACGCCCGGTCGGCGAGCGCGGCCAGCCGCGGGAAGGCGAGGTATTCGGCCTGGGCGGCGGTGGTCACGTACTCCGTCCACAACTGGCCCTGCGTGCCGAGCACCCGGGCGGCGGCCTCCGGCTCCCAGCCGGGCGGCACCGCGTCGCCGGCGTGCACCGCGCGCAGGTCCAGCACCCCGCCGGCCTGGCCGCGCGGCTCGTCGGGACCGGCGGCCTGCGGGTAGTCCAGGTACGTCGAGCGGTAGGGCGTCATGATGACGTCGTGGCCGCGCCGGGCGGCGGCGAGCCCGTGGTCGGCGTCCCGCCACGGCATGACGGTGAAGTCCGCGGGCGGCGCCCCGGAGTCCTCCGCCCAGCACACCGGGAGCCGGCCCTGCGCCAGCAGGAAGTCGCCGACCTGGCCGAGGAACCACCCGTGCAGCGCCTTGGGCGACTCCAGGCCCAGCCGCGCGGCCCGCTCGCGCGCCGCCGTCCCGGTCTCCCACTCGGTGACGGGGCACTCGTCGCCGCCGATGTGCACATAGCGGGACGGGAAGACGTCCAGCACCTCGCCGAGCACCGTGCGGCAGAAGTCCAGCACCTCGTCGTGGACGCCGAGGACGGTGTCGCACACGCCCCACTCGGTCCACACGTCCAGTTGCCGTCCGGGCACGTTGCCCAGCTCCGGGTAGGCCGCGAGCGCCGCCCGGGTGTGTCCGGGCATCTCGATCTCCGGCACCACGGTGACCCCGCGCTCGGCGGCGTACGCGACCAGGCCGCGCAGCTCGGCCGCGGTGTAGGCGCCCTCGTGCGGGGTGTCGCCGCCGCGCCGCCCGCCGATCTCGGTGAGCCGCGGGAAGGCGGCGACCGGCATCCGCCAGCCCTGGTCGTCGGTGAGGTGCAGGTGCAGCACGTTGAGCTTGTGGAAGGCCAGCAGGTCGGTGAAGCGGCGCAGGAAGGACACCGGCAGGAAGTGCCGGGCCACGTCCAGCATCGCCCCGCGCCACGGGTGCCGCGGCACGTCGGTGATCTGCACACCGGGGATGCGCCACGGCACGCCGGTCACCGGCTGCGCCGCGAGCGCCTCGGGCGGCAGCAGTTGGCGCAGCGTCTGCACACCGCGCAGCAGCCCCGCCGGGCGGGCCGCGCGCAGCAGCACCGCGTCGGGGCCGACGGTCAGACCGTAGCCCTCGTCGCCGAGCCCGCCGAGCATGTCGTCGACGACCAGGACGACGGTGCCCGTCGGGGAGGACCGCAGCGGCAGCCCGGTGGCGGGCGCGAGCAGCGTGCGCAGCAGCCGGGCCGCGCCGGCCGCGGCGCCGTCGGCCCGTACGGCGGTGGACTCGTCGAAGGTGAAGTGGCCGGGGATGCGGGCGTATTGGGTGGGGTGCGGAATGATCACGGCAGTCGCTCTCCAGGGCAGGGCGGGGCGCGCGCTCGGCGGGGAGCGCGGGACAGGGGCGTACGGTGGGGCCGCGGTGCGGCGGCGGGGGAGGGATCAGCCCTTGACGGCCCCCGCGGTCATGCCCGAGGTGACCCGGTTCTGGAGCAGCAGGAAGACCACCAGCACCGGCAGCATGAACAGCGACGAGGCGGCCATCGTGGCGCCCCAGTCCGTGCCGAAGACGTTGCTGAACGACGCCAGCCAGACCGGCAGCGTACGGGCGTCCTGGTTCTTGATGATCAGCGTGTTGGCGAAGGCGAACTCGTTCCACGCCGTGATGAAGCCGAACAGCGACGTGGACAGCAGCCCCGGCGCGAGCAGCGGGAACGTCACCCGGCGGAAGGCCGCGGGCCGGGTGCAGCCGTCGACCTGGGCGGCCTCCTCCAGCTCCACCGGGATCGCGGCGAGGAAGCCGCGCAGCGTGACGATGGTGAAGGGCAGCGTCGTCATGAAGTAGACCAGCGTCAGCATCGACAGCTTGTCGAGCATGTCGGTGTCCCGCGCGATGACGTACATCGGGATCAGCAGCGCCTCCCACGGCGCCATCTGCGCGACGAACACCATCAGCAGGAAGGCGCGCCGCCCGTGCCACCGCATCCGGCCGACGGCGAAGGCCGCGAGCAGCGCCACCACCAGCGACATCAGCACCGCGCCGAGTGTGACGGTGAGGCTGTTGCGCCAGAAGGTGCCGAAGCCGGGGGAGTCCACGGCGGTGCGGAAGTGCGCGAGCGTGGGGTGCAGCGGCAGGAAGGACGGGGTGTCGGACTGGATGTCGGCGGACGGCTTGAAGGCGGTCACCACCATCCAGTAGACGGGGAAGACCGAGACGGCCAGGGTCAGCAGCGCGGCCAGGTTGAGCGGCAGCCGCCGCGCGCGCGGCCGGCGGCGGAGCGTCCGCGGCGCCTTACCAGTGGTCCAAGCGGTCACAGCGCGCCCTCCTGGCGGAACATCCGGCGCAGGTTGAACACGAGCGCGCCGAGCAGGATCAGTACGGTCAGGGTGGAGACGGCCGCGCCCAGGTCGTACTTGTGCAGGCTCTGGGCGATCTGGAAGGCGTAGACGGGGAGCGTGGTCGTGGCGCCGTTGGGGCCGCCCTCGCTCATCACCCAGATCTGGGTGAACGCCTTGGCGCACCAGATCACTTCGAGCGAGGTGACGAGCGCGAACAGCGGCCGCAGCATCGGGAAGGTCACCAGCCGGAAGGACTTCCAGGCCCCCGCGCCGTCGATCCGCGCCGACTCGTACAGCTCCGCCGGGATCGTCGTCAGGCCCCCGTAGAGGGTCAGCGCCGCGAAGGGCACGGACTGCCACACCACGAGCACCACGAGGATCGAGAAGGTGGCGGTGCCGTGCGCGAACCACGAGTAGTTGCGGTAGGAGTCGAAGCCCAGCTTGACCAGTGCCCAGTTGACCACTCCGAAACGGGACTGGAAGAGCCACTGGAAGATGGTGGTGGCGGCGATGACCGGGGTCGCCCAGGTCAGCACCAGCCCGCTCATCACCGCCAGCCGCATCCGCTTGCCGAGCCGGACCAGCATGAGCGCCACCAGCGTGCCCAGCACCATGATCAGCACGACGTTCAGCGCGGTCCACCACACCGTGCG
>NZ_JBSGHL010000026.1:0-103967 GCF_053604375.1 Streptomyces sp. NPDC004031 | reverse complement strand
CACGCTGTTGAGTTCTCAAGGAACGGAAGCTTCCTTCGAGACCGTTTCACCGGCCCCTCCGGGCTTTCCCTTCGTTGTGTTCCGACTCTATCAGACGCTTTCCAGTGCCTGACCCCCAGTCAGCGGGGTTTGTCTTTCGGGCTGTTCGGCCCTTCCGACGAGTGAGACTTTAGCGGACTTCGTTCGCTCCGGCCAAATCGGCCGGTCGGGCGAAAGCCTGCCTGCATTCCGTAAAAACACATCACGGGACGACAGCGAGGACGACGGCACAACGGCCGTCGACGCGGTCGAATCGAGATGGTTCCTGCGGGATGGCTGTCCGGGGACCGACCAGAGATCGGCGCTCACGTCGGACAACCCGAAGAACTTTACGCACGCCTGCCGGGTGTGTCAACCCCCGGTGGTCAGGGCCCTCGGCGGGCGGTCTCCCGGGTGGAGGAAGACGGTCAGTCGAGGTCTTCCAGGCGGCCGCCGGCGTCGGGCTGGCTGGTCTCGACGCGGCGGAGGAGGCGGATGAGCATGTCGCCGAGGGTGGCGCGTTCGGCCGTGGTGAGGTCCTGGAGGAGTTCGTCCTCGAAGGCAGCGGCCATGCGCATGGTCTGGAGCCACTTCTCGCGGCCCTCGTCCGTCAGCTCGACGATGACGCGGACGCGGTTGGCCTCGTCCCGTTCGCGGGTGACCAGGCCCTCGGTGACGAGGCGGTCGATGCGGTGGGTCATCGCGGCCGGGGTGAGGCCGAGGCGTTTGGCCAGGTCGCCGGGGCCCAGCTGGTACGGGGTGCCGACGACGACGAGGGCCTTGAGGACCTCCCACTCGGCGTTGCTGATGCCCAGGTCGACGAGCTGCCGGCCGTACGCGACGTTCATCCGGCGGTTGAGCCGGCCCAGGGCGGTGACGACCTTCTCGACCTGAGGGTCGACCTCGGGAAATTCGCGCTGGTAGGCGGCGATCTGGGCGTCGAGGTCCAGTTCCTGGGGTGCCCCGGCGGAGCCTGCGGCTGAGGTCATGCTCCCGAGTATGGCACGAAAGGCTTTGCTCTAAAGCCCTTCGGCATGTACTCTTTAGCTTCGAACTTTAGTCGTCAAGTCTTCGAACCGAAGCCGTACCGATCGGGACCACCCGGAGGGAGAGCCATGACCACCGCCATGGGCGCCGCGCTGCGCCGTATCCAGCTGGGGAACGCCCTGAGCGCGTTCGGGAACGGCTTCACCGTGCCCTTCACCTTCGTGTACGTCTCGCAGGTGCGGGGGCTCGGCGCCGGGGTCGCGGGCGTGGTGCTGGCGGCCTTCGCCGTCGCCGCGCTCTTCGTGCTGCCCCTCACCGGGCGCGCCATCGACCGGCGCGGGCCCGTACCGGTCGCCGTCGCGGGCACCGTGCTCGCGGCCGTGGGGTCGCTCGGGCTCGGGCTGTCCGGCAGCGAGGCCGTGGTGATCGCGGCCGCGGGCGCGCTGGGCGCGGGTATCTCCGTGGTGCAGCCCGCGCTCGCCACGATGATCGTCTGGTGCTCGACGCCGGCGACCCGGTCCCGGGCGTTCGCGACGCAGTTCTTCCTGGCCAACCTGGGGCTCGGCGTCGGCGGGCTCATGGGCGGGCTGATCGTCGACACCTCGCACCCGTCGTCCTTCATCCGGCTCTTCGCCATCGAGGCGGCGATGTTCCTGGTGCTCGGCGCGGTCGTCGCCACCGTGCGGCTGCCGCGTGCCGCCGCGGCGGACGAGCGGGTGCCGGGTGCCTCCGGCGGGGGCTGGCGGGTGCTGCTGCGGCACCGGGCCATGGTGCTGCTGTGCGTGCTCGGCTTCGTGCTGTTCTTCGCGTGCTACGGGCAGTTCGAGTCGGGGCTCTCCGCCTTCGCGGTGACCGTCACGCGGATCTCGCCCGCCATGCTCGGTGTGGCGCTGGCCGCGAACACGGCGGCGATCGTGCTGGCGCAGTTCGTGGTGCTGCGGCTCGTCGAGCGGCGGCGGCGCAGCGCGGTGATCGCGGTCGTCGGCCTGGTCTGGGCCGTGGCCTGGCTGGTCGCCGGGGCGTCCGGGCTGCTGCACGGGCACCACGCGGTGGCCGTCGTGGCGATCATCAGCACGTACGCGCTGTTCGGTCTCGGGGAGGCGATGCTCGCGCCGACCGTGTCGCCGCTCGTCGCCGATCTCGCCCCCGAGGGCATGGTCGGGCGCTACAACGCGGCGTTCGCGCTGGTCAAGCAGCTGGCGCTGGCGATCGGGCCCGCGGTGGGCGGGCTCATCGCGGCGGCGCGGGCGTACGACGTGTACGTGGTGCTGCTCGTCGGGTGCTCGCTCGCCGTCTCGGTGCTCGCCGTGCGGCTGGGCCGCGCGCTCACGGCCGAGCAGGACGCACCGCACCGCTCCCGCGTGGTGGCCGTCCACCCCGCGTCCGACCCGGCCCCCGAACCGGTCCCGATGGGCTGACCTCCCCTCTGCGAAGGGGGCACTTCAGGGGCGCGTGGGGGTACCTCCCCCACGCGCCCCTGAAAACGCTCGCCCGGCAGGGGCAGGCGCACCCTCCTCACGCCCTGAAGAACGGGTGCCCTGCGGCGCAGCCGCGGGACCCCTGCACCTCAGCCCGGGAGGGCGAACTCGCACCACACTGCCTTGCCGCCGCCGGGCGTACGGCGGGAGCCCCAGGACGTGGCGATCGTCGCGATGATCGAGATGCCGCGGCCCGCCTCGTCGGCGGGCTCCGCGCGGCGACGGCGCGGCAGGTGCTCGTCGCCGTCGGTGACCTCGATCACCAGGCGGCGGTCGGTGCGGCGCAGCCGCAGCCGCATGGGCGGGGTGCCGTGCTTGAGGGAGTTGGCGACGAGTTCGCTCACCGCGAGGACGCCGAGGTCGCGCAGTTCGACGGGGAAGCGCCAGGAGGCGAGGACGCCGGTGGCGAAGGCGCGGGCGCGCGGGGCGGCCTCGATGCCGCCGAGCAGGTCGAGGGAGGCGTTGCGGAAGACCTCGCCGTCGGGGAGGCCGGTGTGGTCGGGGTACTGGAGGACGAGGACGGCCACGTCGTCGTCGTGCTGGCCGGTGACGCCGAGGGCGCGCAGCAGGCGGTCGCAGATGACCTGGGGTGCGCCGGTGGCGCCGGCGAGCGCGCGCATGAGGGTGGTGACGCCGTCCTCGATGTCCTCGCCGCGGCGCTCGATCAGGCCGTCGGTGTACAGGACGGCGGTGCAGCCGGGGCCGAAGGGGACGGTCGCGGAGCTGTGGGTCCAGCCGCCGGTGCCGAGCGGGGGGCCGGTGGGTTCGTCGGTGCGCTCGACCGTGCCGTCGGGGTGGCGGATGAGGAGCGGGAGGTGGCCGGCGCTGGCGTAGGCGAGGCGGCCCTCGCTGGGGTCGTGGACGGCGTAGACGCAGGTGGCGATCTGGGTGGCGTCGATCTCGGCGGCGAGCCCGTCGAGCAGCTGGATGACCTCGTGCGGGGGCAGGTCGAGCCGGGCGTAGGCGCGTACGGCGGTGCGGAGCTGGCCCATGACGGCGGCGGCGCGGACCCCGCGGCCCATGACGTCGCCGATGACGAGGGCGGTGCGGCCGGCGCCGAGGGTGATCACGTCGTACCAGTCGCCGCCGACGGCCGCGTCGGTGCCGCCGGGCTGGTAGGTGGCGGCGAGGCGCAGGTCGTCGGGCTGTTCGAGCTGCTGGGGCAGCAGGCTGCGCTGGAGGGTGACGGCGGTCTCGTGGATGCGCCGCTCGCTCTCGCGGAGGCGTTCGGCGGACTGGACCTGGTCGGTGACGTCGGCGGCGAAGACGAGGACGCCGCGGCGGGCGGGGTCGGGGTCGTCGGCGTGGACGGGGGTGCAGGTGAAGGTGAAGTAACCCTGACGGGTGACGGCGGCGTGGTCCGCCCGGGTGACCTTGCGGGCCTTGACCGTGCGCGGGCGGCCGCTGCGGTGGACCTGGTCCATGAGCGGGAGCAGGCCGAGCTCGGAGAGTTCGGGCAGGGCGTCGCGGGCGGGGGTGCCGGTGGGGCGGGGGCCGAAGACGTCGGTGTAGGCGTCGTTGACGAAGCCGACGGTGTGGTCGGGCCCGTGGGTGACGGCGATGAGCGCGGGCAGCTGGCTGAGCATCGCGGCGACGGCCGCCCCGGCGCCGTCGAGGGCGGCGGGCAGGTCCTGCCCGGCGGCCGGGGTGCCGGGGTGACCTGCTGCGGAGGGGTCGGCGTGGCCGGCCGGGGCGGGGGCGGTCTCGGTGCCGCCTGCCGCGTTGCCCGCCGGTGCGGCAGCGGGGTCGGCGGTCTTGCCGCGGGCCGCCGGGACGGCTCCGCGTCGCTGTGTTCCGGGGAGCCGGGCGCTCCAACGCGTGAGGTTCAAACGTCCGATTCCTCGTATTTGTCACTCTTTGCAGGTGCTGCCGCACGGGTCGTCACCCGTCCAGTGTGGCCGAATGTGGGCCTGCGGGGGAATCGCGCCGTGGTGCGCCCGGCGCGAGCGGGGGCGCTCACGCCCGGGGCGGGTCGCTGTCGCCGCGGGTCGGACCGTCCGGGCCGCCGCCGCGGCCGCCGCCAGGACCCGCGGGACCGCCGGGGGTGTCGCCGTCGCGCCCCGCCGCGTGTTCGAACTCGGCGCGCGGATGCTCCAGGGAGCCGAGCGAGACGATCTCGCGCTTGAAGAGGCCGGACAGGATCCACTCCGCGAGCACCTTGGACTTGCGGTTCGCGGTCGGCACCCGGCTGAGGTGGTAGGCGCGGTGCATCAGCCACGCCGGGTACCCGGTGAAACGGCGCCCGTAGAGCAGGGCGACGCCCTCGTGCAGGCCGAGCGAGGCGACCGAGCCGACGTACTTGTGGCGGTAGTCGGTCAGCGGTTCGCCGCGCAGCTCGGCGGTGATGTTGCGGGCCAGCACCTTGGCCTGGCGGACGGCGTGCTGGGCGTTGGGCGCGCACAGGACGCCCTCGCGGTCGGCGGTGAGGTCGGGGACGGCGGCCGCGTCACCTGCCGTCCAGGCGCCGGGGCGCCCGGTGACGCGCAGGGTGGCGTCGGCGCGCAGCCGCCCGCGGTCGTCCAGCGGCAGGCCGGTCGCGGCGAGCAGCGGCGCGGGTTTGACGCCCGCGGTCCACACCACCGTCCTGGTCGGCAGCCGGGAGCCGTCGGAGAGGACGGCGACGCGGTGCTCGCAGGACTCCAGCCGCGTCTCCAGGCGGATGTCGATGTTGCGGCCGCGCAGCTCCCGTACGGCGTAGCGGCCGAGCTGCTCGCCGACCTCGGGGAGGATGCGGTCGGTGGCCTCGACCAGCACCCACTTCATGTCCTCGGGGCGGACGTTGTGGTAGTAGCGCAGGGCGTAGCGGGCCATGTTCTCCAGCTCGCCGAGCGCCTCCACACCCGCGTAGCCGCCACCGACGAAGACGAAGGTCAGGGCCGCCTCGCGGACGTCCGCGTCGCGCGTGGAGGAGGCGATGTCGAGCTGTTCGAGCACGTGGTTGCGCAGCCCGATGGCCTCCTCGACGGTCTTGAAGCCGATGCCGTACTCGGCCAGGCCGGGCACCGGCAGGATGCGCGAGATCGAGCCGGGCGCGAGCACGATCTGGTCATAGCCGATCTCGGTGGCGCCGCCGCCCTCCTCCTCGGTCGCGGGCGTGACGACGGCCGCGACGCGCTTGTCGTGGTCGACCGAGCGGACCTCACCGGCGATGATCCGGCAGCGGTCCAGGACCCGGCGCAGGGGTACGACGACATGCCGCGGGGAGATCGATCCGGCGGCCGCTTCGGGGAGAAACGGCTGGTAGGTCATGTACGGCTGGGGCTCGACGACCATGATCTCGGCCTCGTCGTGTTTCAGCCGCAGCTTTCGCTGGAGCTGCAACGCCGTGTACATGCCGACATAACCACCGCCGACCACAAGAATGCGCGGTGTGCTTGCCCTGGCCATGGCCGCCGACTCCGTCGTCATTGCTCCATGACGCAATGGGTGGACGCCGTTTGTCCACAGGGCGGACGGCGCGATTCGCCGGAACCGGCGTCCCCGCAGGCCGGGAGCCCTCGCCCGAGTGGGGTGATCATCGGGCAAACGCCGCAGACGCGGGAAGCCGCCCCGCCCTCGCGCGGAACGATCTCCTGTCCCACGGATCACACCCCCTTCATTCTTGACGCAGCCTCAACTATGTTCGTTTCTCGTAGTGCCGCGCGCTGACGCGCGGGCACGATCTTTAAGGGTGGGGAGTCTCCGGGGGGAGACATTCGGATTACCGGGGGAGACACATATGCATCTCGAGTACGCAAAATTGACATCTGCCGCGGCCGCGGACGGGGGTACGGGCCGGGCGGCACCCCTGCGGGTGGACGCCCAGCGCAACCTGGAGCACGTGCTCCGCGCCGCCCGTGAGGTCTTCGGCGAACTCGGCTACGGGGCACCGATGGAGGATGTCGCCCGGCGCGCCCGCGTCGGGGTCGGCACCGTCTACCGGCGCTTCCCGAGCAAGGACGTCCTCGTCCGGCGGATCGCCGAGGAGGAGACCGCACGGCTGACCGAACAGGCGCGTGCCGCGCTGGGCCAGGAGGAGGAGGCGTGGTCCGCACTGGCCCGCTTCCTGCGCACCTCCGTCGCCTCCGGCGCGGGACGGCTGCTGCCGCCGCAGGTGCTGCGGGTGCAGCCGCACGACAACCCGGAGGACGACGCGGCGCGGGTGCCGCAGCAGCGCGCCCGCTCCGGTGAGGACACGGTCCTCACCGGGGTGCTGCGCGAGCACGCCGCTTCCGCCGCCGCCCCGGCTCCGGTCCCGGCCCCGAGCCCCGCGCCCGTCGCGGGCGACGCGGGCGACGCGGTCGACGCGGTCGACGCGGTCGAGGAGCAGGACGGGATACGCACGCTGCTCGACGTGGTGGGCCAGCTCGTGGAACGGGCCCGCGCCGCGGGCGAGCTGCGGGCGGACGTGTCCGTCGCGGACGTGCTGCTCGTCATCGCGACGGCGGCGCCGTCCCTGCCGGATGCTGCGCAGCAGGCGGCGGCTTCGGCGCGGCTGCTCGACATCCTCCTGGAGGGCCTCCGCTCCCGCTGACCCCTCGCGGGGTGGGCGGTTCGCGCTGCCGCGCCGGGCACTCGTTTTCCGGTGCGGCGGCGCTGCGGTTGCGCTGCTGCGCGGGGTACGCGTCTCCGGTGCGGCGGCGCCGTGGGGCGAGCGTTTTGCGCTGCCGCGCCGGGCACTCGTTTTTCAGGGGCGCGTGGGGGTACCTCCCGGGCGGAGCTCTGGGGGAGAACGGAGCGACAAGCCCCCACCGGGGCGCGGGTCGTCACCGGCCCGAAGGGGCAGTTCGGTCCGCTCCGGACCACCGGCCGGTGGTGGGCTGAGCGCGCAGTTCCCCGCGCCCCTGGGGGTGCCCGGCGCGGCATGCGCGTGCCCGGAGGTTGCCCCGCGCGGCACGCGCAGCCCGAAACGGGTGCCCGGCGCGGCATGCGCGCCCCTAACGGTTGCCCAGCGCGGCAAGTGCCGCCCCGCGGGGTGGTGGAGGAACCGTGAACGATCGCCCACGGAAGGGTGGTTCCGTACGGGGCCGGGGCCCGCGGGGTCCCGGTTGTGCCAGGCTTGGCGCGTGGATGAGGCCAACGGCGAGACCAGTGCCTCCGCTGCCGCGGAAAGCGGCGAGGAGGCGCCGCGCAGGGTCCCGGGTCAGCGCGACCCGGCGGCGCGTCCGGAACCGGGGTTCGCCGCGCAGCGCCACGCGGCTGACGGTACGTCGGACGACGCGCCGGGCGGCGCGAGCGCGGAGTCCGAGCAGCCGGAGCGCTCCGACGCCGAGCTCGTCGACCAGGTCCGGGCCGGCCGGGACAGCGCGTACGAGGAGCTCTACCGGCGCCACGCCCAGGCCGTACGCCGGTACGCCCGTACGTGCTGCCGTGACGCGCACACCGCGGAGGACCTGACCGGTGAGGTGTTCGCCCGTACGCTCCAGGCCATCCGGGGCGGCAGCGGGCCGCAGTCGGCGGTGCGCGCGTACCTGCTCACCACGGTGCGGCGGGTCGCCGCGTCGTGGGGCAGCAGCGCGCGGCGCGAGCAGCTCGTCGAGGACTTCGCCGTCTTCGCCGTCACCGCGGAGGGTGCGGGCGGCGGGGCCGTCGCCAGTGAGCCGGCCGCCGATGTGCGGGCCATGCGGGAGGCGGAGCGGTCGCTGGCGATCAAGGCCTTCCGGACGCTGCCCGAGCGCTGGCAGACCGTGCTGTGGCACACCGCGGTCGAGGAGGAGTCGCCCAGCGCCATCGCGCCGCTGCTGGGGCTGACCGCGAACGCCACGGCCGTTCTCGCGCACCGCGCGCGGGAGGGGCTGCGCCAGGCGTATCTGCAGGCGCACGTCAGCTCGGCGCTCACCCGGGCCGGGGACTGCGCGCGGTACGCCGACCGGCTCGGCGCGCACGCGCGCGGCGGCCTGCGGATGCGCGCCGACCGCGAGCTGAACCGCCATCTGAAGGACTGCGAGCGCTGCGCCGCGGCGTCCCTCGAACTCGCCGACCTCAACTCGACGCTCAAGGGGCTGCTGCCGGTCGCGTACATCGGCTGGTTCGCCGCCGTCTACGCCGCCAAGGCCGCGGGGGTCACGGTCGTCGCCGGGGGTGCGGCGGCGGTGGGCGCCGCGGGAGGGGCCGCGGCCGCCGCCGCGGGCTCCGGCTCCGGCGGATCCGCCGCTGCGGGCGGTGCCGCGAGCGAGGGGCTCGGGCTGCCCGCCAAGATCGGCATCGCGGCGGCGGTGGTGGTGGCCGCCGCCGCGACTGCCTTCGCCCTCACCGCGGGCGGCGACGGCAAGCCGAAACCGGAGGCCAAGCCGCCCGTTCCGGCGCCGCCCGCCGCGCCCGCGGCGACGAGCCCGCCGCCACCCTCCCCGGAGCCGCAGCCCAAGCCCGCGCCGAAGCCGCCTCCGCCCCCGGCGCCCGTGCGGACGACCCCGCCGCCGCCGAAGCCCGCCGCGACGCACCCGGCGCCCCCGCCGCCCGCGCCAAGGCCGACGCACAAGCCGACGCCGAAGCCCACCGAGCCGACCACGCCGCCGCCCTCCCCCGAGCCGACGGCGGCCCCGGTCGCGTACAAGGTCAACTCGCTGGGGATCAGCGGTCTGCCGGGCACCCAGGACGAGCCCACGATCCGCCTCGGCGGTCTCGCCTCGGGCAGTTGGTGGTGGGACCGCTGGGGGCTCCGCATCGCGGGCACGAGGTACGCGCACGGCATCAGCGTGCACGCGCCCTCGTCCGTGACGATCGACCTCAACCGCACGTGCGTCGCGTACGACGCGATGGCGGGTGTGGACGACCTGGGGCGGGGGCTGCGGTCGGGCGTCCGGTTCGCCGTCGACGGCGACGGCCGACGGCTCTGGACCTCGCCGGTCCTGCACGCCGGTGACCCCGCCGTACCCGTTCACGTCCCGCTCACCGGCCGTACGACGATCACCCTGACCGTCACCCCGGAGGCTTCGCCGCACGCCCGCACGGGCCTCGCGGACTGGGCGGATTCCGTGCTCACCTGCGCGTAGCGCGTCACCGCGCGGGTCGGCGAACCGGCGGCGAGGCTCAGCTCTCGGAGGGCTCCCCCGGTGCGGGGACCGCGCACGCGCCGTCGGCGCAGGAGTCGGCGTCCTCCGCGGCGGGGGCGGCGGATTCGCGGGAGATCTGTTCGAGCGCCTGGAGGAAGACGGACGTCTCCTGGCCGCCCTGGACGGCCCACTTGCCCTCGAAGACGAAGGTCGGCACGGCGGTGATGCCGAGTGCGCGGGCCTCGTCGATCTCCGCGAGCACCTCCTTGGTGAGGTCGTCGCCCGCGAGGAAGGCGGTGACGGCGTCGCGGTCGAGTCCGGCGGCGACGGCGGTGTCGGCGAGCTGCGCGCGGTCGCCGATGTCGAGGCCCTCGCCGAAGTGGCCGGCCATGAGCCTGCCCTTCAGGCGTGTCTGGACGTCGGGGCCGTAGGTGTCGAGGGCGAAGCGCAGTAGGCGGTGGGCGAGCAGCGAGTTGTTCTCCAGCACCGTGTCGAAGTCGAAGGTGATGCCCTCGTCGGCGCCGAGCGCCGTGACGCGCGCGTCCATGGCGCGGGCCTGCGGCCCGTACTTCGCCGCGAGCACGTCGTGGTGCGGGCGCGGCTCGTGCGGGGCGGACGGGTCGAGCTGGAAGGGCCGGTAGACGACCTCGACGGTGGACGCCTTCGGGAAGGCCGCAAGTGCGCGCTCGAAGCGGGTCTTGCCCACGTAGCACCAAGGACAGGCGATATCGCTGTAGATCTCGACTTTCACTGCGGTCTTCTCACTTCCGGTGGGGGCTGCGGCCGCGCTCCAGTATTCCTTGAAGCTTCAAGGGCATAAGGCCGCCGCCCGCCGCGGCTATTCCCCGGCGCGGTCCTCGCTGCCGGCGGGACCCGCCGGGTCCACCGGCCCCGCGGGCTCGACCGCGAGGGCGGTGATCAGGTCCGCCGCCGTCTGCGGATCGAGCGCCGCGCCCCGCTCCCGCGCCTCGGCCAGCCGCTCCGGCGGGAGGACGTCGGCCGTACGGGCGGCGATCGCGGCGGCGGTCTCGCGTTCGGGGACGCTGCGCGGCAGTGGGCCCCGTACGGTGTCGGCGGCGGACAGCAGCCGGGCCGCGGAGTACGCGTCACCGGCGGCGGACAGCGCCTCGGCGGCGGCGTCCAGCACCGCCCCGACGACCAGCTCGGTGCCGCCCGCCGCGAGGGCGAGCCGGAGCGCCTGGTCCAGCTCGGTGAGGGCCGCGCGCGGGCGGCCCTCCGCGACGGTGACGCGTCCGGACAGGCCCGCGAGGAGCGCGTGGAAGACCGGCGGAGGGGTGCCGTCGGCGATGTGCCCGGTGGCGAGCCCGCACATCCGGCGGGCCCCGGACACATCGCCCTCCCGGAGCCGCATGACGCCCGCGAGGTAGTGCACATAGGTGCGCGCGTCCCAGACGGTGTAGCGCTCGGCCGCCTCCTCCGCGCGGGCGAGCAGCCGGTTCGCCTCGGCGTCGTCGCCGTCGCGGTGGGCGATCTCGGCCGTCCGGGCGAGCAGGAAGGCCGATTCGGCGAAGGCGCCCAGCTCGGAGCCGAGCCGCTGGGCCTCCTCCAGCTCGGCGCGCGCGGCCCGGTAGTCGCCGCGGGCCATCGCGATCTCACCGGCGGCGCCGTGCACCTGGGCGAGGATCCAGCGGTCGTGCAGCCGCCCGGTCAGCTCCGCGAGTTCGGCGCGCCCGGCGTCCGCCTCCGGCAGGCCGCCGGGCGAGTCGACGGCCATGTGGGTGTGCAGCAGCAGCGCCGTCGCCAGCTCCCAGTCGCCGCCGTAGGCGCGGCAGTTGGCGACGACGTCGGCGGCGTTGCGGCGGATCTCCGGGGTGCCGCCGAGCAGTTCCTCCGGGCCGCCGTGCACGACGTACGCGGTGAACGGCCAGATCAGGCCGGGGAAACGGGCCGCGTGCGGGCCGCCGTCCCGGTAGGCGCGCTCCAGGCGCTCGGCGAGGGCGAGCCACTGCGGGGTGGCGAACTGGTCCTCGGACGCCTGGTCGCTCTTGACGAAGAAGAGCACCATCGACGCGTCGGTGCGCTGCCAATACAGCGGGTCCTCGGGATCCTCGGGCGCGGCCCCGCCGAGCGCGAGCGCGCGGCTGAGCCAGCCGTCCGCCTCGTCGCGGTAGTTGCGCAGCCACCAGAACCAGCCCATGGCCAGCACGATCGCGAGCGCGTCCGGCTCGTCGCCCGCCTCGATCGCACGGTGCAGCGCCGCCCGGATGTTGTCCAGCTCGGTCTCCAGCACCTCCAGCCAGTGCAGCTGGTCGGCGCCGCGGAGCTGGTCGTCGGCGGCACGGGCGAGGTCGCGGTAGTACGCGGTGTGTGCGCGGGCGGCGCGCGCCAGCTCGGCGGGGCGCGCGGCGGCGCGTTCGACGGCGTACTCGTGGATGGTCTCCAGCAGCCGGTAGCGGACCTGCGGGCCCTCCCCGGCAGCGCCGTTCCCGTTCTCCGGCTGCCGCAGGTCCGCCACGACCAGGGACTTGTCGACGAGCTGCGCGACCGTCTCCAGCGCGTCCGGGCCGCACACCGCCTCGGCGGCGTCCAGCGTGCAGCCGCCCGCGAAGACGCTCAGCGCGCACAGGGCGCCGCGCTCGCCCTCCGTGAGCAGGTCCCAGCTCCAGTCGACGACCGCGCGCAGCGTCTGCTGGCGCGGCAGCACCGTGCGGCTTCCGCTGGTCAGCAACCGGAAGCGGTCGTCGAGCCGCTGCGCGATCTGCTGCGGGGTGAGCGCCCGCAGCCGGGCGGCGGCCAGCTCGATCGCGAGCGGCAGCCCGTCCAGGCGCCGGCAGATCTCCCTCACCGCCTCGTCCTCGGCCGCGCTCCCGTCGGCCGGGGCGCCGTTGACCGGGGCGCCCTGGGCGTACGGGGCCGCGCCGGGGCGGACGGCGGCGGCACGTTCGGCGAAGAGGCGGTGGGCCGTCGGCAGCGGCAGCGGCTCGACCGGGCGGACCAGCTCGCCGGGAACGCCCAGCGGCTCACGGCTGGTGGCCAGCACCGTGACGGCGGGGCAGGCGGCGAGCAGCTCGGCGGTGAGCGTCGCCGCCGCCCCGATCAGATGCTCGCAGTTGTCCAGCACGAGCAGCAGGCGGCGCGACGCGCAGTGCTCCAGCAGCCGCGCCACCGGGTCCTCACCGTACGGCTCGGGGCGCATCGGCCCCGCGCCCAGGACATGGGCGTCGCGGCGGCCCAAGGCGTTCAGCACCGCGTACGGGATCGCGGCGGGGTCGTCGAGCGGCGCCAGCTCCGCGAGCCACACGCCGTCCGGAAACCCGGCGGCTGCCGCCTCCGCGGCCTCCTGCGCGAGCCGGGTCTTGCCCGAACCGCCCGAGCCGGTGAGCGTCACGAGGCGGGCGCGGGCGATCTCCGCGCCCAGGTCGCGCAGGTCGGTCTCGCGGCCGACGAAGCTGGTGAGGCGGGCCCGCAGGTTGCCCGCGGGCCGCGGCTGCCTGGCGGTCTCCCGCCGGGGGCCCGGCTCTGGCGGCTCGCCCTGCCGCAGTAGGTCGGCGTGCAGGGCGCGCAGCTCCGGGCCCGGATTCGCGCCCAGCACGTCGGCGAGGGTCTCGCGGGCCTCCTCGAAGGCCACGAGGGCGTCCGCGGTCCGGCCCGTGGCGCGCAGCGCGGTGATGAGCTGTACGCGGAAGGCCTCGTCGAGGGGGTAGGCGAGGACGGCCTCGCGCAGTTCGGGCAGTACGTCCGCGGCGCGGCCGAGCGCGAGCTCCGCGTCCACCCGCAGCCGCTGGGCGGTACGCCGCAGGGCCTCCGGGCGGGCGGCGGACACCGCGCGCTCCGGGAGGTCGGCGAGCGCGGGACCGCGCCACAGGGCCAGGCCGCGGGCCAGCACCTCCGACGCGAGCCGCGGATCGCCCGCCGCGAGGGCGTCCTCGGCCTCCCGGACCAGCCGCTCGAACACGAAGAGGTCGACCGCGTCGGGCTCGGCGGCCAGGCGGTAGCCGCCCGGCTCGGACGTCACCGCCTCCCGGCCGAGCGCCTTTCGCAGCCGGGCGACGAGTGCCTGGAGGGCGCCGGTCGCGTCGGCGGGCGGGTCAGCGGCCCACACGTACTCGATGAGGGTGTCCGTCGGGACGGGACGACCCGGGCTGAGCGCCAGCGCGGCCGCGAGCGCCCGCACGCGCCCGCCGCCCAGCGCGACGGGAACGCCGTCGCCCCGCCTCGCCTCGGTGACCCCCAGCACGAAATAGCGCACTCCCGCATTCTCCCTTCTCTCCCCCGCCCATCCGCCGCGCGCGGCGGATGGGCGGGGGCTGCTTGCGCTCCGCGCCTGCTGGCGGGGTACGCCGTGGCGGGACGCGCAGCGCCCTCCCCCCATGCTCTAGCCGGGGTGCCCCCCGCGCGCCCAGTACGACGGAGCCCGCGCCCCGACGGGGCGGGCAGCGCCCCGCAGGGGCGCGTGGGGGCACCCCCGGGCGGAGCCTGGGGGAGAACGGAGCGACCAGCCCCCACCCGCAGACGATCCCGGCGCGACAGAGCCCGGCAGCCAGGAGGGCCGACCTCGGCGCCCAGAGCGCTGCCAGCGTCAGGACGGGGCAGCGCCCGCAGGGCGCCGGGGCAGCCACCTCCAGCGGGAGGCGTGACCGCGCCCGGCACCCCGCAGGGGCTAGCGGGGACGGGGGTCGTCGTCCTCGTGGGGGCCGAGGAGTTCGTCCGCGAGGGTGGGGAGGTCGTCGAGAGGTGTTTCCTCGGCCCAGTCGGGGCGGGGGCGGCGGACCGCGGGGAGTTCGCGGGTGCGCTCGGTCTCGGACGTCTCGGGGCGGAAGAGCCACGGCGGGACGCGGTCCGCCGGGTCGCTGTCCCGTGCCGTACCGGGAACGGGCGGCGGCGGGCCGGGCTCCTGCACCGCGGGGAGCATCGTGGTCGTCTCGTCCGACGACCCCCCACGCTCCGGCTCGTCGCGCTTGGGCTCGTCCCGCTTCGGCTCGTTCCGCTTCGGCTCATCCCGCTTCGGCTCGTCCCGCACGGCGGGCAGCACCGTGGTCTCGTCCGAACCGGAGTCGGCGCCGCGCTCGGACGGCTCCTGCACCGCGGGCATGACCGTCGTCTCGTCCGACGAGCTGTCGGATCCCTCCGGCTGCTCGGGCGGCACGACCGGCGTGACGACCGTCGTCGCGTCGTCCGGCATGGACTCCGGCTCGGACTCAGGCTCGGGCTCCGGCTTGCGCTCGGCCTCCGCCGCACGCGCGGCCTCGGCGCGCAGCAGCGCCTCCTCCGCCTTGCGCTGCTTCTCCAGCCGCCGGGCCTCCGCTTCGGCGCGCAGCCGGGCCTGCTCCTCGGCGAGCTGCTTCAGCCGGGCCTGCTCGGCCTCGCGCTCGGCTTCCTCCGCGGCGATGCGGGCGGCCTCGGCGGCGGCGAGCCGGTCGGCCTCCTCCTGGCGCCTGCGTGCCTCCTCCGCCTCCTGGGCGGCCTTGCGCTCGGCGATCTCCTGCCGGGCGGCCTCCTCGGCGGCGAGGCGGCGCTCCTCCTCCTCGCGGCGGAGCTTCTCCAACTGCTCGCGGCGCTCGCGCTCCTGCCGCTCTTCCTCGGCCTTGCGCGCGGCTTCCTCGGCGGCGAGGCGCGCGGCCTCCTCCGCGGCCTTGCGCTCGGCTTCGGCGCGGGCCTCGATCTCCTGCTCGGACAGCGGCAGCAGCTCGTCGAGCCGGTGCCGTATGAGCGTGGTGACGGCCTCGGGGTCCTGGCCGGCGTCGAGGACGAGGTAGCGGCCGGGGTCGGCGGCGGCGAGCGTCAGGAATCCGGCGCGGACGCGCTGGTGGAACTCCGGGGGCTCGGACTCCAGCCGGTCGGGCGCCTCCGTGAAGCGCTCGCGGGCGATCTCGGGCGTGACGTCGAGCAGCACGGTGAGGTGCGGGACGAGCCCTTCGGTGGCCCAGCGGTTGATCCGGGCGATCTCGGTGGGCGCGAGGTCGCGCCCGGCGCCCTGGTAGGCGACGGCCGAGTCGATGTAGCGGTCGGAGATGACGACGGCGCCGCGTTCGAGCGCGGGCCGCACGACGGTGTCGATGTGCTCGGCGCGGTCGGCGGCGTAGAGCAGCGCCTCGGTGCGGTGCGAGATGCCGCCGGAGGACACGTCGAGCAGGATCGACCGCAGCCGCTTGCCGACGGCCGTGGCGCCGGGCTCGCGGGTGACGACGACCTCGTGGCCCTTGGCCCGGATCCAGCTCGCGAGCGCTTCGACCTGCGTCGACTTGCCCGCTCCGTCGCCGCCCTCGACGGCGATGAAGAAGCCGGTCGCGGCGGGCGCGGTCGCCGGGTCGGCGCCGCGCAGCGCCTCGCGCAGGTCGCGCCGCAGCGGTACGCCGCGGCGGTCGTCGGTCTTGCCGAGCACGAGCGCGGCGACGGGCAGCAGCAGCGCGCCGACCAGCATCAGGGTGTAGGCGGCGCCCGCGTGGTCGAAGGTGAAGCGGCCGTTGTCGATGCGGTGCGGGCCGATCGCGGCGGCCAGCAGCGGCGCGCAGATCGCGGCGACGCCGAGCGCGGCGCGCGCGACGGCCTGGAGGTGCTCGGTGGTGCGGGCGCGGCGGCTCTCCTCCGCCTCCAGCTCGACCAGGGTGTGCCCGATGTTGGCGCTGACCCCGGCGGTGAGGCCGGCCAGCAGCGCCAGCAGCAGCATCGTCGTCGGGTCGGGCACGAGGCCGGTGAGCAGCAGGGCGATGCCGGTCAGGCCGATCGCGAGCGGCAGCAGCCGTCGGCGGGACAGGCCCGGCAGGACGCGGGGCGCGAGCCGGATGCCGGCGACCGTGCCCGCGGTCAGTACCAGGACCAGCAGCGCGAAGCCGGTGGGCCCGAAGCCCAGGGCCGCGCCGTGCAGCACCGCCACGGAGACGGCCGCGGCGACGGCGCCGGCGACGGCCGCGGTGGACAGCACCAGCAGCGGCAGCACGCCGGTCCTGCCGTTCTCGGCGCCCGCGGGACCCTTCGGCAGCCGCAGGCCCTCCAGGGGCGAGCGCGGCCGGGCCGCGGTGCCCGAGGGCAGTTCGAGCGCGGACAGCACGGCGATCGACGACGAGAACAGGCCCGCTGCGACGTACGACGACAGCGCGACCTGGTGCAGGTCGAACCAGTTGATGCCGGTTGCGATCAGCGTGTTGACGAGGGTGATGACGACCATGGCCGCGGCCGCGGCGGGCAGCGCGACAAAGCTGGTGCGCAGGTCGAGGCGGTGCAGCGTGGCCAGGTGGTCGGGCGCGGGCCGCACCGAGGTGTCCCCCGGCGGCGGCAGCAGCACGGGTGCGGCGCCGTCCTTCGCGACGGCCCACAGCCTTTCGGCCGCGCCGGTGACGAAGACCGTGGCCAGCAGCCAGACGTACGCCTTGCCCGGTGTCCATGTCACCCACAGCGGGGCGATGATGAAGAGGGCGAGGCGTACGCCGTCGGCCCCGATCATCGTCCAGCGGCGGTCGAGCGGACCGCCCTCCGTCGTGGCGGCGGACAGCGGGCCGAGCAGCACCGCGCCGAACAGCAGCGTCGCCACGAGCCGGGCGGCGAAGACGGCGGCGGTCGCGAAGGCGACCCCGCGGTAGCCTCCGCCGAAGGCTCCGACTCCGGCTGCTGCCTGGACCGTCAGCCAGATCAGCACCAGCAGGCCGAGGCGGTCTGCGACCGCGCCGGTCATCTGGGCGTTCCAGAGCTTGCGCAACGGCGGGATCCTGAGCAGCGCGCGGACCGCGCGGTCGCGCGAATCCGCGGCGAGGTCGTCCGCGAACGCGGGCGAGACCTCAGCGGGCTGCGGCTGCGGGGTGGGTGGCGTCATTCCCTCAGCCTATCGCCCCACCCCTCACCGCCGGGGTCCCCCCGTCACCCCCTGTGGACAACCTCCCGCCGGCACCGCGGGGCGCCCGTTCAAGGCCGCGGTCGCACGCCCGGTCCGTCCGGCGGCGCGGCCACGGGCCCGCCACCGCCGGGAGGCGGCCACCGGCTACTCCGCGGGCGGCGCGGCCTTCTTCGCGGCGGCCTTCTTCGCGGAGGCGGCCGTCTTCTTCGCCGCGGGCGCGGCCTTCTTCGCCGCGGTCTTCTTCGCCGGGGCGGCGGCCTTCTTCTTCGCCGGGGCCTTCTTCTTCGCGGGCCCCTTCGCCCGCTTCTCCGCGAGGAGTTCGTAGCCCCGCTCCGGGGTGATGGTCTCGACGTCGTCGTCGCGGCGCAGTGTCGCGTTGGTCTCGCCGTCGGTCACGTACGGGCCGAAGCGGCCGTCCTTGACGACGACGGGGCGCTCGCTGACCGGGTCGGTGCCGAGTTCCTTGAGCGGCGGCTTCGCGGCGGCGCGGCCGCGCTGCTTGGGCTGGGCGTAGATGGCGAGGGCGTCGTCGAGGGTGATCGTGAAGAGCTGGTCCTCGGTCTCCAGCGAGCGCGAGTCCGTACCGCGCTTGAGGTACGGGCCGTAGCGGCCGTTCTGCGCGGTGATCTCGACGCCGTCGGGGTCGGTGCCGACGACGCGCGGCAGGGACATCAGCCGGAGGGCGTCCTCCAGGGTGACGGTGTCGAGGGACATCGACTTGAAGAGCGACGCGGTGCGCGGCTTGACCGCGTTCTTGCCGGTCTTCGGGGTGTCCTCGGGCAGCACCTCGGTGACGTAGGGGCCGTAGCGGCCGTCCTTGGCGACGATGGGGCGGCCGGTGTGCGGGTCGGTGCCGAGTTCGAAGTCGCCGCTGGGGCGGGCGAAGAGCTCCTGGGCGTATTCGACGCTCAGCTCGTCGGGCGGCAGGTCGTCGGGGACGTCGGCGCGGCGGTGGTCGTCCTCGCCGCGCTCGCCCTTCTCGATGTAGGGGCCGTAGCGGCCGACGCGCAGCACGATGCCGTCGCCGACCGGGAAGGAGGAGATCTCCCGGGCGTCGATCGCGCCGAGGTCCTCGACGAGTTCCTTGAGGCCGCCGAGGTGGTCGCCGTCGCCGTTCGCGGCGGAGGCGGCGGGGGCCGCGTCGGGCTCCTCCGTGCCGAAGTAGAAGCGCCGCAGCCACGGCACGGACTCGGCCTCGCCGCGGGCGATGCGGTCGAGGTCGTCCTCCATGGAGGCGGTGAAGTCGTAGTCGACGAGCCAGCCGAAGTGCTTCTCCAGCAGGTTGACGACGGCGAAGGACAGGAACGTCGGGACGAGCGCGGTGCCCTTCTTGAAGACGTAGCCGCGGTCGAGGATGGTGCCGAGGATCGTCGCGTAGGTCGAGGGGCGGCCGATCTCGCGCTCTTCCAGCTCCTTGACCAGCGACGCCTCGGTGTAGCGGGCGGGCGGCTTGGTCGAGTGGCCGTCGGCGTCGATCTGCTCGGCGGTGAGCGCGTCGCCCTCGGTGACCTGCGGCAGGCGGCGCTCGCGGTCGTCGAGTTCGGCGTTGGGGTCGTCGGCGCCTTCGACGTAGGCCTTGAGGAAGCCGTGGAAGGTGATGATCTTGCCGGACGCGCTGAACTCGGCGTCGCGCCCGTCGGTGGAGGTGCCGGCGACGCGTACGGTGACGGACTGGCCGACGGCGTCCTTCATCTGCGAGGCGACCGTGCGCATCCAGATCAGCTCGTAGAGCCGGAACTGGTCGCCGGTCAGGCCGGTCTCGGCGGGGGTGCGGAAGCGGTCGCCGGAGGGGCGGATCGCCTCGTGCGCCTCCTGCGCGTTCTTGACCTTGCCGGCGTAGGTGCGCGGCTTGTCGGGCAGGTAGTCGGCGCCGTAGAGCTGGGTGACCTGCGCGCGGGCGGCGGTGACGGCGGTCTCCGACAGCGTGGTGGAGTCCGTACGCATATAGGTGATGAAGCCGTTCTCGTACAGCTTCTGCGCGACCTGCATCGTCGCCTTGGCGCCGAAGCCCAGCTTGCGCGACGCCTCCTGCTGGAGCGTCGTGGTGCGGAAGGGCGCGTACGGCGAGCGGCGGTAGGGCTTGGACTCGACGCTGCGGACGGCGAAGGGCACGTCGGCGAGGGCGGCGGCCAGTGCGCGGGCGGCGGGCTCGTCCAGCTGGAGGACGGTCGCACCGGGCTTGAGGGCGCCGGTGGAGGCGTCGAAGTCGCGGCCCTGGGCGACGCGGCGGCCGTCGACGGAGACGAGCCGGGCGTTGAGCGTGGACGGGTCGCTCGCGTCACCGGCCCGGCCGGTGGTGAAGACGCCGGTGAGGTCCCAGTACTCGGCGGAGCGGAAGGCGATGCGCTCGCGCTCGCGCTCGACGACGAGCCGGGTGGCGACGGACTGCACGCGGCCGGCCGACAGCCGCGGCATGACCTTCTTCCACAGCACCGGCGAGACCTCGTAGCCGTAGAGACGGTCGAGGATGCGGCGGGTCTCCTGCGCGTCGACGAGGCGCTTGTTCAGCTCGCGCGGGTTGCGGACCGCGGCCTGGATGGCGTCCTTGGTGATCTCGTGGAAGACCATGCGGTGCACGGGCACCTTGGGCTTGAGGATCTCCTGGAGGTGCCAGGCGATGGCCTCGCCCTCGCGGTCCTCGTCGGTGGCGAGGAAGAGTTCGTCGGAGTCCTTCAGGAGATCCTTGAGCTTCTTGACCTGGGCCTTCTTGTCGGCGTTGACGACGTAGATCGGCTGGAAGTCGCTGTCCACGTTGACGCCGAGCCGCGCCCACGGCTGGCCCTTGTACTCCGCCGGCACCTCGGCGGCCCCGTTGGGCAGGTCGCGGATGTGCCCGACGCTCGCCTCCACGACGTATCCAGGGCCGAGATAGCCCTTGATCGTCTTCGCCTTGGCGGGCGACTCGACGATGACGAGTCGACGGCCGGCCGGTGCGGTCTCGCGGGTCGGGGACAACTTCGCTCTTCTCTCCGGTTCGAAGGGGTGACGCTGCGGAGTGTGACCGTACCTCCCGGTCCCGTGTCAAACGGGAAAAGTCAACAACGCCATCCGAACGGTAACCCGACAAGCGGTCTGTCTGCCGCATGGACGGGTCATGTCAGAGCCGAAGGGGGCGGCGCGGACGCGGCGGGCCGCGGCGCGGGTGGCCGGATGCGTACCTGCGCGGCGGGCGGCCGGAACGGGGCGCGGGCGGGGTGCCAGGATGGGTGCCGGGCAGGTGTCCCTGCGGACCGGAGGTGCCGGGGTGGACGGTGGCGGGGTGCGGCGGGCCGTACGGCATCGGGCGGCGGCGCCGCTGGGCGCGCTGGCCGCCGGGACGGCCGCGGCGGCGTATCTCTACCGCACGGATCCGCACCAGCCGGGCCACTGGCTGCCGCGCTGCCCCTTCAACTGGGCCACCGGCCTGCTCTGCCCGCTGTGCGGAGCCACCCGTACGGCGTACGACCTGCTGCACGCCGACCCCGTCCGGGCCTTCCACGACAACGCGCTGCTGCTGCTCTGCACGCCGCTGCTGCTGGCCGCCTTCGGAGGCTGGGCGTGGGCGGCGCTGCGGGGGCGGCAGTGGCGTGTTCGGGTGGGGCCGCGCGGGGCGGCGGCACTGGTGGTGGTGCTGGTGGCGTGGGGGGTCGTACGCAACCTGCGCTGAGCGCACCGGCGTACGCCCCCGCGCTCCGGCGGCGCCCTACCGCCGTGACGGCGTCCCCGCCACGGCTCCACGCGCCTCCCGACACGGCGTCAGGGGCTCCGCGTCATGGCGCCGGGGGCTCCGCGTCATGGTGTCAGGGGCTCCGCGTCATGGCGTGACGGGCTCCAGGAAGCCCTGCTCGACCAGCATGCGGATCGCGGTCGGCGTGCGGTCCCGCAGCACCACCGGGTCCTCGCCCAGCAGTTGGGCGATGGCGTCCACGATGCGGCCGGCCGGCAGCGTCCCGTCGCACACCCCGGCGAAGCCCGCGCCCACGGTGTCCACCTCGGTGGCCCGGCGCATACCGCGGCCCGAGCGCAGCACGACGTGCTCGGGGTCCTCCGCACCCGGCATCCCGACCTGCTCCTGCACCACCTCGGGGGCCAGGGTGAAGCGGGCGTCGAGCAGGTCGGCGTCGTCGTGGCGGCGCAGGAAGTCCTGCCGGGCGAACCAGTCCGCGATGTGCGGGCCGAGCGGCTGCTCCACCGGGTGCGGCCATTCCTCGGCGGTGACGGCGGGCCGCTCGGAGCCGGTCTTGCGCAGGGTGATCCAGCCGAAGCCGACGGCACCGACCTTGGCGTGCTCGAAGTCGTCCAGCCAGGCGTCGTAACGGGCCGCGTACGCCGCCGGGTCGTCGCGGTGGTCGCCCCCGTCGCGCAGCCACAACTCGGCGTACTGCGCGACGTCCTGCACCTCGCGCTGCACGATCCAGGCGTCGCAGCCGCGCGGCACCCACTGGACCAGCCGTTCGCGCCAGTCCTGGCCCTCGATGTGCTGCCAGTTGGCCAGCAGTTGGCACCAGCCGCCGTCGGTGAGGTGGTCGGCGGCCTGCTCCACCAGGGTGCGGCACAGGTCGTCGCCGCCCATTCCGCCGTCCCGGTAGGTGAAGCGGCCGGCGGGGGAGATCACGAAGGGCGGGTTGGAGACGACGAGGTCGTAGCGTTCGTCGCCGACCGGCTCGAAGAGGCTGCCGCGGCGCAGGTCGGGCTGCCGGGCGCCGGAGAGCGCGAGGGTGAGGCGGGCGAAGTGCAGGGCGCGCGGGTTGACGTCGGTGGCCGTGACGCGGGTGGCGTGTCGGGAGGCGTGCAGGGCCTGGACGCCGGAGCCGGTGCCCAGGTCCAGGGCGCTGCCCACGGGTTCACGGACGGTCAGCCCGGCGAGGGTGGTGGAGGCGCCGCCGACGCCCAGCACCAGGTCGGCGCGGTCCACGCCGGAGCCGCCGGGCCCGCCGGACGTACCGCCGATGCCGCCCGCGCCGCCGACCGCGCAGCCCAGGTCGGAGACGATCCACCAGTCCGCGCCGCCGTCACCCGCGTAGGGGCGCACATCCGCCGTGGCGCGGATCTCGTCGCCGTCGCGCACCAGCCAGCCGTCCGCGACGTAGCGGTCCAGCCCCGGCAGCGCGACACGGACGCGGCCGTACGGGGCGGGGCGTTGCAGGAGGAAGAGCCGGACCAGGGTCTCCAGCGGGCTTCCGCCACGGGTGGCGCGCAGCGCGGGGACGGTCTCGGCGCGCGAGAGCGCCGCGTAGCCGACGGCGCCCAGCAGGTCGAGGCAGCCGTCGGCGGTGAAGTCGGCGGCGAGCAGGTCGTCGCGCAGAGCGGCTGCGCTGTCGGGGGCGGGGAGGCGGGGCGTCGTCACGAAGGCCATTGTCGCGTCATCGGGCGGCTGCGGGCCACGGGACCGCCGGGTACGGCGGCGGAGGTCCGCCTCGTGCGGCCCGCGGCGCCCCCAGGCCGTACGACGGCTGCGACGGTGACGACGGCTAGGACGGCTAGGACGGCTAGGACACGGTCGGTGTCGGGGCCGTGGACGGGGACTGCGGGACGCTCTGGCAGCCGGGCTGCTTGGCCAGCGCCTTGCCCTGGTCGCCCTCGCGCAGCGCGCTGAGCGCCTTGTCGCCGTCGGTCGTCGCCTTCGAGAAGGAGTCCGACACGCCCTGGAGGCCCGCGGCGAACTTGGCCTGATCGGTGGTGTCCAGCCCGTCGACCTGCTTCTTGAGAGCCGCGTACTGCGTGGACAGCCCGCTGAAGGAGGTGACGGCGTTCTGCTGGAAGGTGTCGCCGTTGTCGCCGGGGGCCGGGCCCGCGGCGTCGAAGATGCCGGACAGCGACTTGTAGGCGTCGGAGATCTGCTGGAAGGCCGCGGAGTCGGCGGACTGCACGTCCTGCGGTTTGCCGCCGCTGTCGACCTTTGTCAGCGAGGTGTTGGCGTCGTTGATCTTCTTCGTCTGCGCCGCGGTCTGGTCGCACACGCCCTGCGCCCAGGTGTCGAGCTTCTTGCCCGTGTCGTCGCTGGAGCAGGCCGACAGCGGCGTCAGCGCCAGCAGCACGGCCGCGCCCGACAGCGCGGCGCGGCGTCCGTGGTTCAGCTTCACCGTTCAGGTCCCTTCCGTGGCGTCACGGCCCCGGAACTTACACGGGGAGGGGGTGGCGACCACGAATCCGGCGGGGACTTCGCGCTCATTCGTCCGCAATTCAAGCCGTTCGTAGCAAGGCCGGGCACGGTATCGCCGACCTGCCCGTACGGCGGGCGCCCGGCCGGATGCCGGGACCCGCCGCGGGGCTGACGGTGTGGCAGAACTCACGTGATGCCCGAGGACCGCCGGGCGTGTCGCACGGCCCTTCGAGGGGGCGTGCGGGTGGTGGTGCGTCAGGCCGGGCTCGCCGCGTCCCCCACCCGTTCGGCGCCGCCGCTCCCGGCGCTCCCGGGGCTCGCGTCCATGACGACACCGCGGCGCCTGGACACGTAGACGGCCCCGACGACGACCACGACCGCGACCGCCGCGACGACGGTCCGCACGGCCGCGTTGGCGTCGACGCCGTAGCTGAACTTGACCACGGCCGGGGCGATGAGCAGCGCGACCAGGTTCATGACCTTCAGCAGCGGGTTGATGGCCGGACCGGCGGTGTCCTTGAACGGGTCGCCCACGGTGTCGCCGATGACGGTCGCCGCGTGCGCCTCGCTGCCCTTGCCGCCGTGGTGGCCGTCCTCGACCAGCTTCTTCGCGTTGTCCCACGCGCCACCGGAGTTGGCGAGGAAGACCGCCATCAGGCTGCCCGCGCCGATCGCCCCCGCGAGGTACGACGCGAGCGAGCCGATGCCGAGGCCGAACCCGACCGCGATCGGCGCCAGGACGGCGAGCAGGCCGGGCGTGGCCAGCTCGCGCAGCGCGTCCTTGGTGCAGATGTCGACGACCCGGCCGTACTCGGGGGTCTCCGTGCCGTCCATGATCCCCGGGTGGTCGTGGAACTGCCGCCGCACCTCGTAGACGACCGCGCCCGCGGAGCGGGAGACGGCGCTGATGGCCAGGCCGGAGAAGAGGAAGACGACCGCCGCGCCGAACAGCAGCCCGACCAGGTTGTTCGGCTGCGAGATGTCCAGCGACAGCCAGCGCGCGTCGGACGCGCCCGGATGCGCCTTGCCGACGGCCGTGTCGACGGCCTCCTTGAACGAGCCGAACAGCGCGGTCGCCGCGAGCACGGCGGTGGCGATGGCGATGCCCTTGGTGATGGCCTTGGTGGTGTTGCCGACCGCGTCGAGGTCGGTGAGCACCTGCGCGCCCTCGCCGTGGACGTCGCCGGACATCTCGGCGATGCCCTGGGCGTTGTCGGAGACGGGGCCGAAGGTGTCCATGGCGACGATGACGCCGACGGTGGTGAGCAGTCCGGTGCCCGCGAGCGCGACCGCGAAGAGCGCGAGCCACACCGAGGTGCCGCCGAGCAGGAAGGCGCCGTAGACCGACAGTCCGATGAGCAGCGCCGAGTAGACCGCGGACTCCAGGCCGAGCGAGATGCCGGAGAGCACCACGGTGGCCGGGCCGGTGAGCGAGGTCTTCCCGACGTCCTGGACCGGGCGCCGGGCGGTCTCGGTGAAATAGCCGGTGAGCTGCTGGATCAGCGCCGCCAGGACGATGCCGATCACGACGGCGACGAGCGCGAGCACGCGCGGGTCGCCGCCGTGGCCGGTGATGTCCGGGCCGACGCCGTGCAGGTCGGCGTAGGAGGAGGGCAGCGCGGTGTAGACGGCGACGGCGACACCGGCCGTCGAGATGAGCGCGGAGACGAAGAATCCGCGGTTGATCGCCGTCATACCGCTGCGGTCGGAGCGGCGGGGCGCGACGGCGAAGATGCCGACCATCGCGGTGAGTACGCCGATCGCGGGGATGAGGAGCGGGAAGGCCAGGCCCGCGTCGCCGAAGGCGACCTTGCCGAGGATGAGTGCCGCCACAAGGGTGACGGCGTAGGACTCGAACAGGTCGGCCGCCATGCCGGCGCAGTCCCCGACGTTGTCGCCGACGTTGTCCGCGATCGTGGCGGCGTTGCGCGGGTCGTCCTCCGGGATGCCCTGCTCGACCTTGCCGACCAGGTCGGCGCCCACGTCGGCGGCCTTGGTGAAGATGCCGCCGCCGACACGCATGAACATCGCGAGCAGCGCGGCGCCGAATCCGAATCCCTCCAGCACCTTGGGGGCGTCGGCTTTGTAGATCAGTACGACCGCGGACGCGCCGAGCAGTCCGAGTCCGACGGTGAACATTCCGACGACGCCACCCGTGCGGAATGCGATCTTCATGGCCCGGTGCGACACGTCGCGTAAATCGGCGGGCGGTTCTCCGGGTTCCGGGGTCGCCGCTCTCGCCGCCGCGGCGACCCGCACATTGCTGCGTACCGCGAGCCACATTCCGACGTATCCGGTGATCGCCGAGAATACGGCGCCGACGAGAAAGAAGATCGACCGGCCGATACGTTGCGAGGTGTCGTCCGCGGGCAGCAGCATGAGCAGGAAGAACGCGGCGACGGCGAAGACCGCCAGGGTACGGAACTGCCGTGCCAGGTAGGCGTTGGCGCCTTCCTGCACGGCAGCGGCGATCCTCTTCATGGCGTCGGAACCTTCGTCCGACGCGAGCACTTGACGCACCAGCACCGCGGCGAGTGCCAGGGCCGCGAGTGCGACCACCGCGATGATCCAGACGAGCAGCCGGTTTCCGTCCGTCAGTACCGGTATCGGATCCGCGGCAAGCGTCCGAGGGGTGAATAGCCCCGCCATTCGTCCTCCTTGACGTTTGGCGCATGGGCGTGCGGCTCCTACGGCTCGACAGTCGACAAAACCGCGACGCTCAGGCGAGCTGAGCACGATGAGCGGATTGTAGGGAGCCGCGAAAGATCAAAAAAGGGTGCGCGTCGGGATCGGTCGGGAATTCCTGCCGTAAATGACGCATCCGGCCAATCGGACGCGTTTTCCGTCCCGCACGGGCGTTACGCGGGTTCCGCCGCGGAGGGGCTTCCGGCGGACGGCCTTACGCGGAGGGGGTCGGCCAGCTCATGCGGATGACTCCGCCGGCGGCGCCCTCGATGACCTCCACGTCGTCGACCAGGCCGCTGATCACGGCCAGGCCCATCTCGCCCTCGTCGTCGGCGGCCTCGTCGCCACCGGAGTCCGGCGAGGAGCCGTGGGCGTTGCCCGGCACCTCGTCGGCCACCTCGATGGAGAACGTCTTCTCGTCCTCGTTGAGCATCACCCGCACCGGCGCCTCGACGCCGTTGCTGCGGTGCAGGCCCACGGCACGGCTGCAGGCCTCGCCCACCGCGAGCCGCACCTCGTCGAGAGCCGCCTCGCCCACCCCCGCCCGGCGCGCCACGGCAGCCGCCACGAGCCGTGCTGTGCGCACATGCTCCGGCTGGGCGCTGAAGAGCAGTTCTACGGTGGGCATGGCCTCCCCCTCGGTTCCATGGGCAGACATCACACGGGCATCACAGGGGTCCGGACGGTGTACCCGTCCGGGACCCCTTCGCTCGGGCGAAGAATCAGTCGGTCGCCGCGACGGCCTCGTCCACCGAGGTGTGGATCGGGAACACCTTGGTCAGGCCGGTGATACGGAAAATCTTCAGGATGCGCTCCTGGTTGCACACCAGACGCAGCGATCCCTCATGCGCGCGCACCCGCTTGAGCCCGCCGACGAGGACGCCCAGTCCGGTGGAGTCGAGGAAGTCGACCCCTTCCATGTCCACGACCAGGTGGTAACTCCCGTCGTTCACGAGCTCCACCAGCTGCTCGCGCAGCTTGGGCGCGGTGTACACATCAATCTCGCCGCCGACCTCGACGATCGTGCGATCGCCGACGGTTCGGGTCGACAGGGACAGGTCCACGGATCCTCCAGCACCTTGCATCGACGCGACTCCCCCAGGGGCCTCCCCACCGAGGAGTAGGAGCCTTCTCCCACCGAAGGTAGGGGAAGGGCCCTCAGCCGCGATGGCATTCAATCACTTCACAGCGGGCCAGCACGACGCCTTCATGCGTTTGTCCGTCACGCCGGTGACACACTGAGTGCCGATGGCCCAGGATCATCTTCCGCAGTCGGCGCACGGGCGCCCGTCCCCCCGCACCGCTCTGGAGCGGCTCGCCACGGGGGCGGACAGGGCCGCGCGCATCACCCATACGGAGCACCTGCCCCCGCGGGTCGGACGTCATGCCTCATGGCCGCTCGGCATCCGGCCGGAGGTCGTGGCGGCGGTGGAGGCCGCCGGGATCCGCCTGCCGTGGGAGCACCAGGCACGGGCGGCCGAGCTGGCGGTGGGCGGCGAGTCGGTGGTCGTCGCCACGGGGACGGCCTCGGGCAAGTCGCTCGGCTACCTCGTGCCGGTCCTCAGCGCCCTGCTGGACGGGGCCGACGCGCCGGGCGCAGGGGGGCGGGGCGCGACCGCGCTGTACCTGGCGCCCACCAAGGCGCTGGCCGCCGACCAGCGGCGGGCCGTGGCAGCGCTCGCCGCCCCGCTGGGCACGGCGGTGCGGCCCGCGGTCTACGACGGCGACACGCCCGTCGAGGAGCGCGAGTGGGTCCGGCAGTACGCCACCTACGTGCTCACCAACCCGGACATGCTGCACCGCGGCATCCTCCCCGGGCACGCCCGGTGGTCCTCCTTCCTGCGCCATCTGCGCTATGTCGTGATCGACGAGTGCCACACCTACCGCGGTGTCTTCGGCTCGCACGTCGCCCAGGTGCTGCGCCGGCTGCGGCGGGTGTGCGCCCGCTACGGGGCCGCGCCCGTCTTCCTGCTGGCCTCCGCGACCGCCGCCGACCCGGCGCGCGCGGCCACCCGGCTCACCGGGCTGCCGGTCGCCGAGATCACCGACGACGCCTCGCCGCGCGGCGAACTCGCCTTCGCGCTGTGGGAGCCGCCGCTGACGCACCTGTCCGGCGAGCACGGCGCGCCGGTCCGGCGGACCGCCACTGCCGAATCCGCAGACCTGCTCACCGACCTGGTGCTCCAGGGGGTGCGCACGGTCGCCTTCGTCCGCTCCCGGCGCGGGGCCGAGCTGGTCGCGGTGATCGCCCAGGAGCGGCTCGCCGAGATCGACTCCGCGCTGCCGCGCCGGGTCGCCGCCTACCGCGGCGGCTACCTCCCGGAGGAGCGCCGGGCCCTGGAACGCGATCTGCACTCCGGCCGGCTGCTGGGCCTGGCGTCCACGTCCGCGCTGGAACTGGGCGTGGACATCTCGGGCCTGGACGCCATCGTGCTGGCCGGCTACCCCGGCACCCGCGCCTCGCTGTGGCAGCAGGCCGGGCGCGCCGGGCGGTCGGGGCAGGGCGCGCTCGCCGTCATGGTCGGCCGCGACGACCCGCTCGACACGTATCTCGTGCACCACCCCGAGGCGATCTTCGAGCAGCCCGTCGAATCCACGGTGCTGGACCCGGACAATCCCTACGTCCTCGCCCCGCACCTGTGCGCCGCCGCGGCCGAGCTGCCGCTCACCGAGGAGGACCTGCCGCTCTTCGGCCCGGAGGCGCCCGCGCTGCTGCCGCAGCTGGAGCGGCGGGGGCTGCTGCGCCGCAGGGCCACCGGCTGGTACTGGACGCGCCGCGAGCGGGCGGCCGACCTCACCGACATCCGCGGCGCGGGCGGCAAGCCGGTCCAGGTCGTGGAGTCGGCCACCGGGCGGCTGCTGGGCACGGTGGACGCCGCCTCGGCGCACACCGCCGTGCACGAAGGCGCCGTCCACCTGCACCAGGGCCGCACCTACGTGGTGGAGCACCTGGACCTGGAGGACTCCGTCGCCCTCGTGACCCGTGCGGACCCGTCCTACTCGACGATGGCCCGCGACACCACGTCCATCCGGGTGCTGTCCACCGATGTGGACGAGCCGTGGGGCGCGGCCCGCATCCACTTCGGGTCGGTGGAGGTCACCCACCAGGTGGTCTCGTACCTGCGCCGACGCCTGGTGACCGGCGAGGTGCTGGGCGAGACCCGGCTCGACCTGCCGCCGCGCACGCTGCGCACGCGGGCCGTCTGGTGGACCGTCACCGACGACCAGCTGGACGCCGCCGGCATCCTCCCGGAGGAGCTGCCCGGCGCGCTGCACGCCGCCGAGCACGCCTCCATCGGCCTCCTCCCGCTCTTCGCCACGTGCGACCGCTGGGACATCGGCGGTGTGTCCGTTCCGCTGCACACCGACACCGGGCTGCCCACCGTCTTCGTCTACGACGGCCACCCGGGCGGTGCGGGCTTCGCCGAGCGCGCCTTCCACACCGCGCGCGGCTGGCTCAGCGCCACCCGTGAGGCCATCGCCGCCTGCGAGTGCGACGCAGGCTGCCCGTCCTGCGTCCAGTCCCCCAAGTGCGGCAACGGCAACGACCCGCTCGACAAGGCCGCCTCCCTCCGCCTCCTGACCTCCCTCCTGTCCTCCGCCCCACCGGACGCCCCCACCCCGCAGCGCCCCGCGGACGACCCGGGCGAAGCCTCCGGCGGCGGGGACGGGCCCGCCGCGCCCCGCCCCGGGCACACCTCCGAGGCCGAGCCGGGCGGTTAGTGCGGTACGCCCGCTGGGGACCCTGGGCACGGAGGCCCGGAACCGGACCCGGGCGACACCGTCAGCCAGCACGTCCGCGGCGGATACGCCAGGGCCCGGGGGTGGGTCCGTCTCCGGGGTGGCGGCCGGGCCGGCGCGGGATCGGACGCGGGCTCCGCCGACCTCGGCCACCACGTCGGCGATCTCGCCGGTCACCGCGCAGGCTGTCAGTCGGGCGCCCTGGGCCTCGGCGACCTGGGCGGCCAGCGCGCAGGCGTGCGTCCTGCCGTCCAGAGCGTGATCGGCCGCCGCGAGGGCGGCGAGGTCCGCGGCCGCGCCCGCCCGGTGGCGCAGGACGACCGCGTGCGCGAGCAGCAGCCCGGCTGCGAAGAGCGTGAGCAGTACGGCCATGATCCCGAGGGACCAGACGGTGGCCGAGCCCCGGTCGCGCTCCTGCGGCGGCGCGGTCACGGTCCCTCACCGCCGCCCACGGAATCCTCGGCGAGCGCGGTGGACTGGGCCCCGAGCGCGACGGGGAAGCGCGGTGGCGGGACGACCACCCGCACGGTCACCATGTCGCCCGCCCGCCGCACGCTGACCCGCGCGCCCTTCGGCGCCGCCTCCCGCGCGGCCCGGAGCACGGCGGCGGGCTCTTCCGACCGGGCCGCCGCCCGTGCCCCGGCCCGTGCCGCGTCCACGCACATGACCTGGGCGGCCGTGGCCATGAGACCCCAGATGAGCGTCCCGGCCACCAGGACCAGCGCGGGCATCGACACCGCCGTCTCCGCGGTCACGTATCCCTGGTCCCCGGCCCGGCGGCGGGCCCTGACCACCCGTCCCGCCCACGGCGGCACGGCACCTGCGGCGCCTTCCCGGCTCGGCCGCCGCCGGGTGGCCACCGGGCCCGGCGGACCCGCGAGCGGCGGCAGAGCGAGCCGCGGACCGGGTGGGGTGCCGCCGTGGCCGCCCGGCCCCGGAACCGTCCCGCCCGGCGCCGAGCCGGAGCGCGAGCAGGAGCGCGGGCCCGAGGGCGGGTGCGGCCGCACGGCCGCACCCGGCTTCGAGGAGGTGTCAGAAGGGCACATGGAGGGCCTTCGTGATCACCCCGGTGAGAGCGGTCCGCACCGGGCCGCTCGTCACGATCTTGTAGAGCACGGCGGCGAAGCCGCACGCGGCGATCGTCCCGACCGCGTACTCCGCCGTGCTCATCCCCGCCTCGGCCGCCGCGCGGCACGCCCGCGCCCGGCGCCTCCACCACGCCGCCGCCCGGCTCCTCCCGTCCGGTCGCGGCCGGACCGCCGTCCGCGAGGGTGACGTCCTGACGATGCTCATTTCCTTTTCCTCCCGTTTCTTGGGCTTCTCCGGGTGATCCCGGACGTGTACGAGGGCGTGCGGAACCACGCCCCCCGCTCATGGGTGATCTGTCGGGTCGCGGTCAGGTCAGGGCGCGGCGGGGCCGAGGACCGTGCCCGCCAGGCCGATCACCACCGGGGCCACCCCGACCAGCAGGAAGGCCGGCAGGAAGCACAGGCCCAGCGGGGCGGTGGCCAGCACCGCCGCCCGTCTGGCCGCGGCCTGCGCGGTACGGCTCTGCGCCGCGCGCAACTCGGCGGCGAGGCGGGCCATCTCCGCCACCGGCGCGCTGCCCGTCGTGGACGCCCTGGCCAGGCACCGGCCCAGCTCGCGGGCGGCGGGCCCGCCGCTGACGCCGAAGCGCAGCCAGCACTCCACCGGATCCCCGCCGAACCGCACTTCGGACTGCGCTCGTATCAGCGCGGCCCCCAGCGGCCCGCCGAGACACCCGCCCACCGCGCCCGCCGCCGCACCTGGTGTCGCCCCGGCGGCCAGGCACGCGGCCATCAGGTCGGCGCACAGCGGCAGTTGTCCGGCGCCGGGGTCAGCGGTGGCCGCACGGCGCTCTGCCGCGCGCAGGCGGCCCCGCAGCCACCACCTGGCCGCCAGGGCGGCGGCCGGCCCCGTGAGCACGCCGAGCGGCCCGCCGACGGCCACCCCCGTCACCAGCCCGGCCGCGAGCGCTGCTCCCCACGGCCGCGCCGCACCACCGGCCGCCCGGCGCACCGGCGGCCCGCCGAGCACCGTCACGAGCCGCCTCGCCCTCTTCCGCCGTCCGCGCCCGAGACCGGCGGCCACCGCGCCGCCCGCCGCGACCGCCGCCACCATGGTTGTCCCCAGGCTGTGGACAACCCCGCCGACTCCCACGAGCCCGACCGCGAGAGCATCCGCGCCGCCCGTCCTCCGGGAGCGCGCTTCCGCCGGGCGGCGCGGCTCCTCCGGCGGACCGCCGCGGTGTTTCGGTCCCGCCGCCGGGGATTCGGCCGCGCGCATGATCCGCGCCGTCCAGACGAGCCCCGCCCATTCCAGGGCGCCCCCGGCGAGGAGGCACAGCAGGCCCGCGGGAGTGTGGAGCAGCACCCGGGCGGGATCGGCGCCCAGGCCCGCGCCGAGGACCACGCCGAAGAGCGGGAGCAGCGCGAGCAGCGCCGCGGTGGAGCGGGGACCGGCCAACTGGGCCCGCAGGTCGTCACGCTGGTCGGCCTCGGCCCGCAGGGCCGCGGCCACCCGGTCCAGCGCGGCGGCCAGTCCGGCACCGCCGTCCACCGCGACCTGCCAGCAGGCGGCCACCGCGGTCAGGCCCTCCGTGCCCGCGGACGGCGTGGCGGCGTCGCGCAGCGCCCGGGGAACGTCACCGCCGAAGCGGGCGGCGGAGAGCAGCAGGCGGGCCGCTCCGGACAGTTCGGGGGTCCGCTGCCACCCGGCGGTTCCGATCGTCTCGCCCAGCGCGGTGTGCGGCGGTCGCCCCGCGCGCAGCTCACCGGCGAGCGCAGCGCACAGCGCCGCGACGGCCGCCGCCCCGCGTTCGGCTGCGGCCCGGCGTGCCCGCCTCCGCAAGGCCCGCCCCACGAGCGGCACCGCGGCGATTCCGGCGAGCAACGGCAGCACCGAACGTGTCAGCACCGCCAGCACGGCGCCGACCGGCACGCACAGTGCCTCCGGCCCCGCCCGCCGGACCACCCGGGCGACTCGCGCACACCGCTCGGGCCCACCGCGGGCGTACCTCTCGACGCGCCCTGGCAGCTCCGCGAGCACCGCACGCAGCCACTCCCCCGGCCCCACGCGACCGGCGGCCCGCGCGCCGTCCCCTCCGAACACCCGGCGCGCCCGCCGCCGGGCCCCGCCACCCTCCAGCCCCGTGGCCAGCAACGCGGCAGCACACAGCGCCACCGCCCACACCACCTGCCCTTCACCCACCATGACGCACCGCCAACCACTCACCCGCACGCGCCACCGGCAGCCGCGCCTCAGCCCACGAAGCCGTGGCCCACGGAGCCGTCGCCCACTGCCGGGCCGCCTCGCGCAGAGCGGTCGCACGCCCCGCCGCCCCCGGCACCCACTCGGCCGCCGACCGCCTCACCGCGACCCGCACCCACGGCCGTACCCCGGCCACACCACCGCGCCCGGCAGCCGCCTGACGCACCGCCAACCGCAGCAGCGCACCCAGCGCACCCTCCGCGCCCAGCGCCCGCCACCGCACCGCCACCCGCAGCAGCGCACCCCGCGCGGTCATGACGTGCTCCCGGCGCACAGTGCCGCGAGGCGGGGCCAGCCGGGGCCGCGGGTCAGGGGGGTGGAGGGGCCGTGGAGGGCGGGGAGGGTGGTGACCAGGCCGTCTGCGCCGCGGGTGAGGACGTGGATCTCGGCGACGCGGCGCAGTCCCGTCCTGTCGCGGGCCAGGTGGATCACCACGGAGAGGGCCGCCGCCAGTTGGCTGTGCAGGGCCGCCCGGTCCAGGCCCGCGGTGGAGCCGAGGGCCTCCAGGCGGGCGGGGACGTCGGACGCGGCGTTGGCGTGGACCGTGCCGCAGCCGCCCTCGTGGCCCGTGTTGAGGGCGCTGAGCAGATCCGTGACCTCGGCTCCGCGCACCTCGCCGACCACCAGCCGGTCGGGCCGCATGCGCAGCGCCTGGCGCACCAGCTCCCGCAGCGTGACCTCACCGGCGCCCTCCTGGTTGGGCGGGCGGGCCTCCAGCCGGACGACGTGCGGGTGGTCGGGGCGCAGTTCGGCGGAATCCTCGGCCAGGACGATGCGCGCCCCGGGATCGACCAGGCCCAGCAGGCAGCTGAGCAGCGTCGTCTTCCCCGAGCCCGTACCGCCGCTGATCATGAAGGACAGCCGCGCGTCGAGCACCGCGCGCAGCACGGTTGCCGTCTCGGCGTCCACGGTGCCGGCGGCGACCAGTTCGGCGAGGGTGAAGGCGCGTGAGCGGACCACGCGCAGGGACAGGCAGGGGGATCCGACGACGACGGGTGGCAGCACCGCGTGCAGCCGGGTGCCGTCCGGGAGCCGGGCGTCGACCCAGGGCCGGGCGTCGTCGAGCCGGCGGCCCGCGGTGGTCGCGAGGCGCTGGGCGAGCCGGCGGACGGCGGCGGTGTCGGGGAAGCGGACGGGGGCGCGCTCCAGGCCCCGGCCGCGGTCGGTCCAGACCTCCTCGGGGCCGTTGACCAGGATGTCGGTGACCTCCGGGTCGGCGAGCAGCGCCTCCAGCGGGCCCGCGCCGACCAGTTCGGAGCGGAGGGCGCCAACGACCCGGAGGACTTCGGTGTCGCCGAGCAGGCGGCCCTGCGCGCGCAGCGCCGCGGCGACCCTGGCGGGTGTCGCCTCGCCGCCGTGCTCGGCCAGGCGGAGGCGTACGGCGTCCAGCAGGGGCGTGGTCATGCCGCCACGCTCCCGTCGTCCGTGAGGGCCGCGGCGAGGAAGGCGGTGCAGAAGCGGGCCAGCGGACCGCGGCCCGAGGACCCCGGGGGCCCGCTGCTGCCGAGGGTGTCGGGGCCGCGCTCGGGGGGCAGTTCGCCGGCCGGCGGCAGTCCGACGAGCCGGGCCGTCTCACGCCCGTCGAGCCCGTCGGCGAAGGGACCGCGGACCACCACCCGCAGGTCCTTCATGACCATCGTGAAGGCCGAGGCAACCCGGGTGGCCGCGGCGATCGCGCGCAGTTCGGCGGGCACGACCAGCAGGCCGATGTCGATCTGCTGAAGCGTCTCGGCCACCGCGTCGTCCATCCGGCGCGGCAGATCGACGACCACGAGGCCACCGCGCCGCCGGGCGGCGCTCAGCACCGACCGCATGGCGGGGGCCGGGATGACGACGGATTCGCCGCGGTCCCAGCTGAGGACGCTCAGCGCGTCCAGCCGCGGCAGGGACTCCTCCAGGACTGCGCTGTTGACGCGGCCGCGCGAGTTGGCGAGCGCGGGCCAGCGCAGTCCGCGGTTGCGCTCGGCCCCGACGAGGATGTCGAGGCCGCCGCCGAGCGGATCGCCGTCGATGAGCATCGTGCGCCGCCCGGCGCGCGCGGAGGTGACCGCGAGGGCGCACGCCAGGGTGCTCGCGCCGGCGCCGCCGCGGCCGCCGACCACCCCGACGGTCAGGGCGGGCCGCCCGACGCCCTCGACGATGTCGGCGAGCCGGTCGACGAGCCAGGCTTCGGCGTCGGGCAGCAGCAGAACGTGGTCGGCCCCGACGTCGTGGGCGGTGCGCCACACCTCCGCGTCGTCCGGATCCCGCCCGACGAGGAGGACGCCGTTCCGGCGCGGGACCCCGCGGATCCGGGCTGCCGACTCGACGCCGACCAGGACCAGCGGCGCGCCTTCCCAACTCGGCGCGCGCGGTGGCGCCCCGAAGACGACTTCCGGTTCCGAGCCGGCGGCGGCGCACAGCCGTAGCAGATCGTCGAGGAGGCTTTCATCCTCCGTGACAATCAGAGGTCCGGCGCACCCTTCGAGGCCGTCGTGACGCGGTCCGGACGTTGTGGAACCGAACATTTCTCTTCCCCTTCGCTTGCCTTGCGGGGCACCGGTGTGCACCGCTGACATCAGCTTGGGGCGAGAAGCGGGAATTGAGATGATCTTGGTCGGAAACTGTGGACAACTCGACGATTGTGGATAACTCGTCACTCACACAGGTGACTTCACGCCGACTTCACAACGATTACGGACCGTCACGCGTCGTACCCAGGGGAGCCCACCTGTGGACAGCGGAGGCTGCTGTGATCGAGGACGGCGCGGGACCCGGCCGAGAGCGGCAGAACGGGTCCGGACATGCGACGACCCCCGCCGGGGGGGAGAGCGGGGGTCGTCCCCACGGTCCGACTCGGGGGGGGAGGAGCCAGACCGGGTTAGCACGGTCGCGAACGATCCGTGACTTCCATGGTGTACCCGATGGCCTTCGAGAGCAAACCCACGCGCCTGACCTTACGCCGAATGGTGGTTGCCTATGCTCGTCACGTGGAAAACCACCTGCCACCGCGCACCGCGGCCTTCTTCGATCTCGACAAGACCGTGATCGCCAAGTCCAGCACACTCGCCTTCGGGCGGTCCTTCTACCAGGGCGGTCTCATCAACCGGCGGGCGGTTTTGCGCACCGCATATGCCCAGTTCGTGTACCTGGTCGGGGGTGCGGATCACGACCAGATGGAAGGCATGCGCAAATACCTGTCCGATCTGTGCAAGGGATGGAATGTCCAGCAGGTGCGGGAGATCGTCGCCGAGACCCTGCACGACCTCATCGATCCGATCATCTACGACGAGGCGGCCTCGCTCATCGAGGAGCACCACGCCGCCGGGCGTGACGTCGTCATCGTCAGCGCCTCCGGCTCCGAGGTGGTCGAGCCGATCGGCGAGATGCTCGGCGCCGACCACGTCGTGGCCACCCGGATGGTGGTCGAGGACGGGGCCTACAACGGCGAGATCGAGCATTACGTCTACGGCCCGGCGAAGGCGGAGGCGATCGAGGAGCTGGCCCGCTCGCAGGGCTACGACCTGGAGCGTTCCTTCGCCTACAGCGACTCGGTGACCGACATCCCGATGCTGGAGTCGGTCGGCCACCCCTATGCGGTCAACCCCGACCGGGCACTGCGCAAGGAGGCGGTGGCCCGCGGGTGGCCCGCGCTCACCTTCAACCGCCCGGTGCGGCTGAACCAGCGGATCCCCTCCCTGCCCATGCCGTCCGCCCCCGTGCTCGCCGCCGCCGCGGTGGGTGCCGCCGCCGCGACCGCGGGGCTGGTCTGGCTCGCCGCCCGGCGCCGCCGCCCGGCCGTCCTGTCCTGAGACCGCCCGGCCCCGGGACCACCGCACCCCGGGGTCGTCATGTCCCGTTTGTCGGCGATGGCAGGAAAAGTAAAGAAGTGGAGCCGGGGGTTCCACCGGGGCACGGTCGGGGGTAGAAAGGACGTAGCGGCCCGCGAGACCACGGACTTCCGAGAGGAAGACCGCAGTTCACAGCAGTAGGCCCCACGGACCGAGCACGGAAGCCGGGCACCCACGCGCAGCCGACCCGCCAACCGGGTCAGCCGTACCAGGCAGCGGGCGAAGACCCCGCCCTGATCACGGCAGACATCGCGCACGCACTGGTCACCGGGCCGACGTGCCAGCGGCGGCACCTCAGGGTGCCGCCGCATTGCCGTACCCGGCGCCGTCCATGTCTCCGGCGTCGGCCTCGGGCGTTCTCAGGCCGCGCCGCGCTGCAGCGCCTCGCAGACGGCGACGCTCTCGCGTACGCCCAGCTCCAGCGCCCGCCCGCAGTGGGCGATCCATTCCGCCATGCCCTCGGCCGTGCCCGAGGCGTAGCCCTCCAGGGCCGCGAGGTAGGCGGCCGCGCCCAGTTCCGCGTAGCCGACCTCCGCCGGGCAGATGGACTTCGGGTCCAGTCCCGTGCCGACCAGGACGATGCGTTCCGCGGCCCGCGCGACGGGTCCGTTGAACGAGCCGAAGGGGCGCAGACTCAGCAGTTCGCCGTGGACGACCGACGCGACGACCAGCGCGGGGGCCGACGTTCCCGCGAGCAGCAGCGCGGTGAGGCCGTCCAGCCGCGCGGTGACCTCCGGCGGCTTCGGCAGGTCCAGTTCCGCGGCGCCGACCAGGGGTTCGTCCACCGGCTCCCCGGCCAGCCGCGGCCGTCCCACGGCGGTGTCCGCCGCAGCGCCGCCCGCCGCCACCAGGTGCAGCCGGGCCAGCGCCTGCAGGGGCGAGCGCCGCCAGACGCCGAGCAGCTGGCCGGCCTCGGCGGTCAGCCGCAGCGCGGCGCCGACCGTACGGGCCTGCTCGTCCGCGGAGAAGTCGCTGCGGCGGCGCAGCTCCTCCAGCGGCCAGTCGGCGCCGGCCAGGGCGGCGGAGCCGCGCGCACCGCGCAGCGCGGCCTCCGCGGTGACCTCGTCGGACCTGCGGCGCATCACCCGGTGGCCGTACACCGCGTCCACTGCCCGGCGCACGGCGTCGACCGCCTCGGGCACGCCCGGCAGGGTGCCGAGGGCGGCGAGCGGGTCGGTCGCCGAGAGTTCCCCGGCGGCGGACTGGGCAGCGTTCGTAGCCATGCCCAAGACCCTACGCACCTCGCGACACGGCAAACGACCACGAACGAGTGGCCTTGCCCACTCCGTTTGGACAACATGCGTAGTCATCCGACTACTCTTGGCGAACATGAAGATCGCTTTCGTCGGGAAGGGCGGCAGCGGCAAGACCACGCTGTCCTCCCTCTTCATCCGCCATCTCGCCGCCTCGCAGGTGCCCGTCGTCGCCGTCGACGCCGACATCAACCAGCACCTCGGCCCGGCGCTCGGCCTCGGCGAGGACGAGGCCGCCGCACTTCCCGCGCTGGGCGCGCACCTGCCGCAGATCAAGGAATACCTGCGCGGCGCCAACCCGCGGATCGCCTCCGCCGAGACGATGATCAAGACGACGCCGCCCGGCCCCGGCTCCCGTCTGCTGCGGCTCACCGGGGACGACGACAACCCCGTCTACGCGGCCTGCGCCCACCCCGTGGCGCTGGACGGCGGCGCGGTGCGGCTGATGGTGACGGGTCCCTTCAACGAGTCCGACCTCGGCGTGGCCTGCTACCACTCCAAGGTCGGCGCGGTGGAGCTGTGCCTGAACCACCTTGTCGACGGCCGGGACGAATACCTCGTCGTCGACATGACGGCGGGCAGCGACTCCTTCGCCTCCGGCATGTTCACCCGCTTCGACCTCACCTTCCTGGTCGCCGAACCGACCCGCAAGGGCGTCGCCGTCTACCGGCAGTACCGCGACTACGCACGTGACTACGGCGTCGCGCTCGCCGTGATCGGCAACAAGGTGCAGGGCGCGGACGACCTGGCCTTCCTCCGCGCCGAGGTCGGCGACGACCTGCTGGTGACGGTCGGGCACTCGGACTGGGTGCGGGCCATGGAGAAGGGCCGCCCGCCGCGCTTCGAGCAGCTGGAGGACGTCAACCGGCGGGCGCTGCACACCATGCACGAGCGGGCGGACGCGGCGTACGAGCGGCGCGACTGGCGGCGCTACACGCAGCAGATGGCACTTTTCCACAGGAAGAACGCGGAGAGCTGGGGAAACTCGAAGACGGGGGCCGACCTCGCGGCGCAGATCGACCCCGGTTTCGTCCTCGACGAGAGCCTGCTGGGGACCGTACCGGCGGCCGCCCGCGGCGAGTCGCTCAGCGTGCACCCGGCCTGACGGGCTCGGCGGCAGGACCCGCAGAACCCGCCGCGCCCGCAGAACCGGTTGACCCCGCAGAACCGGCAGGACCCGCAGGATCCGCGCCCGCCGCCGCGCCGCCTTCCGGCGCGCCCTCCTCCACCGCGCTCGGTGACGGCGTCGGGCGCATCAGCGCGGGCCAGCCGCCCCGCGGGGCCTGCCCGACGTCCAGGCCGCGCAGCCGCTCCAGCACCTTCGGGTCCTGCGCGTCCAGCCAGTCGGCGAGCTGCTTGAAGGACACACACCGCACGTCCGGCTTGCCGCACACGTCCCGGACGGTGTCCTCGACGGCTTTGAGGTAGGCCCCGCCGTTCCACGACTCCAGGTGGCTCGCGACGACCAGCGGTGCGCGATTGCCCTCGTAGGCGCGCGTGAAACCGGCCATCAGGCCGTCGTGCATCTGCTCCTGCCATGCGGCGTTCGCCTGCGGATCCTGGGCGCCCGCGACCGGAGTGCCGGACTGGACCGACAGGAATCCCTGGTCGGAGGCGGGCGTCTCGGTGTCCCGGCCGGGTACGGGCACCTCCTGGAGCGGGAAACGCCACAGGCCGCCGGACTTCGCGGGCCACACCTGCGGCTGCGGGGTCGGGTCGGCGAGATAGCGGAAGCCCGCCGCCACGGCCGCCGCGGGCAGGCCCGCCGGGTCCGACAGGCACGGCGGACGGCCGCCGACGACGGCCTTGGCGTAGTCGAAGGGGAGCGGATCGGCCGCGGACAGGCCGGTGTTCGTCTTCCACTGCCGCGTGAGGTCCGCGGCCTGCCGGATCTCCGCGCCCCACTCCGCCGCGGTCCACCCGCCGGACGCGGTGTCGGGCCCGTCACCACCAGCGCCGTCGGCGCCGTCCGGGGTGCCCGGGGTGTTCGGGGTGTCGACGGCCGCGCCCGCGTCCGGCCCGCAGAAGTGCCCGTTGAAAGAGGTGCCGATCTCGCTGCCGTCCGCCCAGGCGAGGCGCATCTCGCGAACGGTGTCGGCGACGGTCGCCGGGTCGGCCGGGAGGCCGGTGTCGGAGGTGCCGCGCGGGTGCCGGGGCGGGGCGTAGCGGTCCGCGTGCACGGCGGGGAGCAGGCTGACGCCGCTGACGAAGTACGTCATCGCGGCGCCGTCGCGCTCGCCGAACTCGCGGACGTACGACAGCAGCCGCCGGTCGTCCTGCGCGGCGCCGTCCCAGGAGAAGACGACGAACTGCGGCGGCCGCTCCCCCGCGCCCAGCCGTCGGGCGTCGGGTTGACGCGGCTGGGCGCCGGTGTCGGCCGTGGAGCCGTCGCCGATGAGCCGCAGCACCGGCGGGACCTGGGGCACCCCCTCGAACCCGCGACCGGCCGGACCGTCCAGGCCCGACCCGGCGGACGACGAGCAGGCAGCGGCGCCCAGGGCCAGCACCACGGCGAGCGCGGCGGCGGTGCGCAGCCGCGCGGGGGAACCGCCCCGGACGGCTCCGGCGGCGCGGACGGCGGCACAAACGGCCCGGTCCGCGGGGGCGCGGCGAGCACGGGAAGCGGGGAGCGGCTTGCGTACGGAGTGCATTCGTACCTCGCATCGCGGCAGGGCGTCGGCGTCATGTGGCCACACGCCGACCCACGCTGGCACGCTCACCCTCCGCGCCCGTTCCGCCGGGCCGTTTCATCATTCAAATCACTCGATAGACGTAAAAAAGCTGCCGGGTCAACCTCCGCACTTCACTCTCCGCATTCGATCCATTACCGTCTTTTTACTGCCTCTTGGCAGTAGTGAGTGATGACGCTGCGCCACCGAGTCCCGCCGCCCACCGAAGGAGACGGGAAGTTGAAACTCCGCACCCCGGCCCCGGCCCCAGCCCCCGCCGCGGCCCGCACCCGACCGGCCCGCACCCCCGGCGACCTGCCCGCCTCGATCACCGTCTTCCTCATCGCCGTCCCCCTCTCCCTCGGCATCGCGCTGGCCACCGGCGCGCCGCTGCAGGCCGGCCTGGTCGCCGCGGTCGTCGGCGGCATCGTCGCGGGGAGCCTCGGCGGCGCGCCGCTCCAGGTCAGCGGGGCCGCCACCAGCCTGGTCGTGGTCACCGCCGGGCTCGTCGACCGCTACGGCTGGCGCGCCACCTGCGCCGTCACCGTGCTCGCGGGGCTCGCGCAACTGCTGCTGGGCGTGCTGCGGGTGGCCAGGGCGGCGCTCGCGGTGAGCCCGGCCATCGTGCACGGCATGCTCGCCGGTATCGGCGTGGTCATCGCGGTGGGCCAACTGCATGTGGTGCTCGGCGGCAGCCCGCAGATCTCGGCGGTCGCCAACATCGCGGCGCTGCCCGGCCAGCTGACGGACAGCCATCCCGTCACACCGCTCGTCGGGGCGGTCACCGTCGCCGTGCTGCTGGGCTGGCCGCGGCTGCGCGACCGGCTCGGGGAGCGGATCGGCGGCCGCGCGGGGAGCGTGCTGGGGTCGGTCCCGGCGCCGCTCGCGGCGGTCGCGGTGGCGACGGCGGCGGCCGCGGGGCTGTCCGTGCCGCGCGTGGAGCTGCCCGCGTGGCAGGCGCCCGGACTGCCGGAGATGCCGGACGGGCCGGTCCTCGGCGTCGTCGCGGTGGTCCTGACGGTGACGCTGGTGGCGAGCATGGAATCGCTGCTGTCGGCGCTCGCGGTGGACGCCCTGCAGGCCGCCCGGGAGCCCGCGGCGCAGACCCCACCGGTCCGGCTGGACCGCGAGCTGCTGGGGCAGGGCGCGGCCAACGTGGTCTCAGGTCTGCTGGGCGGGCTGCCGATCGCGGGCGGCGCGATGCGCGGCTCGGCGAATGTCGCGGCGGGCGCGCGGACGCGCCGGGCCACGGTGCTGCACGGCGTGTGGGTGCTGGCGTGCGCGGGGCTGGCCGCGGGCGCGCTGGAGGCGATCCCGCTGGCCGCGCTGGCGGCGCTGGTGATGCTGGTCGGGGTGCGCATGGTGAGCTTCGCTCACATCCGCCATGTGCGGCGGCACCGCGAATTCCCGGTGTACGCGACCACGCTGGGCACGGTCGTGGTCCTCGGCGTGCTCCAGGGCGTGGCGGCGGGCATCGCGGTGGCCGTCGTGCTGGCCCTGCGGCGGCTGACGCACACCCGGGTCACCGTCACCGTCGCCGAGGAATATGCCAGGGAAATCAAAGAAAGCCTAAAAAGCGATAAATCAGAAGAAAAAGAAGAAAGCCGGGAAAAGGTGCAGGAGGCGTGTGCGCGGGTACGGGTACGCGTGACAGGGCAGTTGACCTTTCTCGCGGTGCCGCGGCTGACGCGGGCACTCGCGCAGGTACCGGACGGGGCGGAGGTGGCGGTGGAGCTGGACGGGTCGTTCATGGACCACGCGGCCTCCGAGGCACTGCGCGGCTGGTGCGCGCGGTACCGCGGCCGCGGCGGCCGGGTCGCGCTCGGCGACGGGGCGGGCCGCGCCCTGCGCGAGCCGGCGCCCACCCACGCGTGCCGCCCCTGGACGCCCTGGCGCAACCACCACTGCACGCGCCCCGAGCGCCATCAGGCCGCCGGCGGCGGGCAGTTGCTCGGCGGGGTCAGCGCCTTCCAGCGCCACACGGCGCCGCTGGTGCGCGAGGAGCTGGCGCGACTGGCCCGCGAGGGCCAGCGGCCGACCCAGCTCTTCCTCACCTGCGCCGACTCCCGGCTGGTCACGAGCATGATCACCTCCAGCGGGCCGGGCGATCTGTTCACGGTGCGCAATGTGGGCAATCTGCTGCCGCCACCCGGTTCGGACGCCTCCTGCGACTCGGTGGCGGCCGCCGTCGAGTACGCGGTGGAGGTGCTGGAGGTCGGCAGCATCACCGTGTGCGGACATTCGGGCTGCGGGGCGATGGCGGCGCTGCTGGCCTCGGCCCACGAACCCGACGCGCAGGCCCCACCGCAGGAGCCGCGCGAGCCGGATCAGCCGGATGAGCCGCATCGGCCCCCTGAGCCGCGCGAGCCCGACGCGCAGACCCCGCTGGCCCGCTGGCTGCGGCACGGGCGGCCGAGCCTGGCCCGGATGGCGCGGGGCCCCGGCGGCGCGGACGGCGGGGCGGCGCTGGCCGACCGCCCGGTCGCGGACGACCACGAGGCGCTCAGCCTGGCCAATGTCGTGCAGCAGCTCGACCACCTGGCAGCGCACCCGGGGGTGGCCCGCCGCATCGCCGACGGGCGGCTCCAGCTGCACGGGATGTACTTCCACGTGGGCGAGGCCCAGGCGTATCTGCTCGATCGCGCCTCTGGCATATTCACCGCAGTACGGCCGGACCCCGCACCTCTTTCGCACGACCCCGCACCCGTGGCGGAGGCCGCGGCCCCGGCGCCCCCGGCAGTACCGCCGACGGCGCCGGATGGCGACGGCCCGGCGGCGTACGGACTGACCACAAAGGTCTAAACCACTTCCGGGCGAACCCTTGTCAGGGTGCCCCGCGGACTGGTGAGGTAGTGGCGGGACATCTGGGAGACCCTGACAAGGAGCTGGCGTGAGCAGCAATGAGAGCCTGGCCAACCTGCTGAAGGAGGAGCGGCGCTTCGAGCCGCCTGCGGAGCTGGCCGCCGCCGCCAATGTCACCGCGGCGGCGTACGAGCAGGCCGCGGCCGACCGGCTGGGCTTCTGGGCGGAGCAGGCCCGGCGGCTGACCTGGGCGACCGAGCCGACCCAGACGCTGGACTGGTCGAACCCGCCGTTCGCCAAGTGGTTCGCGGACGGCGAGCTGAACGTGGCGTACAACTGCGTCGACCGGCACGTCGAGGCCGGCCACGGCGACCGTATCGCCCTGCACTTCGAGGGCGAGCCGGGCGACAGCCGGGCGATCAGCTACGCCGAGCTGAAGGACGAGGTCTGCCGCGCCGCGAACGCGCTGGCGGAGCTGGGCGTGGGCAAGGGCGACCGGGTCGCGGTCTACCTGCCGATGATCCCCGAGGCGGTCGTGGCGATGCTGGCCTGCGCGCGGATCGGCGCGGCCCACTCCGTCGTCTTCGGCGGCTTCTCGGCCGACGCCGTCGCGTCCCGTATCGACGACGCCGACGCCAAGCTGGTCATCACCGCGGACGGCGGTTACCGGCGCGGCAAGCCCTCCGCGCTGAAGCCCGCCATAGACGACGCGGTCGCGCGCACCCCGCAGGTCGAGCACGTGCTGGTGGTCCGCCGCACCGGGCAGGAGGTGGCCTGGACTGCGGGTCGCGACCTGTGGTGGCACGAGGTCACCGGCCGCCAGTCGACCGAGCACACCCCGGAGGCCTTCGAGGCCGAGCACCCGCTGTTCATCCTCTACACCTCGGGCACCACGGGTAAGCCGAAGGGCATCCTGCACACCTCCGGCGGCTACCTGACGCAGGCGAGCTACACCCACCACGCCGTCTTCGACCTCAAGCCCGAGACGGACGTCTACTGGTGCACCGCCGACATCGGCTGGGTCACCGGGCACTCGTACATCGTCTACGGCCCGCTCTCCAACGGCGCCACCCAGGTGATCTACGAGGGCACCCCGGACACCCCGCACCAGGGCCGCTTCTGGGAGATCGTGCAGAAGTACGGTGTGACGATCCTCTACACCGCGCCCACCGCGATCCGCACGTTCATGAAGTGGGGCGACGCGATCCCGGCGAAGTTCGACCTGAGCAGCCTGCGCGTGCTCGGCAGCGTCGGCGAGCCGATCAACCCCGAGGCGTGGGTCTGGTACCGCGAGAACATCGGCGCGGGCAAGACCCCGGTCGTCGACACGTGGTGGCAGACGGAGACGGGGGCGATGATGATCAGCCCGCTGCCCGGCGTCACCGCCGCCAAGCCCGGCTCGGCGCAGACCCCGCTGCCCGGCATCGCCGCCACCGTCGTGGACGACGAGGGCAACGAGGTGCCCGACGGCTCCGGCGGCTACCTGGTGCTGACCGAGCCGTGGCCGTCGATGCTGCGCACCATCTGGGGCGACGACCAGCGCTACCTCGACACCTACTGGTCCCGCTTCCCCGGGCGCTACTTCGCGGGCGACGGCGCCAAGAAGGACGACGACGGCGACATCTGGCTGCTCGGCCGGGTCGACGACGTGATGCTGGTGTCCGGTCACAACATCTCGACGACCGAGGTCGAGTCGGCGCTCGTGTCGCACCCGAAGGTCGCCGAGTCGGCAGTCGTCGGTGCCGCCGACGAGACGACGGGGCAGGCCATCGTCGCCTTCGTGATCCTGCGCGGCTCCGCGGAGGACAGCGCCGAGCTGGTCGCGTCGCTGCGCGACCACGTCGGCAAGACCCTCGGCCCGATCGCCAAGCCCAAGCGCGTGCTGGTGGTCTCCGAGCTGCCGAAGACGCGGTCCGGCAAGATCATGCGCCGCCTGCTGCGGGACGTCGCGGAGAACCGCGAGCTGGGTGACGTCACCACGCTCACCGACTCCTCCGTGATGGACCTGATCCAGACGAAGCTGCCGAGCGCGGCCAGCGAGGACTGACGCTGCCGCTGCCGCCCTGAGGGCGCCCCGCCGAGTGACCGGCGGGGCGCCCTCAGGCGTTGCCGCGCCCGCCCGCTCCCCGGCTCCACTCCGCCCTCCCCCCGCCCGCTCCCCGCCCCGCCCTCCGGCCGCCGCACGCACCGCCGTACGCGCCCGCCGCGCGCGCCCCCGCGCCCCTCCCGCGCGCACCGCGCCGCTCGCACCACCCCGGGCGCGCGCCCCTCCCCCGTCCGGGCCAGCACAAGGGTTCGCCGCCCGCGGGTCCGGGGCAGGCTGGGAGGGCGACGCGGACCCGCGGACGGGGCAAGCATGCCCCTACGAAGGGTGCCGCCGCTGAACGCGCCCAGGAGGTCGCCCGTGCCCGAGCCGCGGCGCCGCCGCCCCGCCGTCCTGCTCGGCCGCCTCCCGCTCCCCGAGCGCAACGCCCTCCTCGACGCCCTGCGCGCGGAGACCGTCGGCGGCGTACTGCTCCTCGCGGCCGCGGCCGCCGCCCTGATCTGGGCGAACACCGCCGGGCACGGCTACGAGACCGCCGTCCACCACCCCATCGGCCCCGCCGCCCTCGGACTGCACCTTTCCGTCGCGCACTGGGCGTCGGACGGCCTGCTCGCCGTCTTCTTCTTCGTCGCCGGCATCGAGCTCAAGCGGGAGCTGGTCACCGGCGAGCTGCGCACCCCCTCCGCCGCCGCCCTCCCCGTCGTCGCGGCGCTGTGCGGCATGGCCGTCCCGGCGGGCGTGTACGCGGTGACCGCCGCGGCGGGCGGCGGCTCGCTGCGCGGCTGGGCGGTGCCGACGGCCACCGACATCGCGTTCGCACTCGGCGTGCTCGCCGTCATCGGCACCGCGCTGCCCGCGGCCCTGCGCGCCTTCCTGCTCACCCTGGCCGTCGTGGACGACCTGTGCGCGATCCTGGTCATCGCGATCTTCTTCACCTCCACCATCAACGTGGCCGCCCTGGTCGGCGCCGCCGCGTGCCTGGTGCTGTTCTGGGTGCTGCTGCACGCCCGGGTACGCGGCTGGTACGTCTATGTGCCGCTCGCCCTCGTGACGTGGGCGCTGACGCTCAACAGCGGGATCCACGCGACCGTCGCGGGCGTGGCCATGGGCCTGATGCTGCGCTGCACCCCACGCCGGGGACCGGGAACGGGAACGGGGCGAGGACCGGGTCCGGACGCCGGTACGGACGCGGGTGCCGGTACGGGCGCGGGCGCGACCGCGGCCGGGCCCTCGCAGGCCGAGCACGTCGAGCACCTGCTGCGGCCGCTGTCGGCGGGGCTCGCGGTGCCGCTCTTCGCGCTCTTCAACGCCGGTGTCGCGGTGTCGGCGACGGCCCTGTCCGGCGTCTTCACCCAACCGGAGACGCTGGGCGTCGTGCTCGGTCTGGTGGCGGGCAAGACCGTGGGCATCTTCGGCGGCACATGGGCCGCCGCCCGCTTCACCCGCGCGACCCTCAACCCCGACCTGACCTGGCCGGACGTCTTCGCGCTGGCCGCGCTCGGTGGTATCGGCTTCACCGTGGCGCTGCTGATCGGCGAGCTGGCCTTCGCGTCCGACCCCGCGCTCACCGCCGAGGTCAAGGCGGCGGTGCTGGTCGGCTCGGTGGTCTCCGCGCTGCTGGCCTCGGTTCTGCTCAAGCTGCGCGACACGACCTACCGGCGGCTGGCGGAGGACGAGGAGCGCGACGAGGACGGCGACGGCGTCCCGGACGTCTACGAGGCGGGCGACCCCGCCTACCACCTCCGGATGGCCGAGATCCTGGAGGCGAAGGCCGCCGAGCACCGCAGGCTCGCCCAACTGGCCCGCCACGACAGCGGACCTGACACGATCTGAGGCATGATCGGGACAGCGGACGGTCGAACCGCCACGGAACGGGCCGCTCGACAGTGGACGACACAACGACGGAGGACGACGCGATGAGCGCAGCCCACAACGGTGACAGCCGCAGCATCGGGCAGCTGTTCGCGGCCGCCACGGCGGAGATGAGCGCCCTGGTGCACGACGAGATCGCGCTGGCCAAGGCGGAGCTGCGGGCGGACGCCAAGCGGGTGGCGATCGGCAGCGGCGCGATGGTCGCCGCGCTGGCGCTCGCGCTGTTCTCCGTGCCGATGCTGAGCCTGGCGGCCGCATGGGGCCTGAAGGCGCTCGGCATCACCACCGGCTGGGCGTTCCTGATCGTCTTCGGCGCGTACGTGTTCCTCGCGCTGCTCATCGGCGCGATCGGCGTGCTGCGCTTCAAGGCCGTCAAGAAGCCGGAGCGGTCCATCAACTCGGCCAAGCAGACGGCCGCGGTGCTGCAGAAGGCCAAGCCCCGTCCGCGCGGGCTGGCGGACGGCGCGGCGCTGCGCGGCGGCGCCACCGAATCGTCACGTTCCGGACGCGTGCTGCCCCCCGCGGACGCCCCGGTGAAGGCGAAGATGTGACACGCTCTGGGGCATGAACTCCGCCGAGCGCCCCGCGAATCCGTGGACCATGGGCGGGTCGAGCGCGTCGGTGATCCGGCCGGACGGCCCGTGGACCCACCGTGATGTCGCGGCCAACGGTGCCCGCTTCCACATCGCGGAGGCCGGCGACGGTCCGCTGGTCCTGCTCCTGCACGGCTTCCCGCAGTTCTGGTGGACCTGGCGGCACCAGCTCACCGCACTCGCCGACGCCGGTTTCCGCGCGGTCGCGATGGATCTGCGCGGTGTCGGCGGCAGCGACCGCACCCCGCGCGGCTACGACCCGGGCAACCTCGCCCTCGACGTCACCGGGGTGATCCGCTCGCTGGGCGAGCCGGACGCCGCCGTCGTCGGCCACGACCTGGGCGGTTATCTCGCCTGGACGGCGGCGGCGATGCGGCCCAAGCTCGTCCGGCGGCTCGCGGTCGTCTCGATGCCGCACCCGCGCCGCTGGCGCACCGCGATGCTCACCGACCTGCGGCAGAGCCGGGCCGGGGCGTACATCTGGGGCTTCCAGCGGCCGTGGATCCCCGAGCGGCAGCTCGTCGCGGACGACGCGGCGCTGGTCGGCGAGCTGATCACCCAGTGGTCCGGGCCCTCGCTGCCGGACGAGGAGGCCGTCGAGGTCTACCGGCAGGCGATGCAGATCCCGTCCACCGCGCACTGCTCGATCGAGCCCTACCGGTGGATGGTGCGGTCGATGGCCCGGCCGGACGGCATCCAGTTCAACCGCCGGATGAAGCGGCCGGTCAGGGTGCCGACGCTGCATCTGCACGGCTCCCTGGACCCGGCGCTGCGCACCGGCAGCGCGGCGGGCAGCGGGGAGTACGTCGAGGCGCCCTACCGCTGGCGGCTCTTCGACGGGCTCGGGCACTTCCCGCACGAGGAGGACCCGGCGGCCTTCTCCGCCGAGCTGATCAACTGGCTGCGGGACCCCGAACCGGACCGCTGAGCCGCCGCCCGGGAGGCGGTCGGCGCGGTCGTGGCGGTACGTGAGCGCGCGGCATCCGTCCGTGGTTCCGGGGCACCCGTCCATGAACCGGGCTCGACACGCCGGGACACGTCCGATACGACAAGCTCATGGTCATTTGGATTGCCGGACGCATAGGCCAACAGGACCACCAAACGGCGATTACGGACCAACGGGGGCGGGCACGTAGCTCGGTATGGGTTGGACGCACGACTACCGTGATGGGTCACGTACTCGCCGAAGCACCCCCGCCGCCGTCAGCAGTACGGCGCCCATGGACCTCTTCCCGCCGGGCGAGGCCCCGCTGGGGATTCCGCACATCCTCCGGCGCCGCGCCCGCTGGGTCGGCGCCCGGCTCCGCCATCCGCGCGGCTGACCGCCGCACGGGCCGGGTGGCGGCGGAGGGACGCCCCCTCCGCCGCCACCCGGCCCCGCACAGCTGTCACAGCGCGCAGCTCTCGCTGTCCACCCGCCGGTCCGCGGTGAGCCCGGCCTTCGCGTCGGGGGCGACCTCGTCGGCGGTCAGCGCGTAGCCGGTGTTGGAGTCGTCCAGCGACTTGGCGAAGACGACACCCGCGACCTTGCCGTCCGGGGTGAGCAGCGGCCCGCCGGAATTGCCCTGCCGGACGGTCGCGTACAGCGAGTAGACGTCGCGGTGGACGGTGCCGCGGTGGTAGATGTCGGGGCCGTTGGCCATGATGCGGTCGCGCACGCGGGCCGCCCGCACGTCGAAGCCGCCGTTCTCCGGGAAGCCGGCCACGATCGCGTCGTCGCGGCTGTGCTCGTCGGTGGTGGCGAAGCGCAGCGCGGGCGCGTCCAGGCCGGGCACGTCCAGCACCGCGATGTCGCGCTGCCAGTCGTAGAGCACCACCTTCGCGTCGTGCAGCCGGCCCTTGCCGCCGACCTGCACGGTCGGCTCGGAGACGCCGCCGACGACGTGCGCGTTCGTCATGACCTTGCCCGGCGCGAACACAAAGCCGGAGCCCTCCAGCACCTTGCCGCAGCCCGGGGCGGTGCCGACGACCTTGACGATGCTGCGCCGCGCGGTGGTCACCACCGGGTTGTTGACCAGCGCCGGATCGGGCGCGGGCACCGAGGTGATCGGCTCGGCGCCGAAGGTGCCGAAGACCTGCGGCAGGCCGTTCTGCGCCAGCGTGGTGCTGAAGTTGTCGAACCATGTGTCGGCCTGCGACGGCATGACCCGCGACACCCCGAGCAGCACCTTCGACGAGCGCACCTCGCGCCCTATCGTCGGCAGCGCGGTGGTGGCCAGCGCACTGCCTATGAGCCAGGCCACCAGCAGCATCGCCAGCACGTTGACCAGCGCCCCGCCGCTCGCGTCAACCGCGCGGGCGGGCGACCAGGTGATCTTCGTCCGCAGCTTGTTGCCGAGGTGCGTGGTGAACGCCTGCCCCACCGACGCGCACACGATGACGATCGCCACCGCCGTGACGACCGCGACCGAACCCGGGGTGGCGTCACCGGTCGCCTTGTCCCACAGCAGCGGCAGCAGGTAGATCGCGACGAGGCCACCGCCGACGAAGCCGACGACCGACATGACGCCGACGACGAAGCCCTGCCGGTAGCCGACCACGGCGAACCAGACAGCGGCGAGGATGAGCAGGAAGTCCAGCACGTTCACGAGGGACACGGTCTCATGGCGACCTGAGCGCGCGGGAGCGTACGGAGCAGCAGGGCAGCCGGATTCCGGCACGATCCGCCGCGCCGCGCCCCCGGGCGGGCCGTCGGCAGGACAGCGGCGCGGGCGGGGTCAGCCGAGCGGGACGGTCCGCTCCCGGTCCCAGGGGACCTCCCAGCCCGCGTAGTGCAGGATCTTGTCGATCAGACCCGCGGTGAACCCCCACACCAGGGCGTCCTGCACCAGGAAGGCCGGGCCGCGGAAGCCGCTCGGATGGGTGAGCGTCGCACGGTTGGCCGGATCGGTGAGATCGGCGACGGTCGCACGGAAGACCCGGGCCGTCTCCGCCGGATCGACGACGCCGACCGGGCTAGGCTCACGCCACCAGCCCAGCACCGGGGTGACGACGAAGCCGCTGACGGGGATGTAGAGGCGCGGCAGGACACCGAAGAGCTGGACACCGGCCGGATCGAGGCCCGTCTCCTCGCGGGCCTCGCGCAGCGCGGCACGCAGCGGGCCCGCGCCCTCCGGGTCGCCGTCCTCCGGATCGAGCGCGCCGCCCGGGAAGGACGGCTGCCCGGCGTGCGAGCGCAGGGCGGCGGAGCGCTCGATGAGCAGCAGATCGGGGCCGTGCGGGGCCTCCGGGCCCTCACCGAAGAGGATGAGCACGGCGGACTGCCGCCCGCCCGAGGCCGGGGGCAGGAAGCGGCTGAGCTGCTCGGGGCGTATCCGCTCCGCCGCGTCCGCGACCGGGGCGAGCCAGCCGGGCAGGCCCTCCCGGCTGACCTGCACGTCCGCCCCCGCGCCCCGGGCCTGGGTCATGAGGCGGCCAGCGGCGGCGCGGGCTGCCCGGGGTAGCCCGGCGGGGGCTTGAGGCGCTGGCCGGGCGCGCCGCCCTTCTCGTACTTGAGCAGCTTCTTCGCCTTCTCCGGATCCATCTCGCCCTCCCCGTACGACGGGCACAGCGGCGCGATGGGGCAGGCGCCGCACGCGGGCTTGCGGGCGTGGCAGATGCGGCGGCCGTGGAAGACGACGCGGTGCGACAGCATCGTCCACTCCGACTTCGGGAAAAGGGCCGCGACGTCCTTCTCGACCTGCTCCGGATCCTCCGACGTCGTCCACCCGAAGCGCCGCGAGAGGCGTCCGAAGTGCGTGTCCACGGTGATGCCAGGCACCCCGAAGGCGTTGCCGAGGACGACGTTGGCGGTCTTGCGGCCGACGCCGGGCAGCTTGACCAGATCCTCTATACGGCCGGGCACCTCCCCGCCGAAATCGTCGCGAAGCGCCGCGGACAGGCCTATCACCGAGCGCGTCTTGGCGCGGAAGAAGCCGGTGGGCCGGAGGATCTCCTCCATCTCCACCGGATCGGCCGCGGCCATCGCCTCCGGCGTCGGATAGGCCTCGAACAGCGCGGGCGTCGTCTGGTTCACCCGCAGGTCGGTGGTCTGCGCCGACAGCACGGTGGCGATCAGCAGCTGGAAGGGATTCTCGAAATCCAGCTCCGGATGGGCATACGGATAGACCTCGGCCAGCTCACGGTTGATCCGCCGGGCCTGCCGCACGAGCCCGGTGTGCGTCTGCGCGACCTTCGCCTTCTTCTTGACCGCGGCCGCACCGGCCGGGGCCGGGCTCGCCGCGCCACTCCTCGTCGCCATGCCGCCAGACTACGGGCCGCCACCGACACCCGGCGGTGATCCCCGCGAGCCCGTGCCGCCGGGCGCGGCGCGGGCCGCCGCGGACCGCACGCGGGGCGGCCGACCCGCCGCCGACGGTGTTCGCTGAGAGCGGAAAACGGGGTGCGGGCCCACTCGTTCGGCCGCCGAGGGCGGGGCGGGCGGCCCCCAATCGGCCCCCCGGGGCACTCCTCCGGCCCCTGATAAGACATCCTTGTGATTGATCGCACTGTTTGATACGTCATGCATCATGGGGACAACCCAGCGATGTCGACAAGGAGAGAGCTCGTGGACGACGTTCTGCGCCGTGCCCCGCTTTTCGCGGCGCTCGACGACGAGCAGGCCGCTGAACTGCGCGCCTCCATGACCGAGGTCACGCTCGCGCGTGGCGATTCGCTGTTCCACGAGGGCGACCCCGGGGACCGGCTGTACGTCGTCACCGAAGGCAAGGTGAAGCTGCACCGCACCTCCCCCGACGGCCGCGAGAACATGCTGGCCGTCGTCGGACCCGGTGAGCTGATCGGCGAGCTGTCGCTCTTCGACCCCGGCCCGCGGACGGCGACCGCCACGGCGCTCACCGAGGTCAAGCTGCTGGGCCTCGGCCACGGCGACCTCCAGCCCTGGCTCAACGTCCGGCCCGAGGTCTCCACCGCGCTGCTGCGCGCGGTCGCGCGCCGACTGCGGCGGACCAACGACGTCATGTCCGACCTCGTCTTCTCCGACGTCCCCGGGCGCGTCGCCAAGGCCCTGCTCGACCTCTCCCGCCGCTTCGGCGTCCAGTCGGAAGAGGGCATCCACGTCGTGCACGACCTGACACAGGAAGAGCTGGCCCAGCTCGTGGGCGCGTCGCGCGAGACGGTGAACAAGGCGCTCGCCGACTTCGCCGGCCGCGGGTGGCTCCGCCTGGAGGCCCGCGCGGTGATCCTGCTCGACGTCGAGCGCCTGGCGAAGCGCAGTCGCTGACCGCTGAGGTTGACCCTCGAACGCGCCGGGCGGTGCCTTGCGGTGGCCCTCGCGACCTTCTCACCATCGTGGCTGGTCGCGCAGTTCCTCGCGCCCCTGAGGTGATTGCCACCTCGCGTGGCCACGGTGTCTTCCCCCCGGCGGGGGGCTGAGCAGTTTTCCGCGCCCCGGGAAACGCTTGCCCTCGGCCGACAAGGTGTACCCCGCAGGGGGAATGCGCATGCCGCGTGGGGGGACACACCAGGGGCGCGGGGAACTGCGCGACCAGCCCACTGGCGGCGGACGGTCGCGAACGGCACCTCGGGTGGCAACCCGGGGCGTGGGGGCAGCCCCGTGCGTGAAGGGCGCTACCAGGCGAGTTGGTCGAGCTCGTCGGCGACAGCCGACACCGCTGGGCTTGCCGGGTCGATGAGGGGAAAGTGGCCGCGGCCGGGGAGCCACGCCAGCGTGACCTCCTCCCCCGCGGCGGCGGCCGCCTCGGCGTAGGCGCGGCTGACGGCCGGGGGGACCTCGTTGTCAGTGGTGCCGTGCACGATGGTGACGGCGATACCGGTGGGGAGCAGCGCGGCGGGATCGGCGTGCGGGAGCCGGGCGGCGAGGTGGTCGGGGCCGCCGAGCAGCTGGGGCACGGCGTCGGAGCACACGCCCAGCCGGATCGCCGTGGTGAGGTCGGCGATCGGGGCGAGGGCGACGACGCCCCGCAGCGGGGGAGGTGTGTCGGTGTGCCAGGGCGAGTCGGGCGGCAGGACGTGCCGCGCGGCGGCCCACAGCGCGAGGTGACCGCCCGCGCTGTGCCCGCCGAGCAGGAAGCGCCGCGGGTCCACCGTGTCCGCGCCCAGGGTGCGGAGTGCGAGTGCGGGCAGCGCGTCGACGGCGGCGGCGACGTCGTCGAAGGTCTCGGGCCAGCGCCCGGCCACGGGCGCCTCGGTGCCGTCCTGGGCGCCTTGCGGGGGTGCGCCGCGGCGGTATTCGACCGACGCCACCGCGAAGCCGTGCCGGGCCAGGTGGGCGGCCAGCGGCGAGAGGTGGGCGCGGTCGTAGCGGGCCCGCCAGGCTCCGCCGTGCAGCAGCGCGACCAGGGGCGCGCCCCGCCCGTCCCCGCGTCCCGGGGTGGGCCGGTAGAAGTCGACGACCTGCTCGGGGTGCTCCCCGTACGCCGCGGTGGCGTCCGGGGGGACGGCGGGGTGTGCGAAGGCCGACGCCTCCTCGGCGGCAGCGGCGGCCGCGGTGGCGGCGGCCACTTCCGGCCGTGGTGCGGCGGGGTTCCGGGCGGTCATCGCTCAGGCCGCCCCGGATGCGGAGATCACGTCGGCCAGCGTACGGGCGGCCCGCAGGGCGTCGGCGTGCCGGGTGTAGAGCGGGGTGAAGCCGAAGCGCAGGATGTCGGGTCGGCGGAAGTCGCCGACGACACCGCGGGCGATCAGCTCGCGCATCACCGTGCCCGCGCCCTCGCAGCGCAGCGAGACCTGGCTGCCGCGTTCGGCGTGGCCCGCGGGGGTCACGGGCTCGACGAGCCGGGGCGGGACGAGGGCGGTGACGCAGCCGAGGAAGAAGTCGGTGAGGGTGAGGCTCTTGGCGCGCACCGCGGCGATGTCGACGCCGTCCCAGGCGTCGAGGGCGGCGTCCAGGGCGAGCAGCGAGAGGATCTCGGGGGTGCCGACGCGGCCGCGCGGGGCGCCGTCGGCGGGCTGGTAGCCGGGGGCCATCTCGAAGGGGTCGGCGTGCGAGTTCCAGCCGGGCAGCGGCGAGTCGAAGAGCGGCTGGACGGCGCGGCGGACGTAGAGGTACGCGGGCGAGCCGGGCCCGCCGTTGAGGTATTTGTACGTGCAGCCGACCGCGAGGTCGACCTCGGCGGCGTCGAGCCCGACGGGCAGCGCCCCGGCGCTGTGGCAGAGGTCCCAGACGGCGAGCGCTCCGGCCTCGTGCAGCGCGGCGGTGATGCCGGGCAGGTCGTAGAGCCGCCCGGTGCGGTAGTCGACGTGGTTGACCAGCGCCGCGGCCGTGCGCTCGTCGGCCGCGGCGGCGATCTCAGCGGGCGGCACGGCCCGTACCGTGCGGCCGGTGAGCCGGGCGGCGGAGGCGGCGATGTAGCCGTCGGTGGGGAAGGTGGTGGCGTCGACGAGGATCTCGGTGCGGCCGGGCCGGGCCATCCGGATCGCGGCGACGAGCGCCTTGAAGACGTTGACGCTGGTCGAGTCGCCGACGACGATCTGGCCGGCGGCGGCGCCGACCAGGGGCGCGATACGGTCGCCGATCCGCTCGGGGGCGGTCCACCAGCCGCTCTCCTCCCACGAGCGGATGCGCAGCTCGCCCCATTCGCGGGTGACGACGTCGCCGAGCCGCGGCAGCACCCCGTGGGGCAGCGCGCCCAGCGAGTTCCCGTCGAGGTAGACGGTGGAGTCGTCGAGGGCGAAGCGGTCGCGTACGGCGGCGAGGGGGTCGGCCGCGTCCAGCTCGGCGGCGCGCGCGGCCAGGTCGTCGGCAGCGGCGGCGTCGGCCGCGGCGGCAGGCGACGGTGCGGTGGGCTCAGACATGGCTTCGGGCCGTCCACAGCTCGGGGAAGACGTTCTTGGTGGCACGTTTCTCCAGCCAGGCCACCCCCGCGGAGCCGCCGGTGCCGGTCTTGGCGCCCATCGCGCGCCGGGTGGCCACCAGGTGGTCGTTGCGCCACCGCCACACGTATTCGGCGATGTCGGTGAGGGTCTCGCCGAGCCGGATGAGGTCGGTGTCCTGGTCGGAGGCGGCGTAGACGCGCTGCCAGGCGGCCTCGACCTCGGGGTGCGGCTCGTAGTGCACGGTCGGGTCGCGGTCGAGCACGGCGGCGGGGATGCGGTAGCCGCGCCGGTCCAGCAGCCGCAGCGCCTCGTCGTAGAGGCTCGGCTCGGTGAGCGCCTTCTCCAGCTCGCGATAGGCGCGCGGGGTGCCGCGGTGCGGGACGAGCATGGACGCGGACTTCTCGCCGAGCAGGAATTCCAGCCGCCGGTACATCGCGGACTGGAAGCCGGAGCCCTCGCCGAGCGCGGAGCGGTAGGCGTTGAACTGCCCCGGGGTGAGGTGCGCGATCGGCTTCCAGGAGGCGTTCAGCGACTCCAGCTCGGGCAGGCTGCGGTGCAGCGCCGCCATCGCGGCGGGCAGGTCGTCCTGGCGCAGCGCGCGGGCGGCGGTGGTCCACTCGTGCACCAGCAGGGTGAACCACAGCTCCATGACCTGGGTCGTGACCAGAAAGGCCAGCTCGCCGGGCTCGTCGGACAGGGGGTGCTGCAGATGGGTGAGGACGGACGCCTGGACGTAGTCCTCGTACGGTGTGCTGCCCTCGAACGAGAGGTTCGGGGTCGCCGCCTCGTCGGTCGGGTGGTCGGACATGGTGTACCTCCGTGTGCGGGTACCCGGGATCACCGGGCCACGCCGCGATCATCGGCGGTGCGCGCTCATCCGGCAAGGGCAGGCCGTGTCGCGGCGCGCCGCGGCCCCGTCAGGCGACCGGCGGCCCGGAGAGGTAGTGGCCCTGGGAGTCGTACGGCCACTGGTTCGCGACGCAGCCGTGCAGGCCCTTGATCTGCTGCATCATCACCGGGGCGGGCTTGCCGGGGCCGGGGCAGCCCTCGTGGTGGTGGCCGATGCGGTGGCCGACCTCGTGGTTGATGATGAGCGCGCGGTAGCCCGCGATCGGGCCGTCGAACTCGGGCGAGCCGAGCATCCAGCGCTTGAGGTTCACCACGACGGTGGCGCCGACGTCGCAGTTGACCTCGCCGCCGGTGTCCAGGCCCGCGGCGCCGCAGATGCGGTCCACGGTGTCGGGTGTGGCGATCTTGATGACGAAGTCGGCGGGGCCGGAGGAGACCAGCTGGAAGCCGTCGTGGCCGTCGGCGGTCCAGCCGCGCGGGTCGGCGAGGATGACGGCGATCTCGTGCGCGGCGTCGGTCGCGGAGAGGGAGATCCCGCCTTCCACCTCGACCTTGTAGCGGCGGATGGTGCCGTGGCCGGAGGCGCTGCCGGTGGCTCGGGCGACGCTGAAGGTGCCGGTGCCGTGCTTGGGCACCGAGGCCGGGGGCGCGCTCGTGGTCGCCGACACGTGCGGCTTGGGCGCCTTCTTCGAGGCCTTGGGGCTGGTCGTGGTCGTCTCGGGCGAGGTGCTGCGGTCGCCGTTGGCCGAGGTGCCGGAGGTGGGGGGCGTGGTCGTGGTGACGATGCCGGTGTCGAGTGTCGCGCCGCCCTCGGTCGCGCGGGACTTGTGCCACGCGGCGTATCCGGCGGTGGCGCCGACCACCAGTACGGCGGCGAGCGCGAGCGGCCCCGCTATGGAGGCGCGCTGTTTGGCACGCCGGCGCCCATGCCGACTCCGCCTGTCCGGTCCTGCCACGGTTCCCCCTGCGAACGGGCAGCTCGGCGGGCCACCGCCGGGCCCCGACCCGGCTCCCTGTGGCGCACCTCGCGCTGCCTGCGGACACGCCCTCATATGTGCGTGCGAACGACAACCAATCGCGCCAACAATCGCACACAGATACGTGGACCGACCGAGTGCCCCCCATCTGTGGCAGTACCGTCACATTGGCCCCGGACGTGTCCGGGGAGCGAACGGGCGCCGCGGGGGGGGCGGCGGGCGGAACGGGAGCCGGGGCCGGGTGGTCGGCCCGGGACGCCGGGGCGCTCAGCCCAGGATGTCGGCGGCGGTCGGCGAGCTGTCCCGTAGGAATGCCGTGCAGCGCTCGTACTCCTCCTGCTCGCCGATCGACCCGGCGGCGCGGGCGAGGGCGTGCAGTGCGCGCAGGAAGCCGCGGTTGGGCTCGTGCTCGAAGGGCACCGGGCCGTGGCCGCGCCAGCCGGCCCGGCGCAGCGCGTCCAGTCCGCGGTGGTAGCCGGTGCGGGCGTAGGCGTAGGACTCGACGACCCGGCCGCCCTCGAACGCCTCGTCGGCGAGCTGCGCCCAGGCCAGCGAGGAGGCCGGGTACTTGGCCGCGACATCGGCGGGGGCTGTGCCGGAGGCGAGCAGTTCGCGCGGCCCGGGGTCGTCGGGCAGGTGCGTGGGGGCCGGGCCCCCGAGCAGGTTCTCGTGGATTGCCATGGGTTCCAGTCTGCCCGAGCCGCTGTGCGAAGGGACCCCCGGCATGTGCCGGAGGTCCCTGTCGGGCGTCGCCCTCACGGGTACGCGAGGCGCGTACCGGCGGGGGTCACTTGCGCTTGTTGCCCGCGGACCGCAGGTTCTCGGCGGCGACGACGACACGCGCGGCCATGCCGGCCTCGGCGGACTTGCCCCACACGCGCGGGTCGTAGGCCTTCTTGTTGCCGACCTCGCCGTCGACCTTCAGCACACCGTCGTAGTTGGAGAACATGTGCGCGGCGACGGGCCGGGTGAAGGCGTACTGCAGGTCGGTGTCGATGTTCATCTTGACGACACCGTTCTCCAGGGCCTCGTCGATCTCCTCCTGGGTGGAGCCGGAGCCGCCGTGGAAGACGAAGTCGAAGGCGTTGGCCTTGCCGTACTTCTGCGCCACCGCGTCCTGCAGCTCGCGGAGGATCTCCGGGCGCAGCACGACGTTGCCCGGCTTGTAGACGCCGTGCACGTTGCCGAAGGAGGCGGCCAGCAGGTAGCGGCCCTGCTCGCCCAGGCCGACGGCCTCGACGGTGCGGTAGGCGTCGTCGACGGTGGTGTAGAGGCTCTCGTTGATCTCGTGCGAGACGCCGTCCTCCTCACCGCCGGTCGGGGTGATCTCCATCTCCAGGATGATCTTGGCCTTGACCGCCTGGGCCAGCAGTTCCTTGGCGATGGCGAGGTTGTCGTCCAGGGTCTCGGCGGAGCCGTCCCACATGTGCGACTGGAAGAGCGGGTTGCGGCCGGCGGCCACGCGCTCCTGCGAGATGGCCAGCAGCGGGCGGACGTAGCCGTCCAGCTTGTCCTTCGGGCAGTGGTCGGTGTGCAGGGCGACGGTGACCGGGTACTTCTCGGCGACGACGTGCGCGAACTCGGCGAGCGCGACCGCGCCCGTCACCATGTCCTTCTTGTACTGGCCGCCGAGGAACTCCGCGCCGCCCGTGGAGATCTGGATGATGCCGTCGCTCTCCGCCTCGGCCAGGCCGCGCAGCGCGGCGTGCAGCGTCTGCGACGACGTGACGTTGATGGCCGGGTAGGCGAACTTCCCCGCCTTCGCCCGGTCGAGCATGTCGTTGTAGACCTCGGGGGTAGCGATGGGCATCGTTTCCGCTCCTCAGATTCCGCGGGGTGGTGGTGCTAGGCGTGGCGACGTCATCGTCGGCCCTATCTTCCCATTCTCGAACGGATACACCACCTCGGTGCGGGCGGTATCCCCCGCACGCGGCCGGGTGTTTCACGTGAAACACCCCAAGCACGGCGAAACCGCAGGTCACAGCGCTTTCGAGAGGTGTACGCAACGAGGCTCGGCCGCCGCCGGGCCCTTCACGGGCCGACGGCGGCCGCCACTCAGTACAGTCCGAGGTCGGCCAGCGAATACACCGCGAGATACGGCAGACCCGTCTCCGTAACCTTCGGCTCGGCGCCGCGGTCGACGATGACGGCGACGGCGACGACCTCGGCGCCCGCCTCGCGCGCCGCCTCGACGGCGGTCAGCGGCGAACCGCCGGTGGTCGAGGTGTCCTCGACGACCAGCACCCGGCGGCCCGCGATGTCCGGGCCCTCGATCCGGCGCTGCATGCCGTGCGCCTTGGTGGCCTTGCGCACCACGAAGGCGTCCAGCCGCTTCCCGCGCGCCGCTGCGGCGTGCAGCATCGCCCCGGCGACCGGGTCCGCGCCGAGCGTCAGCCCGCCCACCGCGTCGTAGTCCAGCTCGGCGGTGAGGTCCAGCATCGCCTGGCCGACCAGCGGGGCGGCCTGGCCGTCCAGCGTGATGCGGCGCAGGTCGATGTAGAAGTCGGCCTCGATACCGGAGGAGAGGGTCACCTTGCCGTGCACCACGGCCTTGTCCTGGATCTGCTGCAGCAGTGCACTGCGTACGTCGTCGCTCATGCCGACCAGTATCCGGCCCGCGGACCCGGCCCGCCGCACCGGATCCGGCGTGCGCCAGGCAGGTCAGCCGATGCGGTGCCAGCTCCAGGTGGTGGTGATCTCCAGCGGGTCGATCGGGGTGACCAGGCGCGGCGTGGTGTTGAGGCCGTTCGGCGGGCCGGACTGCGGCTCGACGCACACCGCCTCGGGCTGCTCGTCGTAGACCACGACCCACTGGGCGGGGCTCTGCACCTCCAGGCGCAGCTCGCCGGGCCAGGTGAGCGTCACATCGACGCCGTCGGGCATGCCGAAGCAGTCGTCCCAGGGGCCGGGGCGGGGGGTGACACGGTTGCCGTTGGGCAGGTGGTTGTCGCCGCGCTCCTCCTGCCAGTCGGCGCGGAAGGCCAGCTCGACGTCCTGGCCGCCCTTGCCGAGGTTGCGGTTCCACCAGGGGTGCCAGCCGGCCTGCGCCGGGAAGGAGTCGCCGCCCGGGGCGACCTCGACGCTCAGCGTGAGCTTCACCGAATGCGGGGCCAGCTCCACGGTGTGGGTGACCCGGCCGGGGTAGGGCCAGGGGTCGGTCAGCTCGGTGTGGAACGACGCGGTGGTCTCGGTGGCCGGGGCCGCCTCCTGCCACGCGCGGTGCCGCACGGTGCCGTGAATGGCGTGCGGCGGCGCGTCCACCGGAAGCTGGTGGGTGACGCCGCCGTTGCGGAAGGCCCCGTTCTCGGTGCGGCCGGCCCACGGCACCATAAGAAAGGCGCCGAATCGGTCGCCCTGGCGCAGGAGTTCCGTCCCGGCGACCTTCAGGGAGGCGATCCGGCAGCCGTTCCCGGGCTCCAAGGTCAGTTCGGCGTCGCCCGCCGTCAGCTTCGTCTCATTCTCCACGTCACGAGCCTAGCGGGCGGGCCCCCTGACGTTCACTTATGGTCCCGCAGCCGGGTGGTGCCGCCGAGCTGACGCCCCGTACGCGCCGCGCCCCGGCTCAGCCGCGGCGGCGCAGCGCCCGGCTCACCACCACCGCGGACGCGACGAGCGCCGCCGCGACCGGGGCCGCCCAGCGCAGGGTGGCCGCGGCCGAGGGGCTGTCGGGTGCGGGCACGGGGGCGTAGCGGCCGCGCGGCGGGGCGTGGTCGACCTCCTCGGCGCTGCGCCCGATCATCGTCCGGCGGGCGTGCGCGGCCTCGGCGGGCGGCACGAGGTCGTCGAGCGCGGCGGCGCTCTCCGGGACCTCCACCTCGACCTCGACCAGGTCGAAGTCCTCCAGCTCGGCGCCGCCCGGCACGGGCTCGCCGTCGTCGTCCACGACGTCGGCCTTCGGGTCCGCGTCCAGCCCGGCCCCGGGGACGGCCTCCGTGTCGGACGCGTCGGGCGCACCCGGCTCCTGCTCCTGCTCCGGCTCGGCGGCGTCGGGCGCGTGCGCGGCCAGGTCGGTACAGAAACGGTCCAGCAGCCGCCGTACGGCCGCCTCCACGAGCGCGGGCTCGAACGTCGTGATCCGCCCCTGGCCCGCCGCCTCGCCCCGCCAGACGACCGTCACCCCGGGCTCGGGCTGCACGGCCGCGACGACGACCAGCTCGGCGGCGACCGTCACACCGCCCCCGCCGCGCACCTCGGTGCCCGCGGCCGTCAGGGTGAAGCCCGGTCCCGTACCGTCCACCGCGACCGTGCCGCGGTAGGTGATCGTGGATCCGCCCACCCGCAGCCGCAGCCGTCCCGCGGCGGCACCGGCGGCGGTGCCCGCGGCCGCCGCGCCGCCCTCGCCCGCGTCGGCGTCCGGCTGCCAGCCGGGCAGGCAGGCCGACACCACCTCCGGCGTGCGCAGGGCCTGCACCATGCGCGCCGTGGTCATCCCCGGAACGAACGACTCATGCTCCATGCGGCGGAGCCTACCCACCCTGCCCGGAGCATGACGCTCCCGCGCCCGGCACTTTCTGCGGGAACCGGACCGCCCGGCTCAGCCGGTCGGGACGCGCGGCCGCAGCAGGGTCGAGGGCGGCAGCGCCCTGCTCGGGCGGGTCGGGAGCGGGGCGCGGGCGGCCTGCCGCAGCGCCCGCGGGGTGAGGGTGGACGGTGTGCCGGGCGGCAGCCGCAGGGCGGGCGGCGCGGTGCGGGCGGCGAGCAGGTAGGCCCGGTCGGGCGCACCGGCGGTGACGGGCGTGAGGGCCGTGCCGGGGACGGCCGCGGGCAGCCAGTACGGCGTGCTGCACAGCCCGACCGCGGTCACGGTCGCCTCGATCGTCCAGAAGGTGTGCGCGGTGCCCGCCGCCGTCCCGGCGTGCACGGCGAGCCGCCCGCCGGGGGCCAGCACGCGGGCGGCGAGTCCGAAGAACTCCTGCGAGTAGAGCTTGGCACTGGCCGTCGTCCCCGGGTCCGGGAGGTCGGCGACGATCACGTCGTACGGGGTGGTGCGGCCGTGGCGCAGCCAGTCGAAGGGGTCGGCGGTGACGGTGCGCACCCGCGGGTCGGCGAAGGCGTGGCCGTTGACGCGGCTGAGGCCGGGGTCGGTGCGGGCCAGCCGGAGCAGCTCGGCGTCGGGCTGGACGACGGTGACGACGCCGACATCCGGGTAGCGCAGCACCTCGCGCAGGGCCTGGCCGTCGCCGCCGCCGAGCAGCAGCACGCGGGTGCGGGTGCCGTTCATCGCCGGGTGGACGAGGGCCTGGGCGTAGCGGGCGGTGGTGTCGCCGGAGACCCGCAGCCGGCCGTCGAGGTAGAGCCGCAGCGGACGGCCCGGGGTGTCGCCGCCGGTCAGGACGATCTCCTCGACGCCGGTCTGCTCGGCGACCCGTACGTCCCCGCCGTACACCTCGCGGCGGGCGGCCCGCTCGAAGGGCCCGGCGACCGCGGCGGCGCCCGCGAGGACCGCGAGGACCAGCACGTTCACCACGAGCAGCCAGCCGCGGGCGCGCCGCGTCAGGTCGGCGCGGAAGAGCCACAGCACGGTCGCGCCGCCGGCCACCGCGTTGACCGCGCCGGTGGCGAGCGCGCCGGTGAGCTGCCCGGCGTGCGGCAGCAGCAGGAACGGGAAGGCGAGCCCGCCGACGAGCGCGCCCACGTAGTCGGCGGCGAAGAGGTCGGCGACCGCGCCGCCCGCGTCCTGCCGCCGTACCCGCTGCACCAGCGTCATCAGCAGCGGCACCTCGGCCCCGGTGAGGACACCGATGGCGAAGGCGCAGCCGACTATGGGCGCGCTCGCGTGCCCGAACCAGGCGAAGAGCGCGTAGAGCGCCATCACCGACAGCCCGCCGATCAGCGCGAGTCCGGTCTCGACGGCGGCGAACGCGGCGGCGGCCCGGGAGCGTAACCGTTTTGCCAGCAACGACCCGCAGCCCATCGCGAAGACCATCACCGACAGGATCACCGACGCCTGGGTGACCGAGTCACCCAGCAGGGAGGAGGCGAGCGCGACGAGCTCCAGCTCGTAGACCAGCCCGCAGGCGGCGCACACGAAGACGGCGGTGAGCACCAGCGCCCTCGCCGCCTGGGCCGTCACCGGTAACCGCGGTGCGAGGCGCGGGAGTTCGCTGCGGTGGCGCTGGTCGATCATGAGTGCACGCTATGTCAGTGTGGAGCCGTCGCCGGTCACCCACAGGAGTGCAAAATGGGCGGCCGTGGGCGTGCCGGGGGCATCGTTCGGGTCAGGCCAGCGCGTTCACCCGGGTCCTGGTGGTGACCAGCCGCCCCTCCTGCGGATACGCGTGCCAGGTGCGCCAGCGCACTCCCCCGTCGGCGTACTGCACGAGCATCGCGGTGAACGCGTGCGGGTCGCCCGGGAAGGTCCCGGCGAGTCCGTGCGGGTGGTCGGCGACCAGCGCGAGCAGTTCCTGGGCGCGGCCGGCGAACGAGCCCTGCGAGAGCGTCTCGATGCGCGCGGCGAACTCGTAGTCCCAGGCGCCCACCCGGCGGGCCACCCCGAAGGGCAGCGGCGCCTGGCTGCCGGCCATGCAGGCCACGGTCTCCGAGCAGTCACCGCCGTCCGCGTCCACCAGGACCTGGTGGGAGGCGCCCAGCAGGCGTAATTCGACCTTGGCACGCAGCCGGCGGCCGTCCCCGACCTCGACGTTCAGCACGGCGAGCGCGGGTAGCGGGTCTTTGCCGAGACACCACGCGAGGTCGCCCGCGCGGGTGTCGGTGTAGGAGGTTTGCAGGGTGGTGAGCATGGGTCGGCTCCGCAAGCACGCAGTGGAATGTCATGGGCCGGTCGCGCCCGGCAACGGGGCGGGCGCGCATCGGCTCGTGCCCACGTGGGGTCCTGGACCCGGCGACGCGAGGAGCCGGCGAAGCCAGGGAAGGAGTCTGCGCAGCCTCCGGAGGTCCCCGCCGAAGCCCTCGAAATGGGTCCGAGAACTACGGAATCATGAATCACTTGCCACCTTCAGCGTTTTTACCGATCTGTGCGCACTTTCCATCCCTTGGAGCGCCCACGGGGTCACGTGTTCACCCGGATCCACCCTGACGCCCCCGGCCACCGACACCCGCGAGTACGTCCAACCCGCCACAGGATCAAGGAACTTGAGGTATAGCGGCACGGCCCGGCGGGCGGCGCCGCAGCGCGCCGCGGGACCCGCCCCGTATCGTCTGGCGCAGGGCGCCACGCGCAGGGCATCACTTCCGAGGACGGTGCGACAGATGAACGCCAGGCCGCTGCTGAACCGCAGGCTGGAAGGCCTCGGGACGACGATCTTCGCCGAGATGTCCGCGCTCGCCGCCGCCACCGGGGCGATCAACCTGGGCCAGGGCTTCCCCGACACCGACGGTCCCGAGGCGGTCCGCGAGGCCGCGGTGCGCGCGCTGCGCGACGGCCGCGGCAACCAGTACCCGCCCGGCGCGGGCGTGCCCGAGCTGCGCACCGCGATCGCCGGGCACCAACGCCGCTTCTACGGCCTGGAGTTCGACCCCGACACCGAGGTCCTGGTCACCGCGGGCGCGACCGAGGCCATCGCGGCGGCGATGCTCGCGCTGCTCGAACCGGGCGACGAGGTCATCGCGTTCGAGCCCTTCTACGACTCCTACGCCGCCTGCGTCGCGATGGCCGGCGGCGTCCGCGTCCCCCTCACCCTGCACGCCCCCGACTTCCGCCCCGACCTCGACGCCCTGCGCGACGCCGTCACCCCCCGCACCCGCCTGCTCCTCCTCAACAGCCCCCACAACCCCACCGGCACGGTCCTCACCCCCGCCGAACTGTCGGCGATCGCCGCCCTCGCCGTCGAACACGACCTCGTCGTCGTCACCGACGAGGTCTACGAACACCTCACCTTCGACGGCGCCCGCCACACCCCCCTGATCACCCTCCCCGGCATGCGCGACCGCACCGTCTCCATCTCCTCCGCGGGCAAGACCTTCTCCTTCACCGGCTGGAAGGTCGGCTGGGTCACCGGCTCCCGCGACCTGGTCACCGCCGTCCGCACGGCCAAGCAGTTCCTCACCTACGTCGCCTCCGGCCCGTTCCAGTACGCCGTCGCCGAGGCCCTCGCCCTCCCCGACGCGTACTACGACGCCTTCGCCACCGACCTCCAGGCCAAACGCGACCTGCTGTCCGACGGCCTGCGCGACGCCGGCTTCGACGTCTACACCCCCCAGGGCACGTACTTCGTCACCACCGACATCGCCCCCTTCGGCGAAACCGACGCCCTCACCTTCTGCCGCACCCTCCCCGAACGCGCCGGCGTCGTCGCCGTCCCCAACTCCGTCTTCTACGACCACCCCACCGCCGGCCGCACCCAGGTCCGCTTCGCCTTCTGCAAACGCCCCGAGGTCCTCACCGACGCGGCCCAGCGCCTGCGGAAGGCGTTCGGGGGCTGAGGACCGCTCCTGGCTCTGTCAGTGGGAGGTGGTCTACTCGGATTGCGCTCGAATCTGAGTGGCCATCACCTACCGGAAGTCAGGAGTCCCATGCGCACCAAGCGCATTACGCAGGTCACGGCTGTCGTGTTCGCGACCGGGCTCGCGTCGCTCGGTCTGTCGTCGTCCGCCTCCGCACAGACTGGTTCCACGGCGGTCCCGCTGCCCATAGCCCAGTACGCGCACATGCTGGTCGATCCTGTGCACCAGCACCTGTTCATCAGTGGCGGGGCGGGTTCGACCAGTGTGCTGGTCACCGACTACGCGGGACGGACGGTCGGCACGATCGAGGGTGAGGACGGGGCCGACGGGCTGGCGCTGTCGCCGGACGGGGGCACGGTGTACGCGGCGCTCGGGGACGCGGACGCGATCTCGGCCATCGACACCGGCACCCTCGCGGAGACCGCCCGCTACGGGACGGGGGCGGGCAGCGATCCGGAGTCGGTGGTGTGGAGCGCCGGCAAGCTCTGGTTCGGCTACGGGAAGGCCGCGCACGGCGGGATCGGGTCCGTCGATCCGGCCGCCGACCCCGCCGTGGTGACCCTCCAGGCCACCGGCGACAGCTGGTACAGCGCCCCGCTGCTCGCCGCCACGCCGGGCGGGAAGCTGGTGGCCGGGCAGCCGGGCCTCAGCCCGGCCTCGCTGGCCAGCTACGACGTCTCGGGCCGCAGCGCGCGGACGCTGCACGCGCAGCTCTCCCTGACCTCCCCGACGGTCAGCAGCTTCCTGGCGGACCTGGCGATCACCGCGGACGGCAAGGACGTGATCACCGCGTGCGGCGCGCCGTACGAGCACCAGGTCTTCACGGTCGCGGACCTCAGCCCGGACGGGGCGTACGGCACCGACACCTACCCCGACGCGGTGGCGCTCGGCGCGGACGGCACCGTGTTCGCCGGGTCGGAGAACTACTACGGCGACCAGGTCTTCGTCTTCGCGCCCGGCAACCCGAGCGCGGTCGCGTCCTACCCCGTCGCCCTCGACACCTTCCAGGCGGACGCGGGGCTCGCCGTCACGCCCGACGACAGCACGCTGTTCGCCATCAGCGCCGATCCGTACGGGGCGGACCCGGTGCTGCACGTCATACAGAACCCGGCGCAGGCGGCGGCCGGTCTGACCGTCTCCGGCCCGGCGCGCGTCCACCGGCACGCGAAGGTCACCCTGACCGGTGCGCTCGGCGGCCCGTCGCCGTACACCGGGGGGCAGACGGTGCAGGTCAGCCGGATCGACGCGGCGCACCCGGCGGGCACACCGCTGCCGGCCGTCAGGACGGCCGCCGACGGCACGTTCACCGTCACCGACATACCGCGGGCCGCCGGAGCCGTCACCTACCAGGTGACGTACGCCGGGGACGCGCACCTGACGGCAGCCACCGCGAGCGCCACCGTCCGGGTCGGCCACTGACCGGCAACGGCCACTGACCGGGGGCGGCCGCTGACCGGCAACGGCCCGGCCCCGCACACGTCGTCCGTGTGCGGGGCCGGGCCGGGGACGCGACCGGGCGGGTCAGTCGGTGCCGAACTCCATCGCCGCGCGGTCCAGCAGCGCGTCGTCGGGCTCCGGCTCGCCGCGGGAGGCGATGACCTCGGCGCCGCCCTCGGACAGCTCCGGCATGGTCTCGATCAGGCCGGGCGCGGGCTCCTGCGCCGGGCCGATGGCGAGGCTGCCGGAGCCGACGAGGCCGAGCTGCGCGTACTGCTCCAGCTTGGCGCGGGAGTCGGCGATGTCCAGGTTGCGCATGGTGAGCTGGCCGATCCGGTCGACCGGGCCGAACGCGGAGTCCTCGGTGCGCTCCATGGACAGCTTGTCCGGGTGGTAGCTGAAGGCCGGGCCCGTGGTGTCGAGGACGGAGTAGTCCTCGCCGCGCCGCAGCCGCAGGGTCACCTCGCCGCTGACGGCGGCGCCGACCCAGCGCTGCAGGGACTCGCGGATCATCAGCGCCTGCGGGTCCAGCCAGCGGCCCTCGTACATCAGCCGGCCGAGGCGGCGGCCCTCGGCGTGGTACTGCGCGAGGGTGTCCTCGTTGTGGATCGCGTTGACGAGGCGCTCGTACGCCGCGTGCAGCAGCGCCATGCCCGGGGCCTCGTAGATGCCGCGGCTCTTGGCCTCGATGATCCGGTTCTCGATCTGGTCGGACATGCCCAGGCCGTGCCGCCCGCCGATGGCGTTGACCTCGGACACCAGGTCGACGGGGGTCGCGAAGTCCTTGCCGTTGACGCTGACGGGGCGGCCCTGGTCGAAGCCGATCGTCACGTCCTCGGTGGCGATCTCGACCGACGGGTCCCAGAAGCGCACGCCCATGATCGGGTCGACGGTCTCGACGCCGGTGTTCAGGTGCTCCAGGGTCTTCGCCTCGTGGGTGGCGCCCCAGATGTTGGCGTCGGTGGAGTACGCCTTCTCCGTGCTGTCGCGGTAGGGCAGCTCGTGGGCGAGCAGCCACTCCGACATCTCCTTGCGGCCGCCCAGCTCGGTCACGAAGTCCGCGTCCAGCCAGGGCTTGTAGATCCGCAGGTGCGGGTTGGCGAGCAGGCCGTAGCGGTAGAACCGCTCGATGTCGTTGCCCTTGAAGGTCGAGCCGTCGCCCCAGATCTGGACGTCGTCCTCCAGCATCGCCCGCACCAGCATGGTGCCGGTGACGGCACGGCCGAGCGGGGTGGTGTTGAAGTACGCCCGCCCGCCGGAGCGGATGTGGAACGCCCCGCAGGTGAGCGCGGCCAGGCCCTCCTCGACCAGCGCCGCACGGCAGTCGACCAGCCGCGCGACCTCGGCGCCGTAGGCCTTGGCACGGCCGGGCACCGACGCGATGTCGGGCTCGTCGTACTGGCCTATGTCGGCGGTGTAGGTGCACGGGACGGCGCCCTTGTCGCGCATCCACGCGACGGCGACCGACGTGTCGAGGCCACCGGAGAAGGCGATGCCGACGCGCTCGCCGACAGGGAGGGAGGTGAGGACCTTGGACATGGAAATATTATGCACACCAACGCATGCTCATGCAAAGCCCCTTCTGGGGGACCCCTCGCACAGCCGCCCGACCCCGACTCCGGGCCCGGAGCGAAGGCCCACCCCGGGCCCGGCGCGAAGGCGCGTCCCCGGCCCCGCCCCCGGTCCCGGCATGAAGACGCCCGCCCGAATGTTGTATGAACATGTATCTTGCTGCGTACTGTCCGCCGAGAGGAGCCCCCCGATGACCGGACTTCCTCACCCCCCGGCGACCACCTCCGACCAGGCCGCCTGGAGCGGCGTCCTCGCCCTCCACGCCTACGTCGAGCGACAGCTCACCCAGGCCCTGCAGCGCCGGCACGGCATAGGGCTCTCGGAATTCCGCGCCCTGGAGTGCCTCGTCGATTCCCCCGCGGGCGAACTGCGGATGCAGGACCTCGCCGACAAGGTCGGCCTCGGCCAGAGTTCGGTGACGCGCCTGGTGGGGCGGCTGGACAGCGCGGGCTTCGCCGTCCGCGACCTGTGCCCGGACGACAAGCGCGGGGTCTACGCGGTGATCACCGACGCCGGCCGGGAACGCTACGCCTCGGCCCGCGGCACGTACGGCGAGGTCCTGACCTCGGCCCTGGACACCGCGGACGGCGCCCCCTCCCTGTCCCCCACCGTCCAGGCGCTGCGCGGCGGCGCCTGACCGCCCCGGCGGGCCCCTCACACAAGCCTCAGGCAGGTTTCCGGCGTCTCCCCGCCGAGCAAAAGAATGCATGTACAATCAAATACCAGCCTCGGGCCTTGAGGCCGTCTGCTGAAAGGACCCGCCATGCAATGGCTCTACCTCGCCGTCGCCGACATCTTCGAGGTCGTCGTCGCCATCGCCGCCGGCAAGGCGGAGGGGTTCAGAAACCGCCGGTGGACGGCGGTGACCCTGGTCAGCGGCGCCATCGGGACGTACCTCCTGAGCCGGGCGCTGCTGACCTTCGACGTCGGCGTCGGCTACGCGGTCTGGACGTCCGTCGCCGGGGTCGGGATCACCCTGCTCGGCGCGGCGCTCTTCAAGCAGCGCCTGGACTGGCGCAAGGCGCTCGGCATCGCCGTCATCATCACCGGCGTCGTCGGCCTCCAGCTCAGCGGCGCCGCGTAACGCTCCCGCCCGCCCCCGCTCCCACCCCCTCCCCCCCGCTCCCGCACGCGCCCACCCACGAAAGGACCCGGGCTGATGTCCGACACCGGCCGTTCCGCCGCCAACCCCTGGCTCGTCCTCCTCCTGGCGGGAGGGTTCGAGATCGGCTACGCGCTCTCCGTGGGCGGCAGCCACGGCTTCACCCGTGTGCTCTGGTCGCTCGTCGCCGTCATGTTCTTCCTGCTGACGCTGTGGGCCCTGAGCGTCGCGCTGCGCGCCATCGACGTCGGCATCGGCTACGCGGTCTGGGCGGGCATCGGCTCGGCCGGTGCCGCGCTGCTGGGCCCCGTCTTCTTCGACGAGACCCTCACGACCCCGCAGGCCCTGTGGCTCGGGCTGATCATCGTCGGCGTGGTGTGGCTCAAGCTCGCCGACCGGCCGCGTCCGTCCCGGCAGGCAGTGGCGGCGCCGCAGGAGGTCGGCGCGGACCGCTGAGCCGTACCGGCCACGGCGTTCCGGTCACGGCGTTCCGGTCACACCTCCGGCAGGACGCCCGCGGCGCGGGCGGCGGTGAGCCAGTCGGGGAACTCACGCAGCAGGCTGTCGTACAGCTCCGTGTCGGAGAGCGCCTTCGGGGTGCTGCCCGCGGCGAAGAAGCCGGCGTTGTCGACGATCCGGCGGCCCGGCACCGGCAGGTCGTCGAGCTTGCGCAGGAAGCGGAACTCGTCGTCGCCGAAGCCCACGAACTGCCAGAAGATCGGCAGCCGCGCGGACACGCACAGCACGTGCTCGGCGGCGGCCTTCGAGGTCGGCGACCCGTCGGTCTGGAAGACCACGAAGGCGGGGTCGGACGCGCCGCTTCGCTCGTAGTGGTCGATGACCTCCTGCATGGCGAGGTGGTAGTTGGTGCGGCCCATGTGGCCCATGGAGTCGTGCAGCGGGCCGATGCGGTCCCGGTAGTCGTCGAGGCCTATCGCGGCCGTGCCGTCCACCTCGGTGGAGAAGAAGACGACCGGCACCACCCCGTCGTCGTCGAGGTGGGCGGCGAGCGCGAGGGTCTGCTCGGCCAGGTGCTGCACGGAGCCGTCCCGGTAGTAGGGCCGCATGCTGCCGGAGCGGTCCAGCACCAGGTAGACGGCCGCCCGCTCGCCGCCGACCCGGTGCTTGTCCAGCGAGACGGCCGCGCTCTTGAAGAGGCTGACGAGCCCCGGGGCGCTCGCGGCGACCTTCTCCAGGCTGACGGCGGGACCGCCGGTTCCGGCCGCGGCGGGGCGGGGGCGCTTGCGGTAGTCGATCCGGGGCGGCTTGCGGTAATCGATGGCCATGGGCCGGGATTCTCCTCCTGCCCGGCGCCGCCGCGCACGCGGTCGCGCACGCCGTCGCCCACCCAGTCGCGCACGCCGTGCCGCACACCGATGACTTCGCGGTCCGCGACCGGTCTGCACTCGTAGGCACGACCTACAGGAGGCGATCATGTTCGAGTCGACGAAGGCGTTCAGCGGCTTCTCGGTGGACGACGTCGAGGCCGCGGCGGCGTTCTACGGCGACACGCTGGGCCTGAAGGTGTCACGGCAGAACGGGCTGCTGACACTGCACATCGCGGGCGGCCGGGACGTCCTGGTCTACCCCAAGCCGGACCACGCGCCTGCGACGTTCACCGTCCTCAACTTCCCCGTCCCCGACATCGAGGCGGCCGTGGACGAGCTGGGGCGGCGCGGGGTGCGCCTGGAGCGCTACGAGCAGCTGCCCGCGGACGAGCGGGGGATCTTCCGCGGCGGCGGCCCGCTCATCGCCTGGTTCACCGACCCCGCGGGCAATGTGCTCTCCGTGCTGGAGGAGTCCGACTGAGGTCCCCCGAGTCACCGCGCAGCCGGCGCGGGAGAGCGGAAGAGCCCGGCCGCACGGGGGGCCGGGCTCTTCCGTAGGTGCTCGGGGTGCTGCCGGGAGCTCTGCCCGGAACGCGGCGAGGGGTCAGTCCTCGGCGCCGCCCTCGGACTCGTCGCCGCCCTCGGCGGCCTCGTCGGTGTCCTTGGCCAGACCCAGCGTGTCCACGGCCCACTTGTCGAACTCGATCGACGCGCGCACCCAGCTCACCGTGCTGGAGACGAAGTGCTCCAGGCCGACGCCCAGCCCGATCATCAGCTGGGCCTCGCCGACGAGGCGCACCCCGCCGTCGTCGTTGGTGTGGGTGTAGACCTTCGGCCACAGCGTGCGGCGGTTCCAGTCGTCGATGACCTCGTGCAGCTGCGCCTTGTCGTCGACCTCGAACGGACGGTCGTAGAAGGTCCGGACGGCGAAGACCGCCTGCTCGCCCTCGCCACGGAACATGAAGTACGTGCGGAAGTCCTCCCAGGGCGCGACGAGGTCACCCTCCTCGTCGACCAGGTACTTCAGCTCCATCTGGTCGAGCAGCTGCTTGACCAGATCCTGGTCGGGGATGACCACACCGCTGTTACCAGCGGACGAGGGGTCCGGCTGGCCCCCGAAATCAGGAATCGAGGACGGGTCGATGCTCACCGTGAAGTCCCTTCGTGACGTCTGACTGCCATCCTCCCTCATCCGCACCCCCGGGGGGAAACCCCAGGGGTGCGCGGGCCCGGCGCCGGTCACCGGGCGGCAGCGGCCGTCACCGAGCGGTGCCGGCGGCCGTCGCCCGGCCACAGCCCGGCCGTCACCCGGCCCTCACCCGGCCGTCACCCGGTTACCGCCCGGCCGTCACTTGCCGAGGTCGGGCCCGGTGGAGCCGGTGGCCGCGCCGACGATCAGGCCGTCCGCGGCGCGGTCCACCCGGACCGTCTGCCCGTCCGTGATCTCCCCGGCGAGCAGTTCGCGGGCCAGCGGGTCGCCGATCGCGGTCTGCACCAGGCGGCGCAGCGGCCGGGCACCGTAGGCCGGGTCGTTGCCCTCCTCGGCCAGCCAGTCCAGCGCCGCGTCGGTGACCTCCAGGTTGAGCCTGCGGTCCTTGAGGCGGGCGGCGAGCCGGTCGGTCTGCAGCCGGGCGATCCTCCGCAGCTCGTCCTTGCTGAGCGCGGAGAAGACCACGGTGTCGTCGAGCCGGTTGAGGAACTCGGGCTTGAAGGACGCCCGCACCGTGGCCAGCACGTTCTCCCGCTTCTGCTCCTCGGTGAGCGCCGGGTCCACCAGGTACTGGCTGCCGAGGTTGGAGGTCAGGATGAGGATCACGTTCCGGAAGTCGACCGTACGGCCCTGGCCGTCGGTGAGCCGCCCGTCGTCCAGCACCTGGAGCAGGACGTCGAAGACCTCCGGATGCGCCTTCTCGACCTCGTCGAGCAGCACCACGCTGTACGGGCGGCGGCGCACCGCCTCGGTGAGCTGGCCGCCCTCCTCGTAGCCGACGTATCCGGGCGGGGCGCCGACGAGCCGCGCGACCGAGTGCTTCTCGCCGTACTCACTCATGTCGATACGGACCATGGCCCGCTCGTCGTCGAAGAGGAAGTCGGCGAGCGCCTTGGCCAGCTCGGTCTTGCCGACGCCGGTCGGGCCGAGGAAGAGGAAGGAGCCGGTGGGGCGGTCGGGGTCGGCGATGCCGGAGCGGGAGCGGCGCACCGCGTCGGACACCGCGCGCACCGCCTCGCTCTGCCCGATGAGCCGGCGGCCCAGCTCGTCCTCCATCCGCAGCAGCTTCTGCGTCTCGCCCTCCAGCAGCCGGCCCGCGGGGATACCGGTCCAGGCGGCGACGACGTCGGCGATGTCGTCCGGGCCGACCTCCTCCTTGACCATCGTCTCCTGCGCCGCGGCCTCCTGCTCCTCCCGGGTGGCCTCCTCCAGCTCGGCCTCCAGCTTGGGCTTCTCGGCGTAGAGCAGCTTGGAGGCGGTCTCGAAGTCGCCGTCGCGCTGGGCGCGGTCGATCCGGGTGTCGATGTCGTCGAGGTGCTCCTTGAGCTCACCGACCCGGTTGAGGCCCTGCTTCTCCTTCTCCCAGCGGGCGGTCAGGCCGCGCAGCTCCTCCTCGCGGTCGGCGAGGTCCCGGCGCAGCTTGTCCAGCCGCTGTACGGAGGCCGGGTCCGTCTCGTTGCGCAGCGCCATCTCCTCCATGCGCAGCCGGTCGACCGAACGCTGCAGCTCGTCGATCTCGACGGGCGAGGAGTCGATCTCCATCCGCAGCCGGGACGCGGACTCGTCGACCAGGTCGATGGCCTTGTCCGGCAGGAAGCGCGAGGTGATGTAGCGGTCGGACAGTGTCGCCGCCGCGACCAGCGCGGAGTCGGCGATCTGGACCTTGTGGTGCGCCTCGTAGCGGCCCTTGAGCCCGCGCAGGATCGCGACCGTGTCCTCCACGGTCGGCTCGGCGACCAGCACCTGCTGGAAGCGGCGCTCCAGCGCCGGGTCCTTCTCGATCCGCTCGCGGTACTCGTCCAGCGTCGTCGCGCCGACCATGCGCAGCTCGCCGCGTGCCAGCATCGGCTTGAGCATGTTGCCCGCGTCCATCGCCGAGTCGCCGCCGGCGCCCGTGCCGACGACCGTGTGCAGCTCGTCGATGAAGGTGACGATCTGCCCGTCGCTGTCCTTGATCTCGGCGAGCACGGCCTTCAGCCGCTCCTCGAACTCCCCGCGGTACTTCGCGCCCGCGACCATCGCCCCGAGGTCGAGCGAGACCAGCCGCTTGTTGCGCAGCGACTCGGGCACGTCGCCCTTGACGATGCGCTGCGCCAGGCCCTCGACGACGGCGGTCTTGCCGACACCGGGCTCACCGATCAGCACCGGGTTGTTCTTCGTCCGCCGGGAGAGCACCTGCACGACCCGGCGGATCTCCTGGTCGCGGCCGATCACCGGATCCAGCCGGCCCTCCCGGGCGGCCGCGGTGAAGTCGGTGCCGTACTTCTCCAGCGCCTTGTAGGTGCCCTCGGGATCCTGGCTGGTCACGCGCTGCCCCCCACGGGCGGTCTCGAAGGCGGCCAGCAGCTTCTTGCCGTCGGCCCCCTGACGGGTGAGCAGCTCGCCGGCCGAGCCGCCCTTGACGGCGATGCCGATGAGCAGGTGCTCGGTGGAAAGGTACGCGTCCCCCAGCTCCTTGGCCCGCTCCGCGGCGTCCGCGATGACCGCCAGCAGATCGCGGTTGGCCTGCGGCGGGGCCACCGTCGAGCCCTGCACCTTCGGCAGCTGCTCGACGAGCTGTGCGGCCTGCGTGCGCAGCCCCGCCGGATCGGCGCCGACGGCGGTCAGCAGGTCCAGCACGTTCTCGTTGTCCGCGCCGCTCAGCAGCGCGAGCAGCAGGTGCGCGGGCGTGAGGTCCGGGTTGCCCTCGGAGACCGCCCGGGTGTTGGCGGCGTTGAGCGCTTCCCGGCTCTTGTTCGTCAGCTCGGCGTCCACGGGGTCGGATCCTCCTCGGGGTACTTGTTCCATTCTGGCCCGCCCCACGTCAGAGGGCGCGGCGGCGCTGCGGGCGCGGCTGCGCCGCGGGGCACGCGTCTTCAGGCTGCGGCTACGCCGTAGGGCGAGCGTTTTGAGGGGTGCGGGGAACTGCGCGACAAGCCACCCCCCCGGGCGGTGGTCCGGATCGGACCGAAGAGACCCTTTGGGTCGGTTTTCGACCCGCACCCCGGCGGGGGCTGCTCGCGCAGTTCCCCGCGCCCCTCAAAAGCACGCCCTACGCAGAGGGCAGCCCGCAGCCCGTGCCCGGCGGGGCGAGCCCCTCCGCCAATCGGCGCCGTCAGGCGCCTACGCGCCGTCGCGCTTGGGGCGCCAGACCACCAGCGCGCTGGTGTGCTGGACGTCCTGGTAGGGGACGAGATCGCGGCGGTACGACGCGTGCACCGCCGCCTCGCGCTGCTGGATGAGCGCGGCCGCGCCCTCCACCGTGGCGGTGAGTTCGGCGACGCGCGCCTGGAGCGCGGCGACCTGGTTCTCCAGCTCGATGATGCGCTTGATGCCGGCCAGGTTGATGCCGTCGTCCTGGGAGAGCCGCTGCACCTCGCGCAGCTGCTCGATGTCGCGTGCGGAGTAGCGGCGGCCCCGCCCGGCCGTGCGGTCGGGCGAGACCAGGCCGAGGCGGTCGTACTGCCGCAGGGTCTGCGGGTGCAGCCCGGACAGCTCGGCGGCCACGGAGATGACGTAGACCGGGGTCTCCTCGGTGAGCTGGTACGGGTTGCGCCCGCGCGGGGCACCCCCCGGACCCCGTGGAGTGCGTGCGCCACCGGTGCCGGAGCCGCGCGGGCCCGGCCCCGTACCGTCCGTCCGGCCGTCGATGTTCATCCGTTCACGCTCCCTTTGCCGCCTTGAACAGCTCGGCCCGCGGGTCGAAGTCCGCGGTGGCCTCCCGGTAGGCCTCCAGTGCGTCGAGCGCCTTGCCCTCGCTCGTCTCCGGCACCGCCACCTCGACGGTGACCAGCAGATCGCCGCGCGAGCCGTCCTTGCGGACGGCGCCCTTGCCGCGGGCGCGCAGGGTGCGGCCGTTGGGGGTGCCCGGCGGGAGTTTGAGGGTGACGGGCGGGCCGCCGAGGGTGGGCACCTTGACCTCGCCGCCGAGCGCCGCCTCCGTGAAGCTGACCGGAACGGTCACCGTGAGGTTGGCGTCCTTGCGGCCGAAGACCGGGTGCTTGCCGACGTGCACGACCACGTAGAGGTCGCCCGCCGGGCCGCCGCGCTCGCCGGGGGCGCCCTTGCCGCGCAGCCGGATGCGCTGCCCGTCGGTGACACCCGCCGGGATGCGGACCTGCATGGTGCGCGAGCTCTTGGCGCGCCCGCTGCCGTGGCAGACCTCGCAGGGGTTCTCCGCGATCAGGCCGCGGCCCTTGCAGTCCACGCACGGGTCGGTGAGCGAGAAGCCGCCCCCGCCGCCGCGCGAGACCTGGCCGGTGCCGACGCAGGTCGGGCACACCCGGGGGGTGCCGTTCTTGTCGCCGGTGCCGGAGCAGGCCTTGCAGGGGGCCTGCGAGGACATCCGCAGCGGGACCGTGGCCCCGTCGACGGCCTCGGTGAAGCTCAGCGTGACCTCGGACTCGACGTCCTGGCCGCGCCGCGGCTGCACCCGGGTGCCGCCGCCGCGGTTGAAGAGCCCGCCGAAGACGTCCCCGAGCCCGCCGCCGAAGCCGCCGCCCTGGCCCCCGCCGGGGGCCTGGCCGCCGGCGCCGCCGCCGAAGAGGTCGCCCAGGTCGAAGTTGAAGCCGCCGGTGCCGCCCGCGCCCGGACCGGGGCGGAAGCCGCCGTTCCCGAACAGCGCGCGGCCCTCGTCGTACTCCTTGCGCCGTTTGGTGTCCGAGAGGACGTCGTTGGCCTCGGAGATCTCCTTGAAGCGCTCCTCCGCCTTGGCGTCGCCCTTGTTGGCGTCCGGGTGGAACTCGCGGGCGAGCTTCCGGTACGCCTTCTTGATCTCGGCATCCGTGGCGTCCTTGGGGACGCCGAGGACCTTGTACAGGTCCTTTTCCAGCAGGTCCCTACTGATGCTCATCCCCGGCGTCCCTCCTTCCGGCCGTGAAGGCTCTCTCTACACCGTCAGCCCTGCTCCGGGCCACCGTTCTCCTCGTCGTCCGCCGTGTCCGCCTTCGCGTCCCGGTCGTCCGCCGTCTCGTCGGCGGCCTTCCCGGAGCCCGGCTGCGGTTCGGCGACCGCGACCCGGGCGGGCCGCAGATTGCGCTCACCGAGGCGGTACCCGGGCTGGAGGATCTGCACGCATGTCGTCTGCGTGACATCCGGCGAATAGCTGTGCATCAGGGCCTCGTGCACCAGCGGGTCAAAGGGCTCGCCCTCCTTGCCGAACTGCTGCAGCCCCAGCTTCGCCGCGACCGTCTCCAGCGACTCGGCCACCGACTTGAAGCCGCCGACCAGCTCGCCGTGCTCGCGCGCCCGGCCGATGTCGTCGAGCACCGGGAGCAGCTCGGTGAGCAGGTTGGCCACCGCGATCTCCTTGACGGCGACGCGGTCGCGCTCCACCCTGCGGCGGTAGTTCTGGTATTCGGCCTGCAGGCGCTGGAGGTCCGCGGTGCGCTCGTTGAGCGCGGTGCGCACCTGGTCCAGCTGTGCCCGCAGTGCGGTCAGCTCCTGGGCGTCCCCGCCACCGGCCCCCGGGGCCGCCTCGTCGGCGGTCCCGGAGTCCTTGCCTGCCGCCGAGCCCTTGCCGGGCTTGGCGTCACCGGCCTCGGAAGGGACGTCGGGCTCCGGCTCGAAGCCCTTCGGCTCCTCCGTCACGCGGCACCGTCCCTCTTGTCGTCGTCGACGATCTCGGCGTCCACGACGTCGTCGTCCGCGGCACCGGGCTGGTCGCCCGCGGCCGCGCCGGCGCCCGCCTGGGCGGCGCCGTCACCGGGCGCGTTGGCGTAGAGCGCCTGGCCCAGCTTCTGGCTGACGGCAGCGACCTTCTCGGTGGCCTCGCGGATCGACGCGGTGTTGTCGGCGTCGGTCGACTCGTTCTTGAGCTTCTCCTTGAGGTCCGCGATGGCGGCCTCGACCTCGGACTTCACGTCCTCGGGGAGCTTGTCCTTGTTGTCCGCGATGAACTTCTCGGTCTGGTAGGCCAGCTGCTCGCCCTGGTTGCGGGTCTCGGCGGCCTCGCGGCGGCGGTGGTCCTCCTCCGCGTACTGCTCGGCCTCGGACCGCATGCGGTCGACCTCGTCCTTCGGCAGCGAGGAGCCGCCGGTGACGGTCATCCGCTGCTCCTTGCCCGTGCCCAGGTCCTTCGCGCCGACGTGCATGATGCCGTTGGCGTCGATGTCGAAGGTGACCTCGATCTGGGGCATGCCGCGCGGAGCCGGCGGCAGACCGGTCAGCTCGAACATCCCGAGCTTCTTGTTGTACGCGGCGATCTCGCGCTCGCCCTGGTAGACCTGGATCTGCACGGACGGCTGGTTGTCCTCGGCCGTCGTGAAGATCTCCGAGCGCTTGGTCGGGATCGTGGTGTTGCGCTCGATCAGCTTGGTCATGATGCCGCCCTTGGTCTCGATACCGAGGGACAGCGGGGTGACGTCGAGCAGCAGGACGTCCTTGACCTCGCCCTTGAGCACACCGGCCTGGAGGGACGCGCCGATGGCGACGACCTCGTCCGGGTTGACGCCCTTGTTGGCCTCCTTGCCACCGGTCAGCTCGCGCACCAGCTCGGCGACCGCAGGCATACGGGTGGAGCCGCCGACGAGGACGACGTGGTCGATCTCGGACAGCTGGATGCCGGCGTCCTTGATCACGTTGTGGAACGGCGTCTTGCAGCGCTCCAGCAGATCGCTGGTCAGCTGCTGGAACTGCGCCCGGGTGAGCTTCTCGTCCAGGTGCAGCGGGCCCTCGGCGGACGCCGTGATGTAGGGCAGGTTGATGGACGTCTCGGTCGAGCTGGACAGCTCGATCTTCGCCTTCTCCGCCGCCTCACGCAGGCGCTGGAGGGCCATCTTGTCCTTGCCCAGGTCCACGCCGTGGCCGGACTGGAACTGCTTGACCAGGTAGTCGACGACGCGCTGGTCCCAGTCGTCACCACCGAGGTGGTTGTCGCCGTTGGTGGCCTTGACCTCCACGACGCCGTCGCCGATCTCCAGCAGCGAGACGTCGAAGGTGCCGCCGCCGAGGTCGAAGACCAGGATCGTCTGGTCGTCCTTGTCCAGGCCGTAGGCGAGCGCGGCCGCGGTCGGCTCGTTGACGATGCGCAGCACGTTCAGGCCCGCGATCTCGCCGGCCTCCTTGGTGGCCTGCCGCTCGGAGTCGTTGAAGTACGCCGGGACGGTGATGACCGCGTCGGTGACCTTCTCGCCGAGGTAGGCCTCCGCGTCCCGCTTGAGCTTCTGCAGGATGAAGGCGCTCATCTGCTGCGGGTTGAAGTCCTTGCCGTCCAGGTTGATCTTCCAGTCGGTGCCCATGTGGCGCTTGACCGACCGGACGGTCCTGTCGACGTTGGTGACCGCCTGGCGCTTGGCCACCTCACCGACGAGCACCTCGCCGTTCTTGGCGAAGGCGACGACGGACGGCGTGGTCCTGGCGCCCTCTGCGTTGGTGATGACGGTGGGCTCGCCGCCTTCGAGAACGCTGACGACGGAGTTTGTCGTGCCCAGGTCGATGCCGACCGCACGTGCCATGGTGGATTCCTCCTGCTGACTACTTGAGTGGAACTGACTCAAGGGTGCACGAGGGCCGCGGCTATGTCAACAGAGGTGAGTCGGGGCGACTCAACTTAGCCGCGCGGGGCTCGCGCACCTGGCCGCCGCAGCGGGAGCGGCTTCGGCCGCAGCAGCGGGGACGGCCCGGCCCGGGATGGGAGGGCCGCGCGGCACCTGTGCGACGCGCGACACAGATCACCAGTGGTGCGGCTTTATGGGCCCCCCGTTCCCGGGTAACCTCAGCCAGGACCGGATTAAGTTACCGCTTAGTAGAGTGAGCGCCCCTGTACGCGGGTACGAGGACGCCGTCCCTTACGGGTAACCCGTACCCGTTCCTCCCGTTCGTACCGTGCGCAGGCCCGAGGAGCCCTCATGCAACTCGCCGCGATCATCGTGTCGCTGGTCCTCACCGCGGTCGGCGTCGCGCTGTTCAGCCTCGCCGTCGCGCAGATCTACCGGTTCGTCCGGCTGGGCAAGCCCGTGCCGGCCGGCAGCCGCACGAACGACCCCACGGCCCGTACGACCACGATGCTGCGGGAGTTCGTCGGCCACACCCGGATGAACAAGTGGGGCGTCATCGGCGTCGCCCACTGGTTCGTCGCGGTCGGCTTCCTGACCCTGGGCCTGACGATCGTCAACGCCTACGGCCAGCTCTTCAAGGCCGACTGGATGCTGCCGGTGATCGGCGACTGGCTGCCGTACGAGCTGTACACGGAATTCATCGCCCTGCTCACCACGCTCGGCATCATCACCCTCATCGTGATCCGGCTGCTGAGCCTGCCCTCCCGGGCCGGCCGCAAGTCCCGCTTCGCCGGCTCCACGGCCTGGCAGGCGTACTTCGTCGAGTACGTCATCCTCGTCATCGGCGTGGCGATCCTGACGCTGCGCGGCCTGGAGGGCGCCCTGCACGGCGTGGACGGCTACGAGGCCGGGTACTTCGCCTCGTACCCGCTCGTCGCGGGCTTCCGCGGCCTGAGCACGGACACGCTGCAGAACCTCGTGTACGCCGTCGCCATGGTCAAGCTCGCCGTCACCATGACATGGGCGATCGTGGTCGGCCTCAACACCGACATGTCGGTGGCCTGGCACCGCTTCCTGGCCTTCTTCAACATCTGGTTCAAGCGCAACGCGCACGGCGAGGTCTCGCTGGGCGCCCTGCAGCCCATGACCAGCGAGGGCAAGCCGATCGACTTCGAGGACCCGGGCGAGGACGACGTCTTCGGCGTCTCCAAGGTCGAGGAGTTCTCCTGGAAGGGCATCCTCGACTTCTCCACCTGCACCGAGTGCGGCCGCTGCCAGTCGCAGTGCCCCGCCTGGAACACCGGCAAGCCGCTGTCGCCCAAGCTGCTGATCATGTCGCTGCGCGACCACGCCAACGCCAAGGCCCCCTACCTGCTGGCCGGCGGCGGCAAGAACGCCGAGGGCGAGGAGCGCGCCACACCCGAGCAGCTGGCCGACGTCCCCGCCGCCGCGCTCGCCGAGGCCGAGCGCCCGCTCATCGGCACCGCCGAGGAGAACGGCGTCATCGACCCCGACGTGCTGTGGTCCTGCACCACGTGCGGCGCGTGCGTCGAGCAGTGCCCGGTCGACATCGAGCACATCGACCACATCATCGACATGCGCCGCTACCAGGTGATGATCGAGTCGTCCTTCCCGTCCGAGGCGGGCACGATGCTCAAGAACCTGGAGAAGAAGGGCAACCCCTGGGGCCTGCCGAAGAAGCAGCGCCTGGCGTGGGTCAAGGAGGTCGACTTCCCCGTGCCCGTGGTGGGCGAGGACGTCGAGGACCTGACCTCGGTCGACTACCTGTACTGGGTCGGCTGCGCGGGCTCCCTGGAGGACCGCGCCAAGAAGACCACCAAGGCCTTCGCCGAACTGCTGCACATGGCGGGCGTCAACTTCGCGATCATGGGCGGCGAGGAGAACTGCACCGGCGACTCGCCGCGCCGCCTCGGCAACGAGTTCCTCTTCCAGCAGCTCGGCGCCGAGAACGTCGCGATGCTCAACATGGCCTTCGGCGAGGAGCTGGACGACGACGGCAGGACCGTCGCCGCGAGCCGCAAGCCGCGCTCGTCGAAGAAGATCGTCGCGACCTGCCCGCACTGCTTCAACACCATCGCCAACGAATACCCGCAGCTCGGCGGCGAGTACGAGGTCATCCACCACACGCAGCTGCTGCAGACCCTGGTCGACGAGGGCCGGCTCGTCCCCGTCACCCCCGTCGAGGGCCTCATCACCTACCACGACCCGTGCTACCTGGGCCGGCACAACAAGGTCTACACACCGCCGCGCGAGATCATCGCGAAGGTGCCGGGCCTGCGCAGCGAGGAGATGCACCGCCACAAGGACCGCGGCTTCTGCTGCGGCGCGGGCGGCGCCCGGATGTGGATGGAGGAGCGGATCGGCAAGCGCATCAACAACGAGCGTGTCGACGAGGCCCTGTCCCTCGACCCGGACATCGTCTCGACGGCCTGCCCGTTCTGCCTGGTAATGCTCACCGACTCCGTCAACGGCAAGAAGAACGAGGGCAAGGCGAAGGAGTCCGTGCAGGTCGTGGACGTCGCGCAACTGCTGCTCGACTCCGTCAGGACCGCACCGGCGCCGTCCGCGGCGGCCGCGGGAGCGGACTCGACGACGGGCTGAGCGGCCGCGCCCGCGCGCGTGTCACAGCTTGGCAGCAAAGGCCGGGCCCGGCTTCCCGCCGGGCCCGGCCTTTCGCGGCAGCGGGTACGTTCGAATCGTGGCTGGATACGAGAACCGCGACCGACGAGGGCAGGACCCGCACGCGGCGGGCTACCCGCCGCCTTCGCCCCCGCCGCCGCCGTCCCGGGCCCGCGGCGGCCGCGGGCAGGGCGCGTACGGGGGGGCCGCTCACGGCGGTGCTCCTTACGGCGGTGCTCCTTACGGTGGGCCGCAGGGGCCGTATCCGGCGCCGGGTGAGCCGGAGTACTTCGAGCCCGCCCCCGCGTACGACGACGCGCCCGGCCACACGCGGGCGTTCACGATGGGAGAGCCGGCGCAGCTCGCGGACCCGTACGCGTACGGGTCGGGGCAGGGCGGCTACGGGGACGGCCCCGGGCCCGACGGTTACGGGCCCGACCGTTACGGCGCCGACGACAACGTGGCCACCTACCGGGCCGGCCAGAGCGCGGCCCCGCCCGTAGGCCCCCGGCTGCACTGGAAGGAACTGCTCCGCGGCATCGTGCTGCGCCCCGGCCGGACGTTCTGGCAGATGCGCGACCACACGATGTGGGCCCCCGCCCTCACCGTGACCTTCGGCTACGGCCTGCTCGCTGTCTTCGGCTTCGACAGCGCCCGCCACGACGTCCTCGGCGCGACGCTGTCCGCGAGCATCCCGCTCGTGCTCATGACGGCCGTCGCCGTCACCCTGAGCGGCCTGGTGCTCAGCGCGGTCACCACCACGATGGCCCGCCAGCTCGGCGGCGACGGCGCCTGGGCCCCCACGGTGGGCCTGGCCCTCCTCGTCACGGCCGTCACCGACGCCCCGCGCCTGTTCTTCGCCCTCTTCCTGGGCGGCGCCAACAGCTTCGTCCAACTGCTGGGCTGGCTCACCTGGCTGGCCTGCGCGGCCCTCATGACGTCGATGGTCGCGAAATCGCACGACCTGCCGTGGCCGAAGGCGCTGGGCGCGTCGGCGATCCAGCTGATCGCGCTGCTGATGCTCTTCAAACTCCCCCTGATCTAGCGGGAGTTCACACCTGGGTGCGGTGGAAGTTCAGGTACGACCGGGAGGCGGTCGGCCCCCGCTGCCCCTGGTAGCGGGAGCCGTACTGCTGCGAGCCGTACGGGAACTCCGCCGGGGAGGTCAGCCGGAACAGGCACAGCTGCCCGATCTTCATCCCCGGCCAGAGCTTGATCGGCAGCGTCGCGACGTTCGACAGCTCCAGCGTCACGTGCCCGGAGAACCCCGGGTCGATGAACCCGGCGGTGGAGTGCGTGAGCAGCCCCAGCCGCCCGAGGCTCGACTTCCCCTCCAGCCGCGAGGCGACGTCGTCCGGCAGCGTGATGACCTCGTACGTCGAGGCCAGCACGAACTCGCCGGGATGCAGGATGAAGGCGTCGTCCCCCTCGGGCTCCACCAGCCGCGTCAGATCCGGCTGCTCGACCGCGGGGTCGATGTGGGGGTACCGGTGGTTCTCGAACACCCGGAAGAAGCGGTCCAGCCGCACGTCGATACTCGAGGGCTGCACCATCGACGGTTCGAACGGGTCGACGCGGACGCGCCCGCTGTCGATCTCTTTCCGGATGTCGTTGTCTGAGAGAAGCACAGACCGACCCTAACCCAAGGGGAGGCGACGCCCTCCCCTCACTTCTCCCCGCGCACACCCTCTCCCACCGGCACCGCATGCCGCAGCCGCGCACACCGAGGACACCTCACCAACCGCCCCGGCCCCAATCGCTCAGCCCCCAACTGCTGCAACGGAAACGACCCGGTGGTGAACACATGCCCCTCCGCACAACGAACAGTGCGCTCCATGTAGCCCCTTCCCCAACTCCGCGTGGCCGACAAACCCACACATTAGGGGATCCCCCCGCCCCCACCCCAGAGCCACACACCCCCACCCCAACCTACCCCTCCCCCCACCTCCCCCCGCCCCCACGCCCGATGCGGTAGAGTACGGACGGAGCTTCCCCCGGGACGGCTTTCCAGCGGATGTAGTTTAATGGTAGAACATGAGCTTCCCAAGCTCAGAGCGCGGGTTCGATTCCCGTCATCCGCTCCATTGTTAAGCCCCAGGTCAATGACCTGGGGCTTAATTGTTGTCTAGTCCAATTCGCCAGTCGCGCACCACTTGCGCACCAGATCTGGCGGTCGAATGGGACCGCAGGGCGGGGCCAAACGGTCCGTCGAATACCGACACCGGGTTCGTCTCGAATTCCGAGACGCACTTTCGGTGACCTGCGTCACACAACGAAGTGCCCATCCGCTACGGACAGTAGAGGTCGGCGCTCCCCGTAAGCCTGTCGCCGGGCGAGCAACACCGCTACGCACAGGGCGACTTGACGCCCCCCGGATGGTCACCTGACCTGCAAGGCCCAGCACAGAGCGTCGCGGTGGCAAGGTTCGGGGGCCGACGCGTGGCGCGTGCCGACCCCCGAACTGCCGGCCAGGCGGGCGTCAGGCCAGCCGCACCACTTCCGCACCAGATGGATCGTCGCCGCCCGCGTCCCGGCGCTCGGCGCGGACGCGTTCGTCGAGCCCGGCCGCGACCTCCCTCTGGCGTTCCAGTGTCGAGTGCTGATAGATCAGGGCGGCCTTCTCCGAGGACTGGCCGGCGCGAACCATGGCGTCCTTGAGGGTGCCGCCCGACTGGGTGACAAGAGTGTTTCCGGTGTGGCGAAGGTCGTAGAAGCGGAAATTGTCGGGCAGGCCGACTTCCGCACGGGCTTTGCGCCATTTACGACCGAAAGTCGACCGGCGAAATGGGGCCCCACGTTCCCCGACGAAGAGCAGGCCGTCCGGCTCCTTTGCTGCGAACCAGTCGAGGTGCCTTCGCACGTCGACCGTCAGGAACCCTGGGAGGACGACCGTACGTTTGCCCGCACGGGATTTCGGGTCACCGGTGGCACGCTGCCCCGTGGTGAGTTCCGGCGAGGCACGGCTGATCCGGAGCAGCACAGGCTCATGGGCCACGCCCCGCCGTCGCTTCAGCTCGTCCGGCTCCTCGGGTGCGACGACGTCGGTACGCCGCAGTTCGGCCTGTTCCTCGGGGCGGAGGCTGCCGTAGGCGGCGAAGTAGACCATCAGGCGCCAGCGCGGGCCCATGGCCTCGGCGACCGCGTCGACCTGCTCGACGGTGGCCACCGGACGCTCTTCGGCTTCCTCCTTGCCCGCACCCTTGATCCGGCAGGGGTTGCGGCGGATGAGTTCGTCGTCGGTCGCCGTCTCCAGGATCGCTTTGAGCAGGCGGTAGCTCTTCGCGACGGTCGTGGCGCCCGTGGCCTCCAGCCGTTCGGCTCGCCAGGCCCGGACCCGACCCGGTGCGATCTCGTCGAGGTCCATGTTCTGGAAGGTCGGCAGGATGTGCAGCCGCAGGAGGCGGCGGTACAGCTCGTCGCTGGTCGGTGCGAGGCCGCGCTCGTCGACCCAGCGCAGCGCGTACTCCTCGAAGTTGACTGCTCCGGCATCCGGGTCGGTCCAGTCCCCGCGAGTGAGGTCGGCCTCGACTTGGGAGAGCCAGACCTCGGCGTCGGTCTTGGTCACGAAGGTCTCCGGCGCGTTGCGACGCAGGCCGGTGGGGTCGACGTAGCTGGCGGTCCACCGCCCGGAGCGGTATTGCCGGAGCGATCCGAAGCGGCGCTTGGTGCCTTTCGTGTTTCCCATCAGGCCGCCCTCCCGTAGTGGGCTCGGGCTCGTCGGCGGGTGACCGGCTGGACGGTGTTGACGAGGACGTAGGCGTCGAGTGTCGTTTCGGAAAGGCGGACGTGGCGGCCGACCTTGACGAAGGCGATCCGCCGCTCGGATATGAGGCGGCGGACGAAACGTTCGCCAGTGCCGAGGCGCTCGGCGGCCTCGGCGACGTTCAGAAGGCGTTCAGGCACGGGCGACCACCTCCGCGGCGGCGCGCAGCGCGGGGAGGTGGTGCGGGGATGGAGCGGGCGGGCGCAAGACAGGGCTCCTTCTCCGGTCGGCGCGGGGTGGCAGCCCCAGTGATGCCGGCCGGTGGTTCAGGGATGGGCGGAAGCTGTGGAGGGCTTTCGGGGGGACGTCATGTTGTACCTCGTGAAATGCGTTTTGGGAAACGGCATTTTCGGGTGTACAACGCGGCTGCGCAATTGCCGGAGCAGGTAGCAGCCCGGACGGTAGCACCGAATCCCGGATGAGCCCTGAACTAACCCAGAACGGACAACACGGACTCCACGACAGAGCGTTGACCTGGCACGACCTCTGGTTTGGACGATCCGTGATCTACGGCTACGGTGCGGCCCATACGCCGCAAGGATTTCCCCGCTGACTTCTCTCGAAAAGCAGAGCAATGTATGGACTGTTCGAACGGTGTGTGGTTTAACTGTCGTTCCCACCGTCCATAACAAGAAAGGCCCCCGGCGCTGAGAACGCCGGAGGCCGAAGCAGAAACCCCGTCCGCCCATCCCTGAACGGTCCGCCAGCACGCCGGGGCTGCCACCCCGCATGGCCCGCTGACAAGGAGCTCTGTGCCCCACCCTATGACCCCGTGCCCCCGCCGCGCACTCCCCTTCGGCCGCCCGGTCCCGAAGGCGGGGTGCTGAGGGATGGCCCGAATACGCACCATCAAGCCCGAGGCGTTCGCCTCGGAGTCACTGGCCGCGGTGTCCCTGTCGGCCGAGCGGACCTTCTTCGGCCTGCTCACCCAGGCCGACGACCACGGCCGCTTCCGCGACCAACCCGCCGTCATCGCCGGCCTGCTCTGGTCGCTCCGCCCCGACCACGGCCCCCTCGGCGTCGAGGACGACCTCACCCAGCTCGCCGCCGCCGACCTCGTCTGCCGCTATGAAGGCGACGACGGCAAGCGCTACCTCCACGTCGTCACCTGGCACCGCCACCAGAAGATCAACCGCCCCAGCGGAGTCCGCGCACCCGCCTGCCCCCACCACGACGGGACGGCCGATGCCCGTGAGGCGTCACCGAGTACGCAGCGAGCCCTCCGTGAGGGTGCGGTGAGCCCTCACGGAGGATTCACCGAGGACTCGCGAAAGAGCAGCGAGCCCTCGCCGAATCACGAATCAGCAGGTCAGAGCGGATTCGGCGAGGCTTCACCGAGGGCTCACGGAGGGCTCACCGAGCCCTCCGTGAGTCCTCGTCGTCCGGATCTAGGACCTAGGATCGTGGATCTAGGATCTGTTCCTTCGGGGGGCGCGAGCGCCCCCGCGCCCAGCCCTTCCGTCTCGGCGAAGCAGCTCCTTGACGAGTACGTCGCCGCGTGCGCGCACCGCCCGCCGAGGCAGTTCCTCGGGCACCTGGGCCGGACGGTCAACCAGCTCGTAGGCGAAGGCATCTCCCCGGACCACATCCGCCCGGCTCTGGAGCGGCTCCGCATCAAGGGCCTGAGCCCGAGCGTGCTGCCGAGCCTGGTCAACGAGGCCATGAACGCCGCACCCGCGCAGGGCAACCCGTGCCCGCCGCACCGCGCGTGGACCAACCCCGCCGATGTCGAGGCCGCCTACGGCGGTGACCTGTGACCACCGCTACCCGCGAACCGAGCACCGCCGCAGGCGCAGTGAACCGCCTCGCCGCGATCCTCACCGCACGGGGCATCGCCCCGGACACGGCGCCCGCGCCACCGGTCCCGGCGCCGGTGACCGCGCTGGAGCTGGCCGACGCCCGCATCCCGCCCCGCTACCAGGGCGCCATGGCCGACCACCCGCGCGTCACCGCCTGGGTCGCCGAGGTCACCGCCGCGAGCAGGCCCGGCCCCGGCGGCACGCGCGGGATCGGCACCGGCCCTTCGCTGCTGATCGCCGGCCCCACTGGCACCGGCAAGACCCACCAGGCGTACGGGGCCGTCCGTGCCCTCCTCGCCGCCGGGGTGCGGCTGCGCTGGGAGGCGACCACCGCAGCCGACCTGTACGCCGCACAACGCCCCCAGCAGGGCAACGACGCCGAACAGCAGCTCTGGCGCCTGGCGCGTAGCCCGCTCCTGCTGCTGGACGACCTCGGCGCAGCCAAGCAGTCCCCGTGGACGGAGGAGCTGACCTACCGCCTGGTCAACCACCGCTACAACCAGCTCCTGCCGACCCTGGTCACCACCAACCTGCCCGTCGCCGAGCTGCGCGACGCCGTCGGCGACCGCGTCGCCTCCCGCCTCGCAGAGATGACCGACCGCGTCATCCTCACCGGCCACGACCGCAGAAGGCACACCGCCGCCTCGTAAGCGGCCCCGGGCCGCAGCCCGCCTTCACTTCACGCCCCCGCCTCGCTCCTCCGCTGACGCCTGCCCGCGCGCGGAAGCACAGCCCACACCCGGAGTCCCCGCATGCCCCCGAACACCCCCGCCACAGCCCACCAGGCAACCGCCTGGGACCGCGCAGCCGTCACGCTCCTCGGCGCCGCCGGCTGCACCCTGTCCTACGACGCCCTCCAGCAGATCGCCTTCGCCATCCACGTCCGCCCCACCCTGACCTACCTCTTCCCCCTGATCATCGACGGCTTCATCGCCTACGGCGTCCGCGCCCTCCTTGTCCTGCGCGACGCACCCTTCCGCGCCCGCCTCTACATCTGGACCCTCTTCGCCACCGCCACCACAGCAAGCGTCTGGGCCAACGCACTCCATGCCATCCGCCTCAACCAGCAGACCCCCACCACCGGCCTGCACCTGGACGACACCACCGTCGGCATCCTGTCCACCATCGCCCCGCTCGCCCTCGCAGGAGCCGTCCACCTCCACATCCTCATCACCCGCGCCGACAACGCCCCGCCGACGACCGGCACCGTCACCCAGCCCGAAACCGCCGAGCATCAGCACGAGACTCCAGTCGGCCCCGAGCAGGAGATCCAGCACACCCGCCCCGAACTCACCCCGACACGCCACGAAACAGCCCACCCGGTCCACCGCATCGGCAGGCCGCCCAGCGCGGAACTCGACGAGCTCCTCGTCCTCGCCTGCCCCGCCTTCCATTTGCACGAAACTCCCACCCGCGCCGTGGTCCGCGAGACCATCCGCGCCGCCGGCCACACCATCAGTGAGGACCGCCTCACCCAGCTCCTCACCACACTCCGCCGCGAACGCGACAGCCACTGACCGGAAGTCTCTCCAGGTCAACCCGCGAACCAGCCCCACCTGGTCCGCTCAACCGGTCAACACCCGAAGCGGCGGTCCCCCGCGCGAAAACCCCCGGACCGCCGCCCACGGGCCCTCTCAACCCGGCCTGCGGGGAGCTCACCCTGTTCAGTTACTGAACAGGCGGGCCGTTCAGTAACTGAACAGAAGCCGTGTTCTGAAACTGAACGGACGCCCCTCGCCTCGTTCCGCCACGGAACACAGCGCCCCAACCCCTCAGCACGAGGCCGGGACGCAGCAGCGTCCGGCCCGACCCACCCACACACCCTCCCTCGCCGAAACGAGCGCCCCGATGCCCCTCCGCCACGAAACCCCCGCCATCCCCATCCCAGTCACCCGCCCTGTCCGCGACGAGACCGGTACCGCCTCCGCCCGCCCCCTCAACAGCCCGTACAGCACTGAACGCCCAGCCTCCGGCGGAGCAAGTTGTGCGCTGGGACACTCCCCCGTCGGGGGAGCGTCCCGCGCCGCAGCCTCCGCCCCGGGGGTGGCGCAGGACACCGGCCGCCGGGGGGCGACCGATGCAGAGCGTGGGCCCGAAGGCAGCCCCACACCAAGGACGAGCCCACCGCGTACGAGTCCGCAGCGTCGTACCCGCACGCGTCAGAACAAGCAGCGCGCAGCCGTCAGCGTCCGACTCAGCGCCACAGAGCGCGCCCTTCTGAAAGCCGCTGCCGACCACACCGGCGCGAGTCTCGCCAAGTTCATGGCCCAGGCGGCCCTGGCCGCAGCCCACGACGTCAACCGCGTAGCGGCGAACCTCCTCGACCTGCGCGGCACCATCCGCGAACTCGTCGCCGCACGAACCGACCTGGCCCGCGTCGGCAACAACGTCAACCAGATCGCCCGCACGGTCAACGCCGGCGGCGACCCGATCGGCGCCGAGGCCACGCTCCTCGCCGTCCGACACGCCGCCGACCGACTCGAAGCGGCCGCCCAGGCTCTGACCGAGCGCACGTGATCCCCTCCATCCACAAGCCGGGCTCGAACTCGGCCGGTGCGATCGGCTACCTCTACCGAACCGGCCGCGGCCACGAGGCCCACACCGACCCCCACCTCGTCGCCTCCTTCGACGGCCTGGCGCCCGACCCCGGCAGGAACCCCGCAGCGACGTTCAAGCAACTGGCCGCCTACCTCGACCTGCCAGTCAAGGCCATCGATCCGGCCGAACGTCCCAACAAGCCTGTCTGGCACTGCTCAGTCCGCGCCGCTCCCGAAGATCCCGTCCTCACCGACTCCCAGTGGGCAGACATCGCCCGCCGCATGACCGCCGCCACCGGCATCGCTCCGACAGACGACGACGGCGCCTGCCGGTGGATCGCCGTCCGACACGCCGACGACCACATCCACATCCTCGCCACCAAGGTCCGCCAAGACGGCGGCAAACCCCGTGACTCCTACTCCTACAAACGCGCCCAAGCCGAAGCCCGCCGCATCGAGATCGACTACGGGCTGCGCCGTGTCACCTCCGGCGACGGCACCGCCGCCAAACGCCCCACCCGCGCCGAAACCGAGAAAGCCCACCGCACCGGCCGACAGAGCACGCCGCGCGAGCAGCTCCGCGCCACGATCCGCACCGTCATCGCCGTCTCCACCAGCCCCGAGGAGTTCTTCCACCTGCTTACCGCCAGCGGCATCACGACCGAGATCCTGCGGATGCCCTCCGGCGACATCCGCGGCTACAAAGTCGCCCTCGACGGCGACACCAACGCCGACGGCCATCCCATCTGGTTCGCCGGCTCCACCCTCGCCCCCGACCTGTCCTACCCCCAGATCCGCAACCGCCTCACCGCAACCGAACCGCCACCGACCGGCACCCGCAGGCCCAACCCCTGGCACCAGGCCACCGCCGCCACCGAACGCATCCCCCACCACCTCGACCAACCCGACGACCCAGCCTCCCAAGCCCACATCACCGCCTTCGCCGAAGCCCTCGACGCCCTCCCTTTCTACGCACCCGAAGACCTGCGACCCCAGCTCCGCCAGGCCGCCCTCGACTTCGAACGCGCCAGCCGCTCCCGTATCCAAGCCGACCACCAACACGCCCGAGCCCTACGAAGCGCCATCCACGCCATCGCCAGGCAACCCGTGACCAGCGACGGAGCGGCCGTCGCCATGTTCCTCGACAGTGCCGTCCTCGCCCTGATCGCCATCCGCCGCTGGCACGCCGCCCACCACCACGACCAGCAAGTCGCAGCCACCCGCCGCACCCTCACCGACCTGCAGACCGCCTACGCCCAGGCCTCAGCCGTACCCCTGGCCACCCTCTCCGACCGTCGTCCACCACGAGCAGCCGCTGAACGCCACGCCCAACAAGTACGCGAATTCATCCCCACCCACGCCGACCAGATCCTCAACGACCCCACCTGGCCGGCCCTCGCCACCGCCCTCAGCGACGCCCGGACCGCCGGCCACGACCCCGCCCATCTCCTCCGCCAAGCAGCCGACCAACGAGCACTCGACGACGCCCGATCCCCTGCCCAAGTCCTCACCTGGCGCCTCCAACGCCTCACCCAACGCCCCGTACTCAGCCCCCGAGCCCGCGCCGCTCAAGCCCGCAGCACCATCCCGACGGGTTCGAGTCCGCTCGCGGAGACCGCGCAGCCGACGATGCCCGCGCACCAACCACCACCATATTCCCGTCACCGTTGATGGGCAGCTTCCCCCACCGTTTGCGCTCCAGTAGAACAAACGGGCAGTTCATGCGTCGGTGATTTCGCCCATGTTGGCCGATGTGGCATGAACCCCGGCGGGACCTAATCACTCCCTGCCGGGGTTCTCCCTCAGCGCGGAGCGCGCTTTGGAAATATGAGATGCCGCGAGCTCGCGAGCGCTATAGGCGCGGTCTGCGGCCTTCTTTCCAACGGCTAGGAATCCGAAGAGGCCCGTGATGAACCCGACCAAGACGGCACTGAAGCCCGCGACACGGGCGGTTTTAACAGCGTACCGAAGGTTCATACGGGCCGCGGTTCGCTGTCCTTGCGCCCATCGTTTCCTCGCCGAGTCGGTCGCATTGGCCGTGCCCGTGGCGCATACTTCTGCGAGCGCGACGAAGACGAATGCCGAGGTCATCACCCCACCGAAGGCGCAACCCAGGGCGGCAATAACACCGCTGACACGGTCACCCATCGATAGTCGGTCCGTAAGCAGAGCTGCCGCTAGGCAGTAACCGGACCCCCCTAACAGTGAGGCAGTGAGCAAGATCCAGCCGATCAAAGCCTCACCTGGCCCCGTCTGCTCTGTTTCGTCGAGTCGATACCCGTTTGGGCCTTCGCTCTCGTGAAGCTGATGTTCCTGGGACGCCTGGGATTCGTCAGCTTCCCGATAGTCTTCGCCCGACTGGTAGTTTTTGACTCCACCGTAAACGTCCCCGGCGATAAACACGCCAGGCCCGTGGTTGTGCTGCGCGCCGTTTCTCTGGGGGTCAGTCGTCTCTGCCATGCCCTGCGCCATGGTTGATAGTGAGGCCGCCTTCGACGTGTCCGCTAATGAACGCGCCCGATCCATGGTTGTGCTGGTTGACCACCGAGATCCTGCGGTCTTGCCGGGCCAGAGCTAACAGCTCTGCATACGCTGCCGGTTCTGACTCAGCGAGCTGTGCGAGTAGCGGAGCCCATACGAGGGCGGCGGCCTGGGTGACGGCCTCGCGATCACTCGCTGTGGCCTGCCCCACGGCGGCCCGATGTTGGTCCAGATACTCTAGATGAACTGCTACCTCGGGCTCTTGCACGCTGCGCCGGATCAGGCGGCCAACAGCCTCCCGGACGCGCCGATACCCCTCCTCGGATGCCTGGGTGAGGAAGGTCGCTGCCACGGTGGTGGCCGCGAACGTCATTTCGTCCACTTCATTTCCCCCCAACTGATCGCAGTACTGTAGTCCCGCGTGCTGGGGGGCGACAGCCGGAACGCTTCATCCCGCTCTCTGGATCTGGGCTCAGTTCGGAGGCGCAACTCAGCACTTCGCAAGATGTGTTAGTGAGTGCTCCGCCTCACTGTTGGACTATCGTGCCCCACGGGCATCGCTGGGTAGAAGGCTGCGCAAGTCGCACAGTGTGCCGACCTGCTGTTCTTCGTCGGGTTCACGCGCGAGTGTCTATGGTGTCCACCACCGCGCCCAAGATCGTCGCGTCCGGTACGTCTGCCGCTTGTGATTGACATTCGCACGCAACGCAGCGCGGAGGCCGCACACGCGGTCGCCGATACCCTAGTCCACCCTCGCGACCAACATCACCCATCCCAGAGCTGCGGGCCACGACGCCACCCACCTCCTCCGTCAGCCGCCGACCAATCGAGGCTCAAATCAGTGATCACTCTCGGCAGATTGGCGCCTGCGTTCCAGCACCACCAGCGGGCAGTTCAACGCTGTTGCGAGCCTTGCCAGATTCGCGGGGGTCGCGCTGCGCCACCCAGACTCGATCTCCCCCATCAACTGCTCGGAGATGCCGATTTCGCCAGCGAGCGCCCGTTTCGTCAGCCCGGCCTTCTCCCTCGCCCATGTCACCGCTTCCGGCTCTTGGTGCAGACTCCGCGGCCGGACCCGTCTCCTCGCGGTGCGCTCAGCGCTGTTCTCGGTCACCGGGACGCTCGCTGCTGAGCGTCCGGGGAATCGATGGGGTCGGCGTCATCGTCGGCAACGACAGCCCATACCCGCTTCCCCACGCCATCACGCTCGCTCACACCCCACCGCGAGCCGGTGAGCACGTCCACGAGAAGAAGTCCGCGTCCGCATTCCTCATCCGCGGTCGCTTTCCGGAGCTCCGGCCAGTTCTCGTTGGCGTCGTGCACCTCGATGCGCACACCGCCGAGCGCCCGCTCGTAACGCGTCTCGATCTGGCGCCCACGAGGAGGGCACGCGTGCCGGACCGCGTTACCGAAGAGTTCCGAAAGGACCAACTCAGCGGTCGCCGCGAGCCGACTCAGGCCCCAGGCTTCCAGTTCCTGCCGCAATTCCTGCCGGGCCGCGCCCACGCACCGAGCGCTGCGCGGCCACCGCCTCACCAGGATCGGGGCCTCGTCACCGCTTCCCGAATATGTCACCAGGTCTCTCCCCACTTGGTATCCATCGACGTGTCTCAGGAAGACCAAAGCGGTGAAGCCGTACCGCGGACCACGCGTCATGCACACAGAGCTGTCGGCCATGCACGCTGTGCATAAGCAGCGCAGAGCGAGCCGCCCCTGCGCCGGGAGTCAGTCCCTGACGGCGACGCTCGGCGCGAGCAGTTCCAGCGCCTCTTCCCACCGGAACCGGTCCGCGCCCCCACCCGACTTCGGCGGGTGCGGTTCGTAACCGCTGATCAGGACACCCATCGTGCGCAGCCGCGCCAGGCTCTCGCCGTATGCGGGGTGGGCGGCCATCGCGCTGTTTACGTAGGGCAGTACGGCCGTGGGAATGCCCATCCCGTAGGCCTCGCACAGGATGCCGAGCGCGAGCGTGTCGGAGATACCGGCCGCCCACTTGTTGATCGTGTTGTAGGTCGCTGGCGCCACCGCGATCGCATCGGCCGGCGGCAGCGGGCGGACGTCACCGGGCTTCCGCCACGCCGACCGGATCGGGTACCCCGTCTCTGCCTCGACCACCGCCTGATCGATGAAGCCGAGCCCGAGCGGCGTGGCGACAACGCCCACATCCCAGCCACGGTCCTGCGCTGCCGAGATCAGCGTGCCCACGTCCGGTGCCACACCGGCCGCGCACACGACAACGTAAAGGAACGGCCTCTTCGGCGAATCGCTCACGCGGGCACTCCCAACCGACGGGCGAAGTGATGCAGTTCCGGCAGCGTACGACGCCGGTCGCGCGCAGCCATGTCGGCGACCAGCTCCCGCACGGCAGGTCGGCGTACGTCCTGGGCGGCGCAGCTCTCGGCGATCCGCAGCGCCTGATAGCCGTCGGCGAGACGGCCCTGCTGGCTGTACGCGCGGGCAGCATCCGTCCACAACGCAGCCCGTCGCTCCGGGACCGGAATGTGGCGGCGCATGAGCGGCCGTGCGGCCTGGAGCGCCAGCCCGGCGTCGCCGAGGAGAACGGACGCGTTCACCGCGTGCAGTTCGACGTTGGTCAGGCTGAAGTTGGACCACCTGTCGGGCTCGCTGCCCGGCATCGTCTCGGCGACCTCACGTGCCTCGGTGAGGAAGTCCTTTACGGAGCTGCGGTCGCCGCCCAGTCCTGCAGCCGTCACCCCCCGCAGGAGAAGCATCCCGAGGACAGCAAGGTGCCGGGGAGACCGGCGGTCGTACGAGCCCGACATGTGGTCCACGGTGTGCCGGACCAAGGTGACTGCTTGGGCGGTGTGATGCTCCCTGGCCAGCAGATGGGCGTGCAAGCGCACGCTGGAAGCCAGCACGACCGGGTCGCCTGACCGCTCAGCCTCTGCCATCGCACGACCCACCGCGAGCCAAGCGTGGCCGTGATCGCCGTGCTTGAGGAGAAGGCTCGCGGTGGTCTGATAGGCGGCGGCCAGCATGCCAGTCGCCTCCGACGAGCCGACGGCAGCACGGCGGAGGTCGCCGATGAGAGCGGGCAGCTGGAGTTCGAGGCGGGCGTAGTCGCAGGCGAGGAACAGGGCACGCAAACTCTTCATCCTGCTGGCCAGCTCAGGTAGGCCCTCCTCGTCGGTGCTCACCGTCGGCACGGCACCAGGAAGAAGCGACTGGACGAGTTCCCCGTACGGAATCGCGGACGGTGCAGGTGCGGCGAGCGTGGCGACGCCCGCGGCAAGGAATGTGCGACGGTGCATGTCCTCTGTGGTCTCTCGATCAGCGTTGTCGGCGATGGGAGCAGTCGCCAGTCCCAGCATCTCCAAGGGGATGCGGAGCTCCATGGCGACGGCACGCAGCACGCGTAAATCCTCCGTGCCTCTGCCTTGTTCGAGGCGACTGACCTTTGACTGGTGGTATCCCAGCGCAGCCGCAACATCGGTCTGGGAACGTCTCGCGAGCACACGCGCATGCCGGATGATCTCGCCGGTCTTCTTCGCCTCGTCCTGCTCTGCGACCATGCGCGCGGCTCCCTCCGCCGTCGCCGATCCTGCCCCTTGAACAGAGCCCGGGAACACCCCGCCTACCTCCCATGCGGGGTCTGCATAACCCATGCAGCACCAGCAGGTCAGGTGGAGCGGCGGGTACGGGCGACGGTTTCGTGGTGAGCCATACCCATCCTGGAGGTCCCGCATGGAACCGCAGCGCCTCAATTCCCGGGGCACAGCGCCGACCACGGCCGCCGAAGTCATCGCCATCCGCCCTGGCCCGCCGCTCACCGGCACAGTGACCGTCGACGGCTCGAAGAACGCTGCCTTGCCGCTGCTGGCCGCGGCGGCCGTGCTCCGCTCGCCTGTACGTCTGAGCAATCTCCCCGATAGCACGGACGTGCACGTCATGATCGCGCTCCTCCGAGAAGCCGGCCTCGACGTGGGCGGGTGCCCGGCCCCGGGGAACGCTGCGCTGATTGCGCCGGGCAGCATCAGGCGGACGACTTCCGAACTCTTCACCGCCGCAGGCCGTATCCGGGCCTCGTACTACCTGGTCCCCGCTCTCCTCGCCCTCTACGGGAAGGCACGTCTGCCCTGGCCCGGCGGCTGCCGTATCGGCGACCGCGGGATGGAGCAGCACTTCCGGGTCTATGAGGCGTATGGCGACCGGTGTACGAGTCATCAGCAGGGCTACGGCGTCGAAATGGCCCGTGCCCATCGCGGCACCGTGTCCGTGGCCCTGCCGTTCCGCTCCCGGGGAGCGACGGTTGCAGCGATCCTGCGCGCGGTTGTCTCCGGAACCGAGCTGCGGCTGGCCAGGCCGAACCTCTCACCCGAGGTGCTCGGCGTACTCGACGCGTTGGGGACCATCGGCTGGACCCGCGACGCACACAGGGAACTCCTCGTGCTCGTCCCGCCACGCCACTTGGTGGAGGGCTCCAGCTCGTGGTCCGTGCCGGGCGACAAGATCGAGGCCGGAACCCTGGCCTGCGCGGTTGCCGCCACCGGCGGTGTTGCCCGCATCGAGGGCATCCGGAGCCGTGACGTCGCCCCCGCGGTGGCACAACTGCGCCGAGCCGGCATCACGATCACGGAGGAGCCCGACGCGTTCGTCGTGGACGCACGGGAGATCAGCCTCGTCGAGCGCCCGTTGCACGCTTCGGCATCCTTGTCCCCTGACGGCCTCGACGCCGACTTCGAACCCTCCCTGCTGGCCCTGGCGCTCGGCGTACCCGGGCACCACGCCTTCGCGGACACGATCAACCCCGGCCGCCACGCCAACCTGATCCCTCAGCTGCGCAGCATGGGCGCGGACATCCAAGAGCTCTCGCCTACGCAGTGCCGGTTCTCCGGTCCGCAACAGCTGACAGGCGCCGGTGTGGAGACCACCGATATCCGCACCGGAGCCGCTCTTCTCATCGCGGGACTGACCGCCCACGGCATCACCACCCTCGGCGGCCTCGAACAGCTCCGCCGCGGTCATGCCGACCTGCCGGGCAAACTACGGTCGCTCGGCGCGGACATCTGCGAGGTCGCGCCATGACGCGACGGCTCCGATGCGTGATCGCCACCACCGACTTCCACTCCGCCTTCGACGACGTGACACCGCTGCTGCGCCACCTGTCCGCCACCCGCCCGAACGCCCTCATCGTGGACAGCGGCGACTTCTTCGAGGGGACCGGCTACTACCGGCTCGGCGGCGGCGCACTTGAACGGGCCACCTTGCTCGGTCTGTACGACGTGATCGCACCCGGCAACCACGGCTGGCGGCACTACTTCGAATCCGACCTGCACCGCATCACCGTCTGCGCCAACGCATACGAGGCGGGCGGGCGGCGGCTCTTCCGCCCGGTGGACATCCGCCGCGTCGGCGGCCGAACGACGGCTGTGACCGGCGTACTCGGCCCCCAGGCGTTCAACGCCATCCCGTACGCCCAACGCGTCGGCCAGCGCGTGGTCGACCCGGCCCACGCGCTCCGCGAACTGCAGCTCGCGCACGGGGAGGTGGACTCCTGGATCGTGCTGAGCCACTCCGGCTTCGAGGAGGATCTGCGTCTCGCCCACGTGTGCCCGTTCATCGACGTCATCTTCGCCGGCCACTGCCACGACAGTCAGTACGGACCCGTCCGCGTAGGCGACACGACCGTCCTCAAGGGATACGAACTCGGCGCCGGATACGCCTGCGCCGAGCCGTCCGACCGTGGCTGGGCCACGCGGGTCTCCCGATTCCCCGACACCGGACCGTCCCAGCTCTCGGACGAACTGGAACCGGTACGAGCCTGGATCCGCGCTGCCGGGCGACAGCTCTCCGTGGCGCTGGGTCCGGTGAGCGCGCCGTACCGGCACACCGCCCTGGACCGTCGAGCGCTGCTGACTGACGTGGTGAACCGTCTCCGCGTGGGGGCCACGACGGACGCGGTGCTGCTCAACGAAACCGCCCTGCGGACCGCCACGCTCAGCGACACCCTGACGCGCGGCGACCTCCTCGCCGTCGAGCCGTTCGACAACCAACTCGTACGCGCGACCGTCCCCGATCACTTTCAGGACAACCCGGATTCCCTCGCAGCCCACATCACGGCGTACGCAGGCCCGATCGTCACGGCCCCGGTCCCGCTCCCACAGCGCCCGCAAACCATCCTGACCACCGGCTACCTCGCCGACGCCCTGGCCACCCCCGCGGATGCGACCGGCATTCCACTCGCCCAGGCCGTGCGGCACGCCCTCACCGAAGGGACCTCCCTTGATCCTCACCGGCCCTGAAATCGCCCTTGCCGCAGGCGACGGACGCTTACGCATCTCACCTTTCGACCACGCCCAGGTCAATCCCAACAGCTACAACGTCCGTCTCGGGTCAACCCTGCTCGTCTACGCCGAGGGCATCCTCGACGCTCACCGCCCCAACCCCACACGCCACGTCGAGATCAGCAGCGAGGGACACGTGCTGGAACCCGGGCAGCTCTACCTCGGCCACACCGTCGAACGAGTCGGCTCGGACACCTTCGTCCCGTTGCTCTTCGGCCGCTCCTCGGTCGGACGCCTCGGCCTGTTCGTGGAGATCACCGCCCCGATCGGGGATATCGGCTTCCATGGTCAGTGGACACTGATGCTGTCCCCGATCAGGCCGCTGCGGGTCTACGCCGGCATGAAGATCGGGCAGATCATGTTCTTCGTCGCCGTCGGCCCGATCACCCCGTACGCGGGTAAGTACCAGTCCGCCGACGGTCCGCAGGCGTCCGCCTACTGGCGAGACCTCGTCCCTGCTCCGAGGGCCGCCTCGTGATCCTCACGGGGGCCGCAATTGCCGCGGCCCTCGCGGCGGGTGAGATCGCCATCGAGCCCTTCGACCCGATGCGTCTCTCCCCGAACGCCTACGACTGGCGGCTCGGCGAGACCCTGCACGCCTGCGATGGCCCTCTCGACGCCGCGCGGCCCACGGCCTTCACTGAAATCCCCCTGGGGGCCTCCGGATTCGTCCTGCGGCCAGGGGTGCTCTACCTCGGCGACACGTACGAGAAGACCCGCTCGGAACGATACGCACAGTTGCTCAACGGCAACCGCACCATCGGCTCCCTCGGCATCTGGGTCCACGTCTCGGCACCCCTCGGACACCAGGGCCACGCCATCCGGTGGACCTTGGAGATCCGCGCGGCCGTGCCGGTGCGCGTCTATCCCCGGATGACCTTCGGCAAGCTGGCCTTCCTCCACACGCTCGGCGCTGCGGCGAGCTACCGGCAGCACGGCCTGAAGTACGCGGCCAGCAAGGGCGCCGAGACCTCCCGGCTGTACGAGGAACTCGCAGGGGGGCGGTCATGACCCCCAGGGTGGCCACTCTCCTGGACCTGCCCTTCCCCAGCCCCGGTGGAAGTGTCGAGCTCTTCCTCGACCTCTACACGGGGACCCAGCCCCTCGTTCCTGCCGCCGCCTTCATGCTGGCGTCAGGCGGGAAGCAACCCTTGCTGCCGCAGGGGCTGAACGTCCTCAACGTCCCTGGCAAGTGTCTGCAAGGCAGGGCGTTCGACGCGTACGTCGAGAGGCTGCGGGCCGCAATCGCGAGCGCTATTCAACCGGCAGACGTGAGCACGCTCCACCTTCACCACCTCGCGTTCGGAGCCTCCCCTGCCCTCCTCCGAGCGCTGCCCGCAGCCCGCCGGATCGCCCTGGTCCACGGCACCGATCTCCTCTACGCCGAGATGTACCGGGACCAGCACGGCGCCCTCCAGCACTGCGCCAGAGCAGCGGACGCCATCGTGGTCCCCACCAAGGCGATGGCCGATCGACTCCTCACGCTCGCCCCGGGAATCGCCCGCCGAAAGATCGAACTCATCCCCTGGGGCATCCCGGACCAGCTCCTGTCCTCGGCAGCGAGCCCACGCCCGCGCCGCACTGACCACCTACGGCTGCTGTACGCCGGCCGCCTCACCTCCGAGAAAGGCGTCGAGGCTCTCGTCCACTCCCTCGTCTCCACGCCCACGGTAGAACTGAGCATCGCGGCCCCGCCCACCCAGTTCCAGGCCCTGGCGCCGCTGCTGCACCGCCTGGGAGTGCACGTTCACTACCTCGGGTGGCTCCGCCGTCCACAGCTGTGGAAAGCCTTCGCCGACCACGACGTACTGGTCATGCCCTCGACCACGTTCGAGGCCATGGGCCTGGTCGCCCTCGAAGCCCAGGCCTGCGGGCTGCCCGTCCTCTACCAACCCGTTCCCGGCCTAGACGAGACCCTGGCCTCCACCGGCATGGCGACCGACTTCACCAGCCCCACCACCCTCACGCGCGATCTCACCCGACTCCGTACGACACCCGGTCTGCTCGACGCCCTCCGCACCGCGGGCCGCGCCAACGCCGCCCGCTACCCACTCAGCGCCACGGCTACCGCCCTGACCGACCTTGGCAAGCAACTGAACTGACTGCCGCCGTGGCGTGCCCACCCGCCTTCCGCGGTCTCACTACGCTGGCCGGAGGGCAACCTCCAGCACTCGACGGGGAGACCATGACGCTCGATACCGACCGCATCCACCAGCTCCTGGACGACGGCGTACGCGACAAGGTCTACCCAGGCGCCGTCTGGGCCGTCGGCGACGCCGACGGCACCACGGCCAGCGGAGCGGTCGGTCTCCTCGACCCGGCCGAGCCGGGCGAGCCGATGCGGCTGGACACCGTCTTCGACATCGCCAGTCTCACCAAGATCCTCGCCGTCTGGTCCACCATCGGCACTCTCGTCGAAGCGGGCAAGCTCCAGCTCGACGCCCCGCTCGGTACCTTCTGGCCTGAGGTCAAGGGCCACCCCCTCGGCCCAGTCACGGCCCACCACCTGCTGACCCACACCGCCGGCCTCCCCCTACGGGCCAACCTGCGCAACCTCTACGGCACCGACCCCCAGGATGTCCGCGACGGTGTCCTCCACGAAGCCCTCCACCGCCAACCCGGCGAAGCCGTCGAGTACACCGACCGCGCAGCCCTCATCCTCGGCTACCTGGCGGAATACCTCTCAGGAGACCCGCTCGACCGCATCGCGCTGACCCGTATCTGGCAGCCCCTCGGCATGACAGAGACCACTTTCGGTCCACTCTCACCGGAGTCAGTGGCTCGCAGCGCCCCCACCGAGCTGAACGACGAGACCGGCAACCACCTCAAGGGCACAGCCCACGACTTCTCCGCCCGCCTCCTGGGCGGTGTCTGCGGCATCGCCGGCGTCTTCTCCACCGCCACCGACCTGGCCACCTTCGCCCGCCACATGCTCAAGCCCACACAGGCGGCCTTCGGCCCGACGTGGATCACGAACTCCCTCCGCATCCACACCGGCGGCCTGACCCCCGCCCGCGGCCTCTTCTGGCACCCCGCCCCCGGCACAGACCCACTGGTCGAAGACACCTGGGTCCACTACGGTTTCACCGGCACGGCGTTGTGGGTCTCCCCCACCCACCAAGAGTGGGCCGTCCTCCTCACCAACAAGCTCTTCCACACACGCGACCGCGCCCCCCTAACGCAAATCCGCAATGTGTTCCGGGAGCTGGCGCTTCCGGTTCAGCGCCGGGCCGGGTAGCGCGCCCTCCCAACTACGCAGCCCGGGTCGGGAATTATCTGGGCGCGAATGGCTTGCCGTTGCCGTACAACGACACCGCGCGCCGGAAGATCATGTCCAAGCAGGCGGAGCAGCGGATCCTGGCTTATTTCCACACCTCGGAGGCCGCTGCTCTGTGGGGAGCCCTGTTCCGCAAGACCAGCTGCGCGGTGGCGTACGCGCATGGCGAGGCGGCCTACAACGGTCACTCGGCATCGCGAGCTCTGCGACATCTGCCCACCCGAACAGATCGCGCGCTGCGCCGGCGACTGGGTGCGACCGGACCTCGCCCAGGTGACCGCCGACGCGGCGCTCGGGACAACCGGCCCCGTCGAGATCGACGAACGCGCCATCATCGTCGAAGGCCTGGACGAACCGCCTTGCTACTTCGTCCAGCACGGCTACGGCTACCAGTGCCACGACCGCAGCAAGCCGCACCACCACCGCCTGCACGGACGCGCCCCCATCGGATGGCCCGGCCCGGCGGAGAACGGAACCACCCCGTGAACTACAGCGCCTGGCCGCCCCTGTTCGTCGTGGACGTCGAGGGAAACGGCGCCAGCCCGCCCGACCTGGTCGAAGTCGCCGCCCTCCCCATCCGCAACGGCCGCCCCGACACCTCCGCCGCCGGGGCCTGGCTGATCCGCCCACCCCGGCCCGTCACCCCCCGCGCCGCCCACGTTCACGGCCTGACCAACGACCGCCTCGCCACCGCACCCCCGTGGGACGACGTCTCCGGCGCCGTCCACGACCTGCTCGGCACCGCATGGATCTGCGCCCACAACGCCCACACCGACCACCGCGTCCTGACCGCCCACCTCCCCGACTGGCACCCCACCAGCGTCCTGGACACCCTCCGCCTGGCCAAGACCACGCACCCCGACCTGCCCAGTTACAGCCTCGACGCCCTCATCACCCACCTCACCCCCGACCTGAGCGCCGCGCCCGCGGC